>NZ_CAXAOY010000009.1:0-213469 GCF_963970975.1 Pseudomonas sp. RA_15y_Pfl1_P11
AAAAGGGAAGAAAAGTATTAATATCACGCATAAGAACGCCGGTTTTTTAGATGTGTTTGCTCGCACGAACATCATCCATCAAATCGGCGTTCTTGTTTCTGTCTTTCCCGTGATTCCGTGAAGAACCTTTTTTTTGCTCAAAAAATCACGCCGGCTCCGGCTCCACCCGCTGCTGAGCCTTCCCCTGAGCCTGCGCCCAGTTCTCCGGTAAATTGATGTAATCCACCAGCTCCCGTAGCCGGCCCTGGTCGCGCCCGTTGAAGTTGAACACCAGTCGCGTCAAATGACTGAACCTTGGCTCGTCATGTTCTTTGCCGGTATACCCGTGCTGCTGGAAGTCCCCACTCAGCCGCAAGCTGGCAAACTCGCTCTGCAAATGGGCCAATGCCCGCTCACTGAGCGGATGATTCATGCGTACTACAAACTCACGTTTCAACCAGCGCGTGGAGTGGAAGTTGGCATAAAACTGGTTGATCTCTTCCACTGCCTCTTCGGCGCTGTACACCAGGCGTACCAGCTTGAGGTCGGTAGGCAGGATATAGCGGTTGGCTTCCAACTGACTGCGGATAAAATCCAGGGCACCCTGCCAAAACCCGCCGCCTGGCGCGTCCAACAGCACTACCGGTACCAGCGGGCTCTTGCCGGTCTGGATCAGGGTTAACACTTCCAACGCTTCATCCAGCGTGCCGAAACCGCCTGGGCACAACACCAATGCGTCGGCTTCCTTGACGAAGAACAGCTTGCGGGTAAAGAAGAAGTGGAAGGACAGCAGGTTCTCAGTGCCATCAATGGTCGGGTTGGCATGCTGTTCAAACGGCAGGGTGATGTTGAACCCCAGGCTGTGTTCAAGGCCGGCGCCTTCATGGGCGGCGGCCATGATGCCGCCGCCACCGCCGGTGATCACCATCAGGTCCGAGCGTGCCAGCGCTGCGCCGACTTCCCGGGCGAGGGCGTACAGCGGGCTTTCCACTGGAGTGCGTGCCGAGCCGAACACTGTCACTTTGCGGCGACCCTTGAACTGTTCGAGCGCGCGGAAGGCATGGTCCAATTCGCGGATAGCTTGGAGGGTGATCTTGGCGTTCCAGCGGTTGCGGTCGTCCTGGGCCATGCGCAGCACGGTGAGGATCATGTCGCGATACAGGGGGATATTCGGGCTGTTGGGAGCGATCAGTTGGAGTTGAGCTTCGACCTGCTGCGTGAGGTCGGCCCCGTTCTCTTCAAAATGTCGAAGCAGGCGGTCATTCGGTTCGTAAGGCATTCAACGTCTCCTTCTTGCAGGGCCCGGGTGGCCGACGAGAGGTTCGCCGGAGGCTACGACACTGCATGTGTCGCTGCTTGCCGCAGGGGGCAACCTTCTTTTGCCCTGAAAATGTTACAGAACAGCATGAACAATGCTGTGAATAAATGGCTGGAATGACTTGATCATGTGCCGAAAAACCCTTGGCTGGCAACCACTTATTGGTCGCTCAATAGGGGGGGCTTAGTTGCCTGGAAGGAGTTGGCGCGGGGGGAGTGCGCGCTGCCGGACAGCAGCGCGCGAAGGTAAAACGGCTACTTTTTCTTTTTCGCCGCAGCCGGTGCCGGGCAATCTGCTTCAACGAATTTGACCGACGCCACAGGACGGTTGGTCTTGTTCTCGGTGATTTCGTAGCGCATCACTGCACCTTTGGCCATCAGTTCGCGGTAGCCTTTGTTCAGGCACACGCTTTGGCCAAGCTGGAAGTACACAGCCTTGGGGTTGGCGCGCATCTGTTCGGCGCGGTCGGACATCACGCTCAGGTGATCGATCAGTTGCATGCCTTCAACGGTGTAGGCCACTTCCAGGGTTTTTTCGTCGATTTCCCGGGGCAGGTCCTTATTGCTCTCAGCCGCGACGCTTTGCAGCTTTCTGTTCATTTGGGCCTCCAGCAGCGAGGCCGCCTGGGCGCACACGGGCAATACCAGCGCGAGGGCGACGGATGGGGCGACAAGACGCAGCATGGAACGCAGCATGAAACTCTCCTGATTCGGTTACTGGTGCATAGACCAGCCACTGTGCTGTGCGTTCAGTGGCGCGCAATTATAGGTGTGCCCTTGCCACTACAGCCAGGCGTATCGCTGGTAAACTGCGGCCACTTAAGCCTTTCACGAGTTTCCACCGTGTCGATTTACCCGTTTCACCGGCGCATCCGATGAGCCACGCCGTCTCCCGCCTGCGTACCCAACGTCTGGCTCGCGCCGTGCGGCCGTTCCTCAATCGTGGGTCGCGTGCCGAACGCTGCCCCGGTTGCCGGGTCATCCCGCAATACTGCCTGTGTGCCTGGCGCCCCGAAGTCGAGGCCCGATCTGCCATGTGTCTACTGATGCATGACGTGGAACCGATGAAGCCCAGCAACACCGGCTGGCTGATCGCCGACGTAATCGACGACACCACCGCATTCGCCTGGTCGCGCACCGAAGTCGATCCGGACTTGCTCACCTTGTTGGCCGATCCGCAGTGGCAGCCCTACATCGTGTTCCCTGGTGAATTTGTGGCGCCCGAGCGTGTTGTCAGTGAAGTAAAGGTGGAGGAGGGCAAGCGCCCGTTGTTCATCTTGCTGGATGGCACTTGGAGTGAAGCGCGCAAGATGTTCCGCAAAAGCCCCTACCTTGAGCATTTGCCGGTACTCAGCCTGGCGCCGGAGCAACTGTCGCGCTATAAACTGCGCCGGTCCAAGCGTGATGATCATTTTTGCACCGCCGAAGTCGCCGCCCTGTGCCTCGAACTGGCCGATGACCAGGCTGCCTGCGAAGTACTCGATGCCTACCTCGACGTGTTCAGCACGCATTACCTGGCGGCCAAATTCCAGTTACCCCTGGACCCGACGGACATCGTCCATACTCGTCTTGCTCCCTATATACCTGCGGGATAGCCAGACGACGTTTGCATGATGGCACCCTAAACCCGCACGCCGCTAAAATGCCCGTGGGCGTAGTGCTTGACCCCCCAGGCTACGCTGGGCATGCTGAGCGCCGATTGGGGTGCAACCGTGAATTTTCGACGTCGTTTCAGGTGCTTTTGACGTTGAGCGTGCCCTGTGGCGACAGCTGCCTGGCTGCCGCCTTGTGTACTGGCGAGCCCTGAACCCATCAGGGCTCCCATAAAAAACAGGATCATTTAATCAATGGCCACATACGAAATCCTGATAGCCGATGACCACCCGCTGTTTCGCAGTGCGCTGCATCAAGCCGTGACCCTGGGCCTTGGCCCGGACGTGCGGCTGGTCGAAGTGGCCAGCATTGCCGAGCTGGAAGCCCGCCTTGCCGAAAAGTCCGACTGGGACTTGGTGCTGCTCGACCTGAATATGCCCGGCGCCTATGGTTTTTCCGGGCTGGTGCTGTTGCGCGGGCAATACCCGCAGATCCCCGTGGTGATGGTTTCGGCCCAGGAAGACGCCGATGTGGTGGTGCGCTCCAAGGAGTTTGGCGCCAGTGGTTTCATCCCCAAGTCCAGTGCCATGGAAGATATCCAGAAAGCCGTGCGCACCGTGCTTGATGGCGATGTGTCCTGGCCGCCGCAAGCGTTTGAAGAAATTAACGTGTCCGACGAAGCCAAGGCCGCGCGCGATGGACTGGCCAGCCTGACGCCGCAGCAGTTTCGTGTGCTGACCATGGTTTGCGAAGGTTTGTTGAACAAGCAGATTGCCTACGAGCTGAGCGTATCTGAAGCGACCATCAAGGCCCATGTCACGGCGATCTTCCGCAAGCTGGGCGTGCGTACGCGCACCCAGGCGGCATTGCTCCTACAACAACTTGAGTCAATCTCGCAGCATTAAGCGTTGAGCGGTTCACGCTTTTTTGACTTGGCGTGATCTAGTTTCCCCACTTCTTTGGTTCAGTTGCCTACGTCTATGTCGCCTTTCAAGGGTCAAACCGGTATCAAGCGTATCTTTAATGCAGGGGGTTATTCCCTGGATGGCCTGCGCGCGGCCTTCACAGGCGAGGCAGCATTCCGCCAGTTGGTGTTGCTGAACGTCATCCTGATCCCGCTGAGCTTTTTCCTGACTGTCAGCCGCGTCGAACGCGCGTTGTTGATCGCCGTGTGCCTGCTGGCCTTGATCGTCGAGCTGCTCAACTCGGCGGTTGAAGCCGCCATCGACCGCATCTCCCTGGACCGCCACCCGCTGTCGAAAAACGCCAAGGACATGGGCAGCGCTGCGCAGTTTGTCGCGCTGACCATGATCACGCTGGTGTGGGCTGTGATCCTGATCTAAGGCTCAGGCAATGCTCGGCAGCACGATCTCGTCGCTGCGCTGGACTCCAGCGGTAAAGGCCCGGCAAAGTTCCAGGAACTCGCGCATCGCTGAGGTCTGGTACTTCTGTTTATGCCAGATGAAGTAGAACTGCCGGGCCAGGTCCAGGTCCGGGGTTTCCACCGGCACCAAACTGCCACGTCGGAACGCGTCGCGCAGCGCCAGCCGCGAAATACAGCCAATCCCCAACCCTGACTCCACCGCCCGTTTGATGGCCTCAGTGTGTTCCAGCTCCAGGCGGATATTCAGCGCGCTGCGGTGATGGCGCATGGCCTGGTCAAACGTCAAGCGCGTGCCTGAGCCTTGTTCGCGCAAAATCCAGGCTTCATGAGTCAACTCTGCCATGGTCGCCACGCCACGCTTGGCCAGGTGATGCTGCGGCGCACAAAACACCACCAGCTCATCTTCCACCCAGGTTTGCACCTCGATGTCCGGGTGGCTGCAATCGCCTTCGATTAGACCCAAGTCAATTTCGTAGTGCGCGACTTGGTGCACGATATGTGCAGTGTTCTGCACATGCAGCTTCACCTGGCTCTCGGGATGTTGCTGCATAAAGCTGCCGATCAGCAGCGTGGCGAGGTAATTTCCGATGGTCAGGGTGGCGCCGACCGCCAGGGAGCCAAAACCGGACTTGCCGTTAAGCAGATCCTCGATCTCCTTGGCCTGGTCCAAAAGCGCTACGGCCTGGGGCAACAGCTGATGACCGAGGGCGTTGAGGCTCAGGCGCTTGCCCGCACGGTCGAATAATTGGCAGCTGGATTGACGCTCCAGCTCGGTGATCGAGGTGCTGGCGGCGGATTGAGATAAGGCCAGAAGGCCAGCAGCGCGGGAGACGCTTTCCTGCTGGGCGACGGCGACGAAGACTTGCAGTTGACGGAGAGTAAATCGCATATCGATATAACCGATAACCCTTATCTTAATAATCCAGTTAACAGATATTGTCGCCGCCATTAGAATGCTGTGCAATTGCGCATCTACACCTTTGGCGCAGACCCATTTCCAGGAGTCCCCCGTACATGAGCAACATGAACCACGAGCGTGTCCTCAGTGTTCATCACTGGAACGACACTCTGTTCAGCTTCAAGTGCACCCGTGATCCGGGCCTGCGCTTCGAGAACGGTCAGTTCGTGATGATCGGCCTGCAACAGCCCAACGGCCGCCCGCTCATGCGCGCTTACTCCATTGCCAGCCCGAACTGGGAAGAGCATCTGGAGTTCTTCAGTATCAAGGTGCCAGATGGCCCGCTGACTTCCCAGTTGCAGCACTTGAAGGAAGGCGACGAGATCATCATCAGCAAGAAACCGACAGGCACCCTCGTGCTTGACGATTTGAAGCCGGGCAAACACTTGTACCTGCTCAGCACCGGTACCGGCCTTGCTCCGTTCATGAGCGTGATCCAGGACCCGGAAACCTACGAGCGCTTTGAAAAAGTGATCCTGTGCCACGGCGTGCGTTACGTCAACGAAGTCGCTTACCGCGAATTCATCACCGAGCACCTGCCGCAGAACGAATTCTTCGGCGAGGCCCTGCGTGAGAAGTTGATCTACTACCCAACCGTGACGCGCGAGCCTTTCGAAAACGAAGGCCGCCTGACCGACCTGATGCGCAGCGGTAAGTTGTTCAGCGACATCGGCCTGCCACCGATCAACCCCGAGGACGACCGCGCCATGCTGTGCGGCAGCCCGAGCATGCTGGATGAAACCAGTGAGGTGTTGAACAGCTTCGGCCTGAAAGTGTCGCCACGCATGCGTGAGCCAGGTGATTACCTGATCGAGCGCGCGTTCGTCGAGAAGTGATACTGGGTTAGTAAAAACACAGATCAAAAAATGCTTCCGGTTTCTTCAGTTGGCTGGAAGCACTTCCAGCACACAAATCAGCCCAGCCTCGGGATAGTGCCAACGCACATCCACATCCCAGAACTGCGCGCCGTACTCTCGCTCCGGCCCCGGCGTCTGATACGCCGGCCGCGGGTCCTGCGCCAGGCACTGTTCAATCAACGCCACCAGCGGCTCATCCAAGCGCTGAGCGTGGCTCTGCGCCTGATGCAGCGCAGTCTTCAGCCATTGCACGGGAATCAGCTGCGGCGCAGCGCTGGCGATCCCGTTGGTGGCCGTGTCGACAATGTCGGCATACGGCACATACGGTTTGATATCCAGTACCGGCGTGCCATCAAGCAGGTCTATCCCGGAAATCCACAATCGCCCTGGCTCGACCCTGTCCAGTTTCACCACCGACTGGCCAATACCATTGGGGCGATGAGTCGCGCGGGTAGCAAACACGCCCATGGAGGTGTTGCCACCCAAGCGCGGCGGGCGCACTTTCAGGCGTGGCTTGTCTTCCAGGGCCTGGTGGAACAGAAACAACAGCCACACATGGCTGACCTGCTCCAGGCCCTGCACCGCCTCACCCCCGTCGAACGGCGCCACCAATTCCAGCACGCCCCGCGCGGCGGGTGCCAGCTGCGGTTGGCGCGGGATCGCGAACTTCTCCTTGAAGCAGGAGCGCACGAAACCGACGGGCGAGACGTGGTAATTCATGGCTTACGCACGAACCCGCAGGGTCAGGCCCTTGAGGAAGTTGCGCAGCAACTGGTCACCGCAGGTCCGGTAGTTGGTGTGGCCGAACTTGCGGAACAGCGCGCTCAACTCAGGCTTGGACACCGGGAACTCGGCCGCCTTGAGGATGGCGTGCATGTCGTCTTCCTTCAGTTCAAAGGCCACGCGCAGCTTCTTGAGGATGATGTTGTTGGTGATCGGGGTTTCAATCGGCTGCGGCGGACGGCTTTCGTCCTTGCCGCGCTTGAAGATCACCAGGCCATCAAGGAAGTGCGCCATGACTTCATCCGGGCAGAACACGAAACCTTCTTCCTCATCCTTCTTGAGGTAGGTCAGCAGGTCTTCCTTGGTTACGTCCATGCCGCCGAGCTTGGTGATCTCGACCATCTTGTTGTCGCTGATGTCGAGCATGTAGCGCACGCTGCGCAGTACGTCATTGTGAATCATGGTGGGCAATCCTGGTTTTCAACGGTGGACACCGCCCAGGCAGGCGGTGTCGATAATAGGGGAGCGGCTTAGAACTTCTCTTTGCCGGACAGGTAACGCCATTGGCCAACCGGCACTTTGCCGATGGACACGCCGCCGATGCGGATACGACGAATGGCGATGACCTTGAGGCCAACCGCTTCGCAAAACAGCGCGATTACACCCGGCTGCGGGTTTTTCATTGCAAAACGCAGGCGGTTTTCGTTCTGCCAGCTGGCTTTGACGGCCGGCAGTTCCTTGCCTTTGTATGTCAGGCCGTGGTTCAGGCGGTTGAGGCCGTGGGCAACCATGTCACCTTCGACTTCCACCACGTATTCCTGCTCGATCTTGGCGGCATCGGCGGTCAGCTTGCGTAGGATCTTCCAATCCTGGGTAAACACCAGAAGGCCGCTGGCCTTGGCTTGAAGGTCGGCGCTGGCGGTCAGGCGCAGGAAATGGCCCTTGAGCGGGCGCTTGCTAAAGCGGTGTTCTTCCGCGAGTGTTTCGGCGCTAATCGACGCCATGGCCGTTTCGGCCTCCACGCCCACAGGGGCGTGCAGCAGGATGGTCACCGGCTCAGGCACGGTGGCCTTGGCCTCGGGGTCGAGTTCGACCGTCTGGGTGGTGACCTTGAACTGCGGCTCGTCAATCACTTCACCGTCCACCGAGACCCAGCCGCCTTCAATGAACAGCTCAGCCTCCCGACGGGAGCAACCGACCAGTTCGATTAGACGTTTGGAGAGGCGTATGGGGTCAGTCATGACAAGGGCCGTAACAAAAGGGGGCGGCTATTGTACCTGCCTGGAGCCGGTTAATCCCGGCCCTATTTCATTTAACCCTGGCGGGCCTGTTGTTGCGCCTGGCGCAAACGCAGACGCAGCAACGGATAAGGCTGGCCGAGGCCATCATGCTCCGTGCGTCCGACTACCTCGAAGCCTTGCTTGAGGTAAAAGCCCAGGGCCTGGGGGTTCTGTTCGTTCACCTCGAGTTCGTCGGCGTTCATGCGTTCAATGGCATAGCGCAGCAATTGCCGGCCAAGGCCCTGGCCGCGGCGCTGCGGGTCGATAAACAGCATTTCGACCTTGCCCGCGGCCACGCCAGCGAACCCGGTGATGCATTGGTGCGAGTCCTTGGTGCAGATCAGCATCACCGTGTCCAGATAATGGGTCAGCACCAGATGCCTCAGCCGCTCGATGTAGCTGTCCGGCAAAAAATCGTGGGTGGCCCGCACTGAGGACTCCCAGATTTCAGTCAGTTTTTGATAATCGCTGGTTTTGGGGGTATGGATAACCGAATGCTGACGCATGCCGCTGCTTCCTGCCAGTGATGGGCGATGGGCAAACGATAGACCTAAAAAAGCCCCACATCTTGATCAGATGCAGGGCTTTTGATTTTGTCGCCGATCAGTCGCGCTTTTCAGCCCACAAATCGTACTCGTCGGCGTCCGTCACGGTGCACCAGACCTTGTCACCCGGCTTCAAACCGTTGGCATCGTCGATAAACACGTTACCATCGATTTCCGGCGCATCGAAGAAGCAGCGGCCAACCGCGCCTTGCTCGTCGACTTCGTCGATCAGCACTTCGATTTCCTTGCCGATGCGCAGTTGCAGGCGCGCCGAGCTGATAGCTTGCTGGTGAGCCATGAAACGCTCCCAACGGTCCTGCTTGACGTCGTCCGGCACGACGGCCAGGTCCAGCAGGTTCGCCGGGGCGCCTTCAACCGGCGAATACTGGAAGCAGCCGACGCGATCCAGTTGGGCTTCTGTCAGCCAGTCCAGCAGGTACTGGAAGTCTTCTTCGGTTTCGCCGGGGAAGCCGACGATGAAGGTCGAACGGATGATCAGCTCCGGGCAGACCTCGCGCCAGTTCTTGATGCGCGCCAGGGTCTTGTCCTCGAACGCCGGGCGCTTCATGGCCTTGAGCACTTTCGGGCTGGCGTGCTGGAACGGGATGTCCAGGTACGGCAGGATCTTGCCGGCGGCCATCAACGGGATCAGCTCGTCCACGTGCGGGTACGGGTAAACGTAGTGCAGGCGCACCCACACACCCAGGCTGCTCAAGGCTTCGCAGAGTTCGGTCATGCGGGTTTTGACCGGCGCGCCGTTCCAGAAACCGGTGCGGTATTTCACGTCGACGCCGTAGGCACTGGTGTCCTGGGAGATCACCAGCAGCTCTTTCACACCGGATTTGACCAGGCGCTGGGCTTCGTCAAGCACATCACCGACCGGGCGGCTCACCAGTTTGCCGCGCATCGACGGGATGATGCAGAAGCTGCAGCTGTGGTTGCAGCCCTCGGATATCTTCAGGTACGCGTAGTGGCGCGGGGTCAGCTTGATGCCTTGCGGCGGCACCAGGTCGATCAGCGGGTTGTGGTCCTGGCGTGGCGGCACCACTTGGTGCACGGCGTTGACCACCTGCTCGTACTGCTGTGGGCCGGTCACCGCGAGCACGCTTGGGTGCACATTACGGATATTGCCTTCTTCCACGCCCATGCAACCGGTGACGATGACCTTGCCGTTCTCTTTGATCGCCTCGCCGATCACCTCCAGCGACTCAGCCTTGGCCGAATCGATGAAGCCGCAGGTGTTGACCACCACCACGTCAGCGTCCTGGTAAGTGGACACAACGTCATAGCCTTCCATGCGCAGTTGCGTGAGGATGCGCTCGGAGTCAACCAGAGCCTTCGGGCACCCTAGCGACACAAACCCTACACGTGGATTATTACTCATATACTCACAGCCTGCAGGGTTAGCCCTGGTCGAAATTCTTGGCGCGCGATTCTAAGCGTTGATCAAATAATGCGCAAAAACAATTGTTGCTAATGAGTATTGTTAGCGCGTATGGAGAGACTGAAGTTAGTATGGATTTTTCTCGCTCAAGCCGGGCGATCCGGGTTTCCAGCTCCTGAATTTTCTGCTGCTCTGGGGTCAGCGCCTTGCTCTGCGGAGTGACGCCTTGGCGCTCTTTCTGAACCTGGTCAACCCTGCGGCGCAACGCTGACTCGCCAATACCGAATGAAGGGCTGGCTTCGATGTAGCTGTAGTTTTGCCTGAGTACGAAGTCGGCAGCCTCGCGTTTGAATTCAGCAGAAAGGGTACGGCGTTGTTTGGTCATTTGACACCTCGATCTTGCGAGCATTCTCGTCTAAATGAGTGTCCGGTTTCATTCGACCACTACATATGGATCAGAGAATTCTAGGTACGCGGACAAGCGTGGCGATAATGGCCCAGCGTCTAGTCGCGCCTAAGAGTTGGATAGAATCTGAGGAGGTAAATGTATTGACGATACTAAGCGATCTGCTTGACTTGTTCGACTTGATGAATTCGCAGTTTGCCATCCATACACATGGATCAACACGGCTGACGAACAATGAGGTTTTTTTCTCACGAGTTCCGCTATTTCGTTAGAACTCGCAAAAAATAGGGTCTTTCAGCTCTTTAGGTTGGATTACGATAGGCATGATAGAGGGCTCTTTAAGTCGTTTTATGTGATAAGGTAACTGAGCGAATTTATAAGTAACTCATAATGAAGGTGATCTCCGAGTTTGCGGTTCCAGCTTTTATTTCTCCAGTTCCTCCTGCTTTCTTAAAGTATCGTGCGAACATGGGGATTTCGAAATTTCCCCCGCCATTTGAGTAGTCGTTGAATGCATGTGTTAAGTTGAGATTTATTGGTTGCTCGCTACTGTCCATTAGTTGCAACGCAATGCCTTTGGCAGTTGAAGTGGAATTCAGGTTAATAATTCCTGAAGTTGGACCTATCGCAGGTGCTGTTGATGTTGCGATAAGTTTGTAATTTACTTTTTGGATGCCGGCTGGACAGTTGTTGAGTTTTATGTTGAAGCGCTTCGACGCATCGTTGTGGAAAATTTGACTCAAGTCCATGCTTCCCATGTCCACAGTTACATCGGGCGTTTCGCATGAGGGTACTACTATAGACATTCCATTGGTTGTGAGTGTAACCGGAAAAATCGTCCCTCTTTGGAGTGCTCCAATTTCTCCAGCAGGTATTCGAGCGTTATTTTTTATCGCTCCTATTTTTACAAATCTTAACGCGAAAGATGCGCCTGTGAAATAAATTGCGCTTCCGAAGTCGGGTCTAATATAATTGCTTGCCACTCCGTTATATGCTTCTCCGTCATGAATCCATTGCCACCCAATACCGGTGTCTCCAATAGGCTGTATGCTTCCGGGCACGTCCTTACCCAAGTAATTCTTGGTCCCTAGCAAATATGGGGCGGCGCAAATGTATTTGTCCTGATTGGTAATTGTAATTGGCGAGCTTTCATATATGATTTGGCCGTCAGGTGCGTCTCTAGGTATCGATGCAGTTTGGGGTAGTGTGATGTTATTCGTAAAGGCAGAGCTGCCTGGGTAGAATTGGCATGTTGCTGCGATTGCATTCGTTGTTGTGCTGCAGATAAAAAACAGTAGTAATAAATTTTTAATTTTCATAGTGGGGTGCAGCGTCTTTTATAAAAATTGGATTGTATTTTATGGTTTTTTTGGTGAGGGGCGAATAAGACGTTTCTTAAAGAGTCCGGCTAGTGTCGTGAGCGGTTAGTTCATTTTCTAGCGTGTAAAGATATACTGTGTGCCCCTCGCCTCGAGATGGTTCCACGCATGCCTCGACCAGTTGCTCCTTTTGCACTGCAACTCGCCGACGTAATTACGCTTCAAGGTTGGTTGCGCATGAGTACGCTGGAGCAAAGCCTCGGTCGGTGGGCGCGGATACTCCTTTTGCTCGCTGACGGGGTGACGCCCATGGCCATCTGTGGGGAGCTACAGATCACTTCGCCGACGGTGTTCAAGTGGCAAAAAACGCTACCTTGAGTAGGAAATCGAGGGGGCTGAGCGACCTTCCGCGTAGCGGTCAGCCCTTGAAACCGGGCGCTGAGAAAGTCAAATAAATCCTGATCTTGACAACTCAGCGGGTTTCGAAGGAGGCAACGCATTGGAGCGTTCGGTTGATGGCCAAATACGCGCACGTTACCACCTGGCGAGTTCGACAAATCTGGGCGGCGCCCGATCTCAAATCGCACCTACTGAAGACATTCAAGGTCAGCAATGATCCGCACTTCGCCGAAAAGGTCATTGATGTGGTCGGATTCTATCTGAGTCCCCCGGTCAACCCAGGGAAAAAAAGCCAACCTTGGGGTTGGCTTTTGCGATGGTGGTGGACATGTCTAACCTCGGTATTGAATGACGCTGCCGGTCGTGCACGACGAGACAACGGATGGGCACTTGAAGTGTGCCTCTGATCAAAAAGTGCGCAATTCTAGCGACGGGCAGCGCACTTGACCAGCTTTATGCAGCGAAAAGCGACGAGTGCTGCGCTATGCTTCGCGCCGTTGCGCGTAGGTAAAATCCTAAGGTCAACAAAACGTCTGTTACGAGAAGTAAAACAGCGCATGCTAGGGTCCGCTTAGAGGCGTTGTTTATAAAGACCGCAGGTCAGAAGGGCAGGAGTGGTTGATGGGTCAGGCAAGTAGTCCGGCGGCAGGCGCCGAGCATTCCACCGCAAAGCCGATTGGCATGCTGGTGGCAGCGGTCGGGGTGGTTTACGGCGATATCGGGACCAGCCCGCTCTACACCCTTAAAGAGGTGTTCAGCGGCGGCTATGGGGTTCAGGTCAACCATGACGGTGTGTTGGGGATCCTGGCGCTGATCTTCTGGTCGCTGATCTGGGTCGTTTCGATCAAATACATGCTGTTTGTGCTGCGCGCCGACAACCAAGGCGAGGGCGGCATCATGGCCCTGACTGCACTGGCGCGACGGGCGGCGGGGGAGCGCAAGAAGCTGCGCAGCTTCCTGGTGGTGTGTGGCCTGTGCGGCGCGGCGCTGTTCTACGGCGACAGCATGATCACCCCGGCGATTTCCGTGTTATCGGCGATCGAAGGCCTGGAGCTGGCGTTCGACGGCTTGGAAAAATGGGTCGTGCCCATCGCCCTTGTCGTGCTGGTGGCCTTGTTCCTGATCCAAAAGCACGGCACTGACCACATCGGCAAGCTGTTTGGGCCTGTGATGGTGACCTGGTTCCTGGTCCTGGGCGGTCTCGGTGTGTATGGCATCACCCTGCATCCTGAGGTGCTCAGTGCCATGAACCCGATGTGGGCGGTGCGATTCTTCGAGGCTCACCCGGGCATTGGCGTGGCTATCCTTGGCGCGGTGGTGCTGGCACTGACCGGCGCCGAAGCACTGTACGCCGACATGGGCCACTTCGGCCGCAAACCCATTGCCCGCGCCTGGTTCATGCTGGTGCTGCCGGCGCTGGTACTCAATTATTTCGGCCAAGGCGCGATGCTGCTGGGTGACCCGGAAGCCGCGCGTAACCCGTTCTACCTGCTGGCACCCAGCTGGGCGTTGATCCCGCTGGTGGTGTTGTCCACCCTGGCCACGGTGATTGCGTCCCAGGCAGTGATTTCCGGTGCGTTCTCGTTGACGCGCCAGGCGATCCAGTTGGGGTACATCCCGCGCATGCATATCCAGCACACCTCCAGTGCCGAGCAGGGCCAGATCTACATCGGCGCGGTGAACTGGTCGCTGATGGTGGGTGTGATCCTGTTGGTGCTGGGTTTCGAATCCTCCAACGCACTGGCGTCAGCTTACGGCGTGGCGGTAACCGGCACCATGCTGATGACCACCATCCTGGTGTCGGCGGTGATGTTGCTGCTATGGAAATGGCCTCCGATTCTGGCCGTGCCGGTCTTGGTCTGCTGCCTGCTGGTGGACGGGCTCTACTTCGCTGCCAACGTGCCGAAGATCATCCAGGGCGGTGCCTTCCCGGTTTTGGCGGGGATTGTGTTGTTCGTGCTGATGACCACCTGGAAGCGCGGCAAACAATTGCTGGTGGAGCGCCTCGACGAAGGCGGCCTGCCATTGCCGATTTTTATCAGCAGCATTCGCGTCCAGCCGCCCCACCGGGTGCAGGGTACCGCCGTGTTTCTCACCGCACGCCCGGACGCTGTGCCCCACGCGCTGTTGCACAACCTGCTGCATAACCAGGTGTTGCATGAACAAGTGGTGTTGCTGACGGTGGTCTACGAAGACATTCCTCGCGTGCCGGCGGCACGGCGCTTCGAAGTGGATTCCTACGGCGAAGGCTTCTTCCGCGTGATCCTGCACTTTGGTTTTACCGACGAGCCGGACGTGCCCGAAGCGCTGAAGTTGTGTCACTTGGATGACCTGGATTTCAGCCCGATGCGCACCACGTACTTCCTCAGCCGCGAGACGGTGATCGCCTCTCGCATCAAGGGCATGGCGCGCTGGCGCGAGGCGTTGTTCGCGTTCATGTTGAAGAATGCCAACGGCAACCTGCGCTTCTTCAAACTCCCGGTAAACCGAGTGATCGAGCTGGGCACCCAGGTCGAAATGTAAGCTTTTGCAACGCGGGAGCCGGTAATCGGCTCCCGCTTCTCTTTCTGAACCCTGTGCAATCCAGCGTTGTCGACTAGGCTCTAAGCACTGTTGAACAGTGCCCATAGAACCCAGAAGAGGTGCGCCATGAGTCAGCTGCTCGAACCCTATACCCTGCGCCAATTAACCCTGCTCAATCGCATCGCGGTTTCGCCGATGTGCCAGTATTCGGCGGTCGACGGCCTGGCCAACGACTGGCACCTGGTGCATCTTGGTAGCCGTGCGGTCGGCGGTGCGGGGCTGATTTTTACCGAAGCCACCGCTGTCACCGCTGATGGCCGCATCACCGCCCAGGACCTGGGCTTGTGGAACGACGCGCAGATCGAACCGCTGCGACGCATCACGCGTTTTATTGCAGCCCAAGGCGCGGTGGCCGGCATTCAACTGGCTCACGCCGGGCGCAAGGCCAGCACCCATCGGCCCTGGATCGGCAAGCATGGCAGTGTCAAGGCGGAGGAGGGCGGCTGGGTGCCGGTAGGGCCCTCGCCGATTGCCTTCGACCCTCAGCACACTCAACCCACACAGTTGGATGAGGGGCAGATCCAACAAGTCATCGCCGATTTTGTCGCCGCCGCCAAGCGTGCGTTGACCGCGGGTTTTGAAGTGGTGGAAATCCACGCGGCGCATGGTTACCTGTTGCATCAATTCCTGTCGCCGATCAGCAATCAGCGTCAGGACAGGTACGGCGGCTCGTTTGAAAACCGTATCCGCCTGGTGCTGCAGGTCACAGAGGCCGTGCGTGAAGCCTGGCCTCAGGAGCTGCCGTTGTTTGTGCGGGTGTCGGCCACCGACTGGGTGGAAGATGGCTGGAACCCCGACGAAACCGTGGAACTGGCGCGTCGCCTGAAAACCCTTGGCGTGGACCTGATTGACGTATCGTCCGGTGGCACGGCCGCTAATGCCGAGATCCCCACCGGCCCCGGCTACCAGACCCGTTTCGCCGAGCGGGTGCGCCAAGAGTCGGGCATGGCTACCGGCACCGTTGGCATGATCACCGAGCCGGCCCAGGCCGAGCACATCCTGCGCACCTGCCAGGCCGATATCATCTTCCTGGCACGCGAGCTGCTGCGTGATCCTTACTGGCCGCTGCATGCCGACGACGACCTGGGCGGGCGCAAGGCGATCTGGCCGGCGCAGTATCAAAGGGCGACCCATCGCGACCAGCCGATTCATGAGTCTGATCTGCGCGACTAATCCGCTGTTGGCGCTGACTGAAACCCACCCTGACCCGGTGGGTTTTTTTACGCGCGCAGGTGTCGGATATGTCTGTAGGTATTTGTTACCTAAGCAATTTATTTAAGTTAATACTCTAAAAAAATCCCACACGAGAGCAGTTTTTTTCTACGCTTAGGGTGAGCCTGATTTCTGGCCCAGGAAGTCAGTGGGTTTGCTCACTGAGGCATTGCGCTTCATGGGAGGCGGGTAATGGGCAACAGGAGTATTCGATGGATATCAGGAGAACCAGTCCATGGCCAAGTCCGATGGTGTAGCGGGTGTGGTGACGTCTTTTCTGACCCGCAGGATGTCGTTGCGGGGCCGAAGGTTGAGCTCAGATGAAATGGAATTGCTGGCGCAGTACCGCGCCCTGACCGAGAACGATCAGATGGCAATGCGCTATTTGATTGGGGCGATGAAGAGTGTGTCGCGGTTCTGAGGATCGTCGTTAAACAAGGTGGGAGCTGGCAAGCCAGCTCCCACCGGTATCAGCTGTACTTGCGCTGGTCCGGTGCCGGCGGGAAGTACTGATACAACCAGGTTTCACTCAAGGTGCGGTCCTGGGTACGGATAAACAGGCGCAGTTCCACCGGCTCTACGCTGTCGCTGGTCGGGTACCAGTCGAACAGGATGCGGTAGCCCTTGATGTTATCCAGCACCAGCACGCTGAAATCCTTGACCTGGCCATGGGAGCACGTCACCACTGGCTCAATCCCCGTGCCGGGTGGCAGGCGGTCCAGGCCACCGCCCTTGAAGTCCACGGCGAAACGGCGCGCCCACACCTCAGGGTAGTGCTCACCCGGCGCCCAACCTTCGATAAAGCCACCCATGCCTGAACGGGTCGCGTCAACCTGGGCCAACGGCGTGCTCACCGGTGGCAGGGCGCTCCAGTACAGCTTGTAGCCGTAGTTCAGTGATTCGCCGGCCGCTACGGGTTTTTTCGGGGTCCAGAAGGCCACGATGTTATCGAGGGTCTCGCCGGTTGTAGGAATTTCCAGCAGGTCGATGGAGCCTTCACCCCAGGCCGTAGTGGGTTCGACCCATAGGCTCGGGCGTTTGCTGTACCAGTCCACGGTGTCCTGGTAACTGGCGAACTCATGGTCGGTCTGCACCAGGCCAAAGCCTTTGGGGTCGGTGTCGGCAAACGCGTTGAACTGCAGCTTGGCCGGGTTGTTCAGCGGGCGGCAGATCCATTCGCCATTGCCGCGCCACATCGCCAGGCGGTCCGAGTCGTGGATTTGCGGGTGGATGGTGTCGCACATGCGGCGCTCATGGGTACCGCAGCTGAACATGCTGGTCATCGGCGCGATACCCAGTTGTTCGATGGCGGTACGCGCGTTGATGTGTGCATCGATCGCCATCACCACCTGGTTGGCCTGGCAGTCGATATCAAAGCGGTAGGCGCCGGTGGCGCTCGGCGAGTCGAGCAGGGCGTAGACCACGAAGCGGGTGGCGTTCTTGTCCGGGGTTTCGAACCAGAACTGCGTGAAATCAGGGAATTCCTCGCGTTTTTTCGCGTAGGTGTCGATGGCCAGGCCACGGGCGGAGAGGCCGTACTGGCCGCTGGAATCCACTGCGCGGAAGTAGCTGGCGCCGAGAAACGACAGTACATCATGGCGGCCCAGTTCTGGCGCCTTGAACAGCTTGAAGCCGGAGAAACCCAGGTCGCCGGTCAGCTGTTTGGTGTCGACCGTGGTTTTTTCATAGTTGAACAGCGAAGGGCGGAAATGCACCTCGCGGGCTTCGCGGGTCTTGGGGTCGACGCTGTGCATACGCACCGGCGTCTTGAATCCCATGCCGACGTGGAAGAACTGCACGTCGAGTTGGCCGTTCAATTCCTTCCACAACGAGTGGTTGCCGTCGTAGCCGATGGCGTTGAAATTCTGCGGGGTCATGGTCGCCAGGGTGGGCGGCAGCACTTGTTTGGTGTCTTTGTAAGCGGTCCCGGCGAGTTGCTTGGCCTGGGCCTTCAGCGATTCGAAATCGAACGCCACGGCCTTGCCATCGGCGGCACGGTTCCCGGCCCAAGCCTGGGCGGCTAGCAGGCCGCTGGCCGACAAACCAGTGTAAGCCGCAATGGCCATGGACGCTTTGAGCAAATTCCTACGGTGCATAGAGACAACCTGTCGTGAGCAAATCCCGCGCCGTTCCTGGCACGTAGCGGATCAGAAATTACGGTTCGGACATGCCTTCGGCCAAACGCAACGGACATTAAACAGACGCCGGATAGCTTAAGCGGTTCGATGACGTAGGAAAATTGATTGATAGCGGGGTGATTGAGTTGCAAGTGCGACAAGACATTTCCGGCTCTGATGCCAACACAGTACTTGATCTTTATGAAGATCAAATGTGTGCGGGCTTGCTCGCGAATGCGGTGTGTCAGTGACAGGATCTACCGACTGATTCTCCGCATTCGCAGGGGTAAAAGCTTCAGTGCTTGAACATCACATGGCGAACGGTGGTGTAGTCTTCCAACCCGTACAGGGACATGTCCTTGCCGTAGCCGGACAGTTTCTGACCGCCGTGGGGCATTTCGCTGACCAGCATGAAGTGGGTGTTCACCCAGGTGCAGCCGTACTGCAAGCGCGCGGCCAAACGATGGGCGCGCCCTACATCGGCGGTCCACACGGATGACGCCAGGCCGTAATCCGAATCGTTGGCCCAGCCCAGCACTTGGGCTTCATCGGTGAACTTGGTCAACGACACCACCGGCCCGAATACCTCGCGACGCACGATTTCGTCGTCCTGCTGCGCGTCGGCCAGCACGGTCGGCTCAAAGAAGAAACCATTGCCTTCCACCGCCTTGCCGCCGGTGACCAGGCGAATGTGCGGTTGTGCCACGGCGCGTTCGACAAACCCGGCGACACGATCGCGGTGTTGCGCGGTAATCAGCGGCCCCAGTTCGGTAGCGGGATCATCCTGCAAGCCGTACTTGATGCTGGCGACCGCGGCGCCGAGCTTTTCGACGAACGCATCGTAGATGTCTGCTTGCGCATAAATCCGGCATGCAGCGGTGCAATCCTGGCCGGCGTTGTAGAAGCCAAAGGTGCGAATGCCTTCTACGGCAGCATCGATATCGGCGTCGTTGAAGATGATCACCGGCGCCTTGCCGCCCAGCTCCATGTGCATGCGCTTCACGCTGTCGGCGGTGCTGGAAATGATGTTTGCACCGGTGGCGATGGAGCCGGTCAGCGAGACCATGCGCACTTTCGGATGATTCACCAGTGGACTGCCGACGGTTGGCCCACGGCCGAACACCAAGTTGAGTACACCGGCCGGGAAGATTTCAGCGGCCAGTTCGACCATGCGCAACGCGGTCAGCGGGGTTTGTTCCGACGGCTTGAGCACCACGGTATTACCGGCGGCGAGGGCCGGGGCGATTTTCCAGGCGACCATCATCAGTGGGTAGTTCCACGGTGCGATGGAGGCAATCACACCCACCGGGTCGCGGCGGATCATCGAGGTGTGCCCGGGCAAGTACTCACCGCCGGCCGAGCCGCTCATGCAACGGCTGGCGCCGGCAAAGAAGCGGAATACGTCGGCAATCGCCGGGATTTCATCGTTCAGCGCGGCGCTGTAAGGCTTGCCGCAGTTGTCCGATTCCAGCTTGGCCAGCTCTTCGCCATGGGCTTCGATCACGTCCGCCAGCTTCAGCAGCAACAGCGAGCGATCCTTGGGCGCGGTTTGTGACCAGCCTTCAAAGGCGGCATCCGCTGCGCGCACGGCGGCGTCGACCTGGGCTTCGCTGGCTTCCTTGATCTCCACCAGTACGCGGCCGAGTGCCGGGTTGAACACGGCCTGGGCCGGGCCTTCGCCCTCTACCAGTTGGCCGTTGATCAAAAGTTTGGTCTGCATGGTTCAGCTCTCCTAAAAACGCGTGTTATTTCTCTGAAGAAACTGGCTCTAAATGTGGGAGCGGCGGTGCGACGATTCGACTTGCTCGCGAATACGGTGTGTCAGTCGGCACATGTGTATCTGATGTACCGCATTCGCGAGCAAGCCCACATTTAAACCGCGTTCCTCCAGTCGCCAAGTTATTTACCGCCACTCCCCGCCACGCTTTCACCACCGCGCGTCAGGTAATAAGCCCCGAGAATAGGCACCATCGTCACCAGCATCACCAGCATCGCCACCACGTTGGTCACCGGCACATCGCGTGGGCGGCTGAGCTGGTTGAGCAGCCACAGCGGCAAGGTGCGCTCGTGGCCGGCGGTGAAGGTGGTGACGATGATTTCGTCGAACGACAGCGCAAACGCGAGCATGCCGCCAGCCAGCAGCGCCGAGCCGAGGTTGGGCATGATGATGTAGCGAAAGGTCTGCCAGCCGTCGGCACCCAGGTCCATCGAGGCTTCGATCAGGCTGTGGGAGGTGCGGCGCAAGCGGGCAATGACGTTGTTGTAGACAATCACCACGCAGAACGTCGCGTGGCCGATGATAATGGTGAACATCCCCGGCTCAATGCCCAGCGTCTTGAACGTCGCCAGCAGCGCGATACCGGTGATGATCCCCGGCAGCGCAATCGGCAGGATCAACATCAACGACACGCCTTGCTTGCCGAAGAACTCGCGGCGATACAACGCGGCCGACGCCAACGTGCCGAGCACCATCGCAATCAGGGTGGCGATGGCGGCGATCTGCAAGGACAGCTTGATCGACTCCAGCACGTCCGGCCGGGCGAAGGCCACGCTGAACCACTTCAAGGTAAAGCCTTGGGGCGGAAAGCTGAACGCGGCTTCTTCGGTGTTGAAGGCGTAGAGGAAGATGATCAGGATCGGGAAGTGCAAAAACACCAACCCGCCCCAGGCTGCGATCTTCAAACTCAAACTGGATTTTTCAGAGTGCATCGAAGGCCCCCAGGCGTTTGACGATGGACAGG
Source organism: Pseudomonas sp. RA_15y_Pfl1_P11 (assembly GCF_963970975.1). Classification (NCBI taxonomy): domain Bacteria; kingdom Pseudomonadati; phylum Pseudomonadota; class Gammaproteobacteria; order Pseudomonadales; family Pseudomonadaceae; genus Pseudomonas; species Pseudomonas sp. RA_15y_Pfl1_P11. Next base: position 20,798 of record NZ_CAXAOY010000009.1, read on the forward strand.
TAAACCGCGATCAGCACGATGGGCACCAACGTGAACGCTGCGGCCATGGGCATATTGCCGATGGCGCCTTGCTGGGCGTAAACCATGCCGCCGACGAAGTAACCCGGTGGGCCCACCAGTTGCGGCACGATGAAATCGCCCAGGGTCAGCGAGAACGTGAAGATGGAACCGGCGGCAATCCCCGGAATCGACAGCGGCAATATCACCTGCATAAACGTCTGGCGCGGTTTGGCCCCAAGGTCAGCCGAGGCTTGCAATAGCGACGGCGGCAAACGCTCCAGGGACGCCTGGATCGGCAGGATCATGAACGGCAGCCAGATATAAACGAAGACCATGAACCGCCCCAGGTGCGAGGTGCTCAAGGTGCTGCCGCCCACGCCGGGAATGCCCAGCACGAGCTGCAACACGGGCTCCAGCCCCAAGTGCTGCACGAACCACTGCGCCACGCCACCTTTGGCCAGCAGCAATGTCCAGGCATATGCCTTGACGATGTAGCTGGCCCACATCGGCATCATTACCGCGACGTAGAAAAACGCTTTGGTCTTGCCCGTGGTGTAGCGCGCCATGTAATAAGCAATCGGGAACGCGATCACCGCACTGGCAATCGACACCACAATCGCCATGCTCAAGGTGCGCACAATGATGTCGAAGTTCGACGGCTGGAACAGCGCGGCGAAGTTGGTCAGGGTCAGGTCCGGCGTGACCGCCATGGTGAAGTCGTCAAACGTATAGAAACCTTGCCACAGCAGGGTCAGCAACGAACCCAGGTAGATCGCGCCGAACCAGATCAGCGGCGGCACCAGCAGCATCGCCAGGTAGAGGTTGGGCTTGCGGTACAGCAGGTTGGAAAACCTGCGCATCGGTGGTTGGGTTAGGGCCAGGCTCATGTCACACCTCGCCTGCGATATCGGTCAGCGGTGTCATGGCTTCCCGCGCCCAGCGGGCGGTGATGGACTGGCCGACCTGATGGGCACTGCTGATGTCCAGCCACTGGTTGTTGGCCTGGCTGATGTTCAACGTCTGGCCGTTTTCCAGCTTCAGCTCATAGCGCGTGGCGCTGCCCTGGTACTGGATATCGTGCAGCAAACCGCTGACTTCCACGTCGCCGGCACCCAGCGGGCCTTCGGCAAAACGCACGTGCTCCGGACGGATCGAGAAGGGCTGCGGGTTGCCGCTGAGGCGCTGGGCCAGTTCGCCGCGAATCACGTTGGACGTGCCGACAAACTCGGCGACAAAGGCCGTGGCGGGCTTCATGTACAGGTTGCGCGGGGTGTCGACCTGCTCGATGCGACCCTTGTTGAACACCGCCACACGGTCAGACATCGACAGCGCTTCGGTCTGGTCGTGAGTCACGAAAATAAAGGTGATGCCGAGCTGGCGTTGCAGCTTTTTCAGCTCGCTCTGCATCTGCTCACGCAGCTTGAGGTCGAGTGCGCCCAGCGGCTCATCCAGCAGCAATACGCGTGGGCGATTGACCAGGGCGCGGGCCAGGGCTACGCGCTGACGCTGCCCACCGGAAAGCTGCACCGGCTTGCGCTCGCCATAACCGCCGAGGGCGACCATGGCCAAGGCTTCTTCGGCGCGATTGAGGCGTTCGGCCTTGCCCACGCCCTTGACCTTGAGGCCGTAGGCGACGTTGTCGCGCACATTCATATGCGGGAACAGCGCGTAGTCCTGGAACACAGTGTTTACATCGCGTTGATACGGCGGCAAGCCGGCGGCTTCCTCGCCGTGGATACGGATCGAGCCTGCGCTCGGTTGCTCGAACCCGGCGATCAGGCGCAGGCAGGTAGTCTTGCCCGAGCCGGAAGGGCCGAGCATGGAAAAGAACTCGCCGTCCTGGATATCGATGGAAACCCGGTCAACGGCTTTCACTTCGCCGAACTGACGGGAAACGTGGGTGAATTGGACTGCAAGTGTCATGGTGCGGTGCTCCAAAAAAGCATCTGTGGGAGCGGGCGTGCTCGCGAATGCGGTGTGTCAGTCAACATGTCTGTCACTGTTCAACCGCGTTCGCGAGCAAGCCCGCTCCCACATTGGTTCTATGTCGTTTGGTAGAAATTACCGCCCGCCCATGATCGCAATGTAATCCTGGGTCCAGCGGCTGTACGGCACGAACTTGCCGCCTTCAGACTGCGGGGTTTTCCAGAAAGCGATCTTTTCGAACTGGTCGAACCCATTGGTCTTGCAGCCCTCGGCGCCGAGCAGTTCGCTTTCCTTGCAGGCCGCCGGCACCGCCGGCAACGAGCCGAACCACGCGGCGACATCGCCCTGGACCTTGGGCTGCAGCGACCAGTCCATCCACTTGTAGGCGCAGTTCGGGTGCTTGGCGTCGGTGTGCAGCATGGTGGTGTCCGCCCAGCCGGTGGCGCCTTCTTTGGGAATGGTCGAGGCGATCGGCTGTTTCTCGTTCTGCAAGCCGTTGACCTGGTACGGCCAGGCGCTGGAGGCGACCACGCCTTCGTTCTTGAAGTCACTCATTTGCACGGTGGTGTCGTGCCAGTAGCGGTGGATCAGCGGTTGCTGGGCGCGCAACACTTCGAGCACGGCCTTGTACTGGGTTTCGGTCAGTTCATACGGGCTTTGAATGCCCAGCTCTGGCTTGGTCGACTTGAGATACAGCGCCGCATCGGCGATATAGATCGGGCCGTCATACGCCTGCACGCGGCCTTTGTTCGGCTTGCCGTCTGGCAGGTTCTGGGCGTTGAACAGCACGTTCCAGCTGGTGGGGGCGGTCTTGAATACCGTGGTGTTGTACATCAACACGTTCGGGCCCCATTGATACGGGGTGCCGAAGGTCTGTTGGCCGACCACATACCACGGCGCATCCTTGAGGCGCGGGTCAATGTTCTTCCAATTGGGGATCAGCGCGGTGTTGATCGGCTGCACCCGCTTGCCGACGATCAGCCGCAGCGAGGCATCGCCCGACGCGGTGACCAGGTCATACCCGCCCTTGGCCATCAGGCTGACCATTTCGTCTGAGGTGGCGGCGGTTTTCACATTCACCTTGCAGCCGGTTTCCTTCTCGAAACCTGTGACCCAGTCGTAGGCCTTGTCGCTTTCGCCACGTTCGATATAGCCGGGCCAGGCGACGATATCCAGTTGGCCTTCACCCGCGCCAACGGCCTTGAGCGGTTCGGCGGCCTGTAGGCTGGCACTGGCGAGCAGCGCGGTGGTCAGGGCACTGAGCAGTGCGGTCTTATGCGCGGACATGGGGGTTCCCTCTTCTTTAATTATGGTCGGGGCAGTAAAAGCAGTTGTACGTGTTGTTTTTTGTTTTAGCGTAGCCCTTGGCTTCAAGCTGCAAGCCGCAAGAAAAACCCATCCGTATTTACTTGGAGCTTGCAGCTTGAACCTTGCGGCTAAAGTGTATTTCCGTGCCGGGCCATGATGTGCCTGACAACGCTATAGTCCTGCAATGAATCACTCGAGAGGTCTTTTCCATACCCCGAGCGCTTCAAGCCGCCGTGGGGCATTTCGCTGACCAGCATGAAATGGCTGTTGATCCAAGTGCAGCCGTATTGCAGGCGCGCCGCCACTTGCATGGCCTTGTCCAGGTTCTGGGTCCACACAGAGGACGCCAGGCCGTATTCGGAGTCGTTGGCCCAGTCCACCGCCTGTTCCAGTTCGTCAAAGCGGGTCACGGTCACTACCGGGCCGAACACTTCGCGCTGCACGATTTCATCGTTCTGTTTACAGCCGGCGAGCAGGGTGGGCTGGTAATAGAAGCCCGCGCCGGAATGCACAGCCGCGCCGGTGATGCGTTCGATATGCGGCTGGCCGAGGGCGCGTTCGACAAAACTGGCCACACGGTCGCGCTGGCGTGTGCTGATCAACGGGCCCAGTTCATTGTCCGCGTCGCGTTTACCGGCAAAGCGCAGGCTGCTGACCGCTGCGCCAAGCTCGGCAACCAACTTGTCGTGAATGCCGGCCTGGGCGTAGATGCGGCACGCGGCAGTGCAGTCCTGGCCGGCGTTGTAATAACCATAGGCACGCACGCCCTCGACCACGGCTTGCAGGTCAGCATCGTTGCACACGATCACCGGCGCTTTGCCGCCCAGTTCCAGGTGCGTGCGTTTAAGGGTTTTGGAGGCCGCTTGCAGGATTTTCTGCCCGGTGACGATATCGCCGGTCAGCGACACCATACGCACCTTGGGGTGGCTGACCAGATGACTGCCGACGCCTTCGCCGCCGCCACACAGAATGTTGATCACTCCGCGTGGCAAGCGCTCTTTAAGCACAGGGGCCAGCGCCAGGATCGACAGCGGCGTGTGCTCCGATGGTTTGAACACCAGCGTATTACCGGCGGCCAGGGCTGGAGCGATTTTCCACGCGGCCATCATCAGCGGGTAGTTCCACGGTGCAATCGAGGCCACGACGCCGATGGGGTCGCGGCGCACCATGCTGGTGTAGCCCGGCAGGTATTCGCCGCTCAGTTGCCCGGTCTGGCAGCGCACGGCGCCGGCGAAGAAGCGGAACACATCGACAGTGGCGCTCAAGTCATCCTGGCGCGCCAGGTGCAAGGGCTTGCCGCAGTTCAGGGATTCCAGGCGGGCCAGGTAGTCGGCTTGTTTTTCGATGGCATCGGCGATGCCCAGCAAGATGTTCGAACGTTGTTGCGGCGTGGTGCGTGACCAGCCGGTAAAGGCTCGGTGGGCGGCGAGGATCGCAGCCTCCACCTGCTCGGTGCTGGCTTCGGCGATCTGGGTGAGTACTTCACCGGTGGCCGGGTTGAGGATCGGCTCGACAAAACCCTGGCCCTGGACCAGTTCGCCGTCGATCAGCAACGCAGTGAGCAGCGGGGTGGGCGCGCCGGACATTTTTCGCGATCTCTTTTCTTGGATGGCCATGGGCGTTCTCTTACGAGGCACCTGACCTTTCTCTTATGGATGAGCTGAGAGTAGAGGTCAGGCGCGAGGTCAACAAATACTAAATACTGAATGCAGCATTCGATTAAATAGATGGCTTGCGTGGGTGCGGCTGTTCACGCGCAACCGTCAGGAACGGGTCGACCAGTGCCGGTCGCGCCGTGCCGCGGCGCCAAGCCAGGCCTACATCGAGGGTTTGGCTGAGGTCGGCAATCGGCCGCGCTTCGATAATGTCGCCTTCAAGGGACCAGGGGCGGTAGGTCATGTCCGGCTGGATCGACACGCCCAGGCCGGCTGCTACCAGGCTCCGCACGGCTTCGGTGGAGGCGGTACGCAGGGTCACATGCGGCTGCAGGCCCGCACCGGTCCACATGCGCTGGGCGTTATGGCCCATTTCGTCGACGTTCAACTGAATCAACGGCTCGCGCGCCACATCGGCCAGGTTGATGCTGTCGTGTTCCAGCAACGGATGTTGCGCCGGCAGCCATAACCGGTGAGGCGAATGAGTCAGTACTTCGGTTTGCAGGGCGTGACGGTCTTCGAGGTTGGACAGGATAAGCACGCCCACGTCGATCTCGCCGCTGACCAGCAAATGCTCGATATACGGGCGCTCATCCTCCATCACGCGGATTTCCACGTTGGGGTAGGCGCGCTGGAATCGTGTCAGCAAATCTGCGAGGTAATAGCCGGCCACCAGGCTGGTCACGCCGATGACCAACTGCCCGGCGACTGGGTCGGTGCTCTGTTGCAGGCTGCGCTTGGCGTTGTCGACGGTGGCGAGGATCAGGTGCGCCTGGCGCAGGAATTGATGGCCTTGATGCGTGAGTGTCATGCCCTTGGCGTGACGGTTGAACAGGTTTACGCCGATTTCCTGCTCCAGTTGCTGGATCGCCAGGGTCAGTGTGGACTGGGAAATGAACGCAGTTTGCGCGGCGGCGGAGATCGAGCCGGTCTCGGCCACGGCAATAAAGTGCCGGATTTGACGCAAGGTCATCATGCTGGAATTACCAGTGGGGTGTTTTTATAGATTTGCTCAAGTGTATATCGATTTAAGCGAAGGGCAGTTGCAAGCTTCAAGCCGCAAGCGCTGCGTTACATCTGGAAGCACTCTAAGCAAAGGCTTTTTGGCACTTAGTTTTACGCTGGAGGCCTATGGGTCCTACGAACCCAAGTGTCTGGAGGCTTTGAATGAATACCCGTGGATTGCTCGATCAGTTGCTCAAGTCTGGCCAGGACATGTTGCAAAACAAGGCCGGCGGCCAGCGGAAACAGGACGATAAAGGCGCTCTTGGCGGCTTGCTCGGCGGTGGCGGCTTGGGCAGCCTGCTCGGTGGTGCGGGTGGCGGCGCGCTGGCAGCCGGCGCGATGGGCCTGTTGCTGGGCAATAAGAAGGCGCGCAATTTCGGCGGCAAGGCCCTGACTTACGGTGGGTTGGCGGCGTTGGGGGTGATTGCCTACAAAGCTTACGGTAACTGGCAAGCGCAACAGGCCAATGCACCCCAGGGTGAGCCGCAAACCATCGACCGCCTGCCACCGGCTCAGGTTGAGCAACACAGCCAAGGCATTCTCAAGGCGCTGGTCGCGGCAGCCAAGGCTGACGGCCATGTGGACGAGCGCGAGCGCGCGCTGATCGAAGGCGAGTTCACCAAGCTGGATAACGACCGCGAGCTGCAAAGCTGGCTGCATGCCGAACTGAACAAACCCCTGGACCCTGCCGATGTGGCGCGGGCGGCCGGCACTCCGGAAATGGCCGCCGAAATGTACATCGCCAGTGTGATGCTGGTGGATGAGGAGAATTTCATGGAGAAGTCCTACCTCGATGAACTGGCCCGTCAGCTTAAACTCGAGCCTGGGTTGAAGTTGGAGCTGGAAAAACAGGTGCGCCAGGCCACACTTTAAACGCGCTTGTTAATACAATCACCCCGGCTGCCTTCGCAGCCCGGGGTGTTTTTGCATTTCGTGCGCGCTGCATAAAAACCCATTGATAAATGAGGGCACCTGCTCAGCTATACTCCCCCCATTTGAATGGCCCTTCGAGGAATTACTGTGAAGAACTGGACCTTGCGCCAACGGATCTTGGCAAGCTTTGCGGTCATTATCGCCATCATGCTGTTAATGGTTGTGGTCTCCTACTCACGGTTGCTGAAGATCGAAACCAGCCAGGAGGTGGTGCGTGACGACGCGGTACCGGGCGTTTACCTCAGCTCGATGATCCGCAGCGCGTGGGTCGACAGCTACCTTGAAACCGTCGATATCATTGGTCTGCGCGACGGAAAAACGCTCAGCAACAACGATAGGTCGCACTACAAGTCCTTCGAAGCGCGTATCGAACAGCAGATGGCCAACTATGAAAAAACCATTCATAACCAGGCTGACCGCATGGAATTCGATAACTTCAAGGCGGCGCACACGACGTACAACAAAGTCCTCGCCCAGGTGCTGGAGCGCATCGAAGCCAACGACCTGCCAGGGGCTAGCGTATTGGTCGAGGAGCAATTGACGCCTATCTGGACTGAAGGGCGCATGAAACTCAACGACATCATCACTGAAAACAAGAACGTGTCTGACCGCGCCACGGCGGCGATCGACGAGGCAGTCTTGTCGGCCAAGATCAGCATGGCTGTGTCGCTGCTTATCGCCATCCTTGCCGCCGGCCTTTGCGGCCTGCTGCTGATGCGCGCGATCATGGCGCCGATGCAGCGCATCGTCGAGATCCTTGAAACCATGCGCACCGGTGACCTGAGCAAACGCCTGAACCTGGAGCGCAAGGACGAATTCGGTGCGGTAGAGACCGGCTTCAACGACATGATGACCGAGCTCACCGGCCTCGTGTCCCAGGCCCAGCGCTCGTCGGTGCAGGTGACCACCTCGGTCACCGAGATTGCCGCCACGTCCAAGCAGCAACAGGCCACCGCCACTGAAACCGCTGCGACTACCACTGAGATCGGCGCCACGTCCCGCGAAATCGCTGCCACGTCCAAGGACCTGGTGCGCACCATGACCGAAGTGTCCACCGCTGCCGACCAGGCGTCGGTCGCCGCCGGTTCCGGGCAGCAAGGCCTGGCGCGCATGGAAGAAACCATGCACTCGGTGATGGGCGCCGCCGACCTGGTGAACGCCAAGCTGGCGATCCTCAATGAGAAGGCCGGCAACATCAATCAGGTGGTGGTGACCATCGTCAAGGTCGCTGACCAGACCAACCTGCTGTCGCTCAACGCGGCCATCGAGGCCGAGAAGGCCGGTGAATACGGTCGCGGTTTTGCCGTGGTTGCCACCGAAGTTCGCCGCCTTGCCGACCAGACCGCCGTGGCCACCTACGACATCGAGCAGATGGTGCGCGAGATCCAGTCGGCGGTGTCCGCAGGTGTGATGGGCATGGACAAGTTCTCCGAAGAAGTACGTCGCGGCATGTTCGAAGTGCAGCAAGTGGGCGAGCAGCTGTCGCAGATCATCCATCAGGTACAGGCGCTGGCGCCGCGGGTGTTGATGGTCAACGAAGGCATGCAGGCCCAGGCTACCGGCGCCGAGCAGATCAACCACGCGTTGGTGCAACTGGGGGATGCCAGCAGCCAGACTGTCGACTCGCTGCGCCAGGCCAGCTTTGCCATTGATGAGCTGAGCCAGGTTGCGGTCGGTCTGCGCAGCGGCGTGTCGCGTTTCAAAGTCTGATGAGCGATCACGCGGCTAGACACGGTGTCGTCCCGGCAGCGAAAAAGGCGTTGTTCCTGGTGTTCCACATCGGCGACGAGCGTTTTGCCCTCAGGGCCACGGAAGTCGCCGAGGTACTGCCGCGCCTGCCACTCAAACCGATTGCCCATGCACCGCAGTGGGTGTCGGGCATTTTTGCCCATCGTGGCGCGCTGGTGCCGGTCATCGACCTCAGCGCCCTGGCCTTCGGCACGCCGGCCCAGGCGCGCACCAGCACGCGCCTGGTGCTGGTCAATTATCAACCGCAGTCTTGGGTTCAAGCGCGTTGGCTGGGGCTGATCCTGGAACAAGCCACCGACACCCTGCGTTGCGACCTTGGCGAGTTCAAGCCTTATGGCCTGGATAACCGCGAGGCGCCTTACCTGGGGCTGGTGCGTGAAGACACCTTGGGTTTGATGCAGTGGATTGGGGTTAACGAATTGCTCACCGACGAAGTGCGCGCCTTGCTGTTTTCTGCAGAGCCGAGCGTATGAGCCACGACCCGCGTTTTTTTGCCTTCCTGAAAGAGCGCATCGGCCTGGACGTTGCGTCTGTGGGCGAAGCCATTATCGAGCGTGCGGTGCGCCAACGCAGCCAGGCCGTCAATGCCCAAGGGGCCGGCGAATACTGGCAGCACCTGCAAAGCTGCGGGGATGAACAGCAGGCGCTGATCGAGGCGGTAATCGTCCCCGAGACCTGGTTTTTCCGTTATCCCGAATCCTTTGCAACCCTCTCCCGCTTGGCCAAGGCCCGCCTGCTCGACATCAAGCAGATGCGCGCCCTGCGCATCCTCAGCCTGCCGTGCTCCACCGGCGAAGAACCTTATTCGATTGCCATGGCGCTGCTGGATGCCGGTTTGGCTCCGCACCAGTTCAAGGTGCTGGGCTTGGATGTCAGCCCACTGTCGGTTGAGCGCGCGCGACGCGGGGTGTATGGCAAGAACTCGTTTCGCGGCGGCGATCTGGCGTTTCGCGACCGACATTTCACCGAATTCGGTGACGGCTACCACATCGCCGACCGCGTGCGCGAACAGGTGCGCCTGCAAGTCGGCAACCTGCTTGACCCGGCGCTGCTGGCCAATGAGGCGAGCTACGACTTTGTGTTCTGTCGCAACCTGTTGATCTATTTCGACCAGCCGACCCAGAAGCAAGTGTTTGATGTGCTCAAAGGCTTGACCCATGAGGAGGGCGTGCTGTTTATCGGCCCGGCCGAGGGCAGCCTGCTGGGGCGCCATGGCATGCGTTCGATTGGTGTACCGCAGTCATTTGCGTTCAGTCGGCAGGCTGAGCCGGTCAAGCCGGAGCCGGTGTTTGTGCCTATCGCCGCGCCCTTCCCGCAGCGCAGTGCGGCGCCGATTCCCACCAGGCCGCGGCCCTTCAGCGCGGTCAGCGCCCAAGTGTTGCCAATCAAGGTGGCGCATTCCGACGCGGCTGATCTGCTCAGTCGGATCGCCTCCCTGGCCAACGAAGGCAAAAGCCTTGATGCCCGCGCCGCTTGCGAGCAATACCTGAACAACCACCCGCCGGCCGCCCAAGTGTTCTACTGGCTTGGGCTGCTCAGCGACGTGGCCGGCAGTGCCCTGGAGGCCCAGGGCTATTATCGAAAAGCCTTGTACCTGGAACCCCAGCATCCGCAGGCGTTGATGCACCTGGCCGCGTTGCTTGAGTCCCAGGGTGACAGCGCGGGGGCGCGCCGCTTGCAGGCGCGCGCCGCGCGGAGCGAGCGAGCTGACAGTGAGTCCAAGCGATGAATAACACCGAGGCGCTCGATACCGCAGGCCTGGACCTGACCCTGGCTGACACCCAAGCCATCGATGACTGTTGGAACCGCATCGGCATCCATGGCGACAAGTCCTGCCCGTTGCTGGCGGACCACATCCATTGCCGCAACTGCTCGGTGTACTCGGCTGCGGCCACGCGATTGCTGGATCGCTACGCATTGCAGCAGGACGCGCATCGCGCGTACAACGCGGTCGAATTGGGCGAGGAGGTGGTCACGCATTCCCTGCTGATGTTCCGCCTCGGCGAAGAATGGCTGGGCATTGCCACCCGTTGCCTGGTGGAAGTGGCGCCGTTGCAACCGATTCACTCCCTGCCACACCAACGCTCCCGCGCCTTGCTTGGCGTGGCCAACGTGCGCGGCGCGCTGGTGGCGTGCCTGTCGCTGGTGGAGTTGCTGGGCCTGGACGCCACCCCCCAGAGCGCCAGCGGTGGGCGCATCATGCCGCGCATGTTGATCATCGCCGCCCAGGATGGTCCGGTGGTGGTGCCGGTGGATGAAGTCGACGGTATCCATGCTGTTGATGAGCGCACCCTGAAGGCCGCATCGGCCTCCGGCACCCAGGCCAGCGGCCGCTTTACCCAGGGTGTGCTGCAGTGGAAAGGCCGCAGCCTGCGTTGGCTGGACGAGGCGCAATTGTTGTCCGCCGTGACCCGGAGCCTCACATGACCCCCGACCAGATGCGCGACGCCTCACTGCTGGAACTGTTCAGCCTGGAAGCTGATGCGCAGACCCAGGTACTCAGCGCGGGCCTGCTGGCCCTGGAACGCAACCCGACCCAGGCTGACCAGCTTGAAGCGTGCATGCGCGCGGCGCACTCGCTCAAGGGCGCCGCGCGCATCGTTGGGGTGGACGCCGGAGTCAGCGTGTCCCACGTCATGGAGGATTGCCTGGTCAGCGCCCAGGAAAGCCGCCTGTACCTGCAACCCGAACATATTGATGCGCTGCTGCAAGGCACTGATCTGCTGATGCGCATCGCCACGCCGGGCAATGACGTGGGGCCGGCGGACATCGAAGCTTATGTGGCGTTGATGGAGCACCTGCTGGGCCCGTCCCAGGCGCCGGTCAAGGCAACGCCGCCGGCAGCGCCGGAGCCGGTCGTTGAAGAACTGCCGCCGGAACCCGAGCCCGCTCCGCCGATTACCGCCGAGCCGCCGCGCCAGAACAAACGCATGACCGAAGGCGGCGAGCGCGTACTGCGGGTGACCGCCGAGCGCTTGAACAGCTTGCTCGACCTGTCGAGCAAATCCCTGGTGGAAACCCAGCGGCTCAAGCCCTACCTGGCCAGCCTACAGCGCCTCAAACGCATTCAAAGCCAAAGCGTGCGCGCCCTCGACACGTTGGACGGCCAGCTCAAAACCGTGGGTTTTAACCTCGAAGCCCAGGAAGCCTTGGCCGACACCCGCCGCTTGTTGAGCGAAGCTCAGGCCTTGCTGGCGGAAAAACATGCCGAGCTGGACGAGTTCGGCTGGCAGGCCGGGCAGCGTGCCCAGGTGCTGTATGACACCGCCCTGGCCTGCCGTATGCGACCGTTTGCCGATGTCCTCGCTGGGCAGGTGCGCATGGTGCGCGACCTTGGCCGCAGCCTGGGCAAGCAGGTGCGCCTGGAGATAGAGGGTGAAAAGACTCAGGTCGACCGCGACGTGCTGGAAAAGCTCGAAGCGCCACTCACCCATTTGTTGCGCAATGCCGTTGACCACGGCATCGAAATGCCTGAGCAACGCCTGCTCGCGGGCAAGCCGGCTGAAGGCCTGATCCGCCTGCGCGCGTCCCATCAGGCCGGTTTGTTGGTGCTGGAGTTGAGCGACGACGGCAATGGCGTCGACTTGGAGCGCTTGCGCGGCACCATCGTCGATCGACATCTGTCGCCGTTGGAAACCGCCCTGCGCCTGAGCGAAGAAGAGCTGCTGACGTTCCTGTTCCTGCCGGGGTTCAGCCTGCGCGACAAGGTCACCGAAGTGTCCGGGCGCGGGGTCGGCCTGGATGCGGTGCAACACATGGTCCGCCAACTGCGGGGTGCGGTGGTGCTGGAGCAGGCGGCGGGGCAGGGCAGTCGTTTCCACCTGGAAGTGCCGTTGACCTTGTCGGTGGTGCGCAGCCTGGTGGTGGAGGTCGGCGAAGAAGCCTACGCGTTCCCGCTGGCCCATATCGAGCGCATGTGCGACCTGGCGCCCGACGATATTGTGCAACTCGAAGGCCGCCAGCATTTCTGGCACGAGGGCCGGCATGTCGGCCTGGTTGCCGCCAGCCAGTTGTTGCAGCGCCCGGCGGGGCAGAGTCAGTCAGACACGTTGAAAGTGGTGGTGATCCGCGAGCGCGATGCCGTGTACGGGATTGCCGTGGAGCGTTTTATCGGCGAGCGTACGCTGGTGGTGTTGCCGCTGGATGATCGCCTGGGCAAGGTCCAGGACATCTCCGCCGGCGCCTTGCTCGACGACGGCTCGGTGGTGTTGATCGTCGACGTTGAAGACATGCTGCGTTCGGTGGACAAGTTGCTCAACACCGGGCGTTTGGAACGTATTGCCCGGCGCAGTCAACAAACCACCGAGGCGCCGCGTAAACGGGTGCTGGTGGTGGATGACTCGCTGACCGTGCGTGAGCTGCAACGCAAATTGTTACTCAATCGTGGCTATGAAGTGGCCGTCGCGGTCGATGGCATGGACGGCTGGAACGCCCTGCGTTCCGAAGACTTCGACCTGCTGATCACAGACATTGATATGCCTCGCATGGACGGTATTGAATTGGTCACACTCTTGCGCCGTGACAGTCGCCTGCAATCGTTGCCGGTGATGGTGGTGTCCTACAAGGATCGCGAAGAAGACCGGCGTCGTGGACTGGATGCCGGCGCCGACTATTATTTAGCCAAAGCCAGTTTCCATGATGACGCGTTGCTGGACGCGGTGGTGGAACTGATCGGAGGCGCGCGCGCATGAGGATCGCAATCGTCAATGACATGCCCCTCGCGGTTGAGGCCCTTCGCCGTGCCTTGAGTTTCGAACCTGCTCACCAGGTTGTGTGGGTGGCAGCCAATGGCCTGGAAGCGGTGCAGCGCTGCGCTGAGCTGACCCCGGATCTGATCCTGATGGACTTGATCATGCCCGTAATGGACGGCGTGGAAGCCACTCGGCAGATCATGGCCGAGACCCCGTGTGCCATCGTTATCGTCACCGTCGACCGCCAAGCCAATGTCAGCCGCGTGTTCGAAGCCATGGGCCATGGCGCCCTGGATGTGGTGGACACGCCGCCGCTGGGCGTGGGCAACCCCAAGGATGCCGCGGCGCCGCTGCTGCGCAAGATCTTCAATATCGGCTGGTTGATCGGCCAGCGTGGCAGCCGCCTGCGTGCCGACGCCGCCCCGCCGCGCGCCACCGGCAAGCGCCAGAGTCTGGTGGCTATCGGTTCCTCGGCAGGTGGCCCGGCGGCCCTGGAAATCCTGCTCAAGGGTTTGCCTCAAGACTTTCCCGCCGCCATCGTACTGGTGCAGCATGTGGACCAGGTGTTTGCCGCCGGCATGGCCGAGTGGCTGAGCAGCGCCTCTGGCCTGCCGGTGCGCCTGGCCCGCGAGGGTGAGCCACCGCAAAGCGGTGTCGTGCTGCTGGCCGGCACCAACCACCATATTCGTCTGTTGAAGAATGGCACGCTAGCCTATACCGCAGAGCCAGTGAACGAGATTTACCGGCCGTCGATCGACGTGTTTTTCGAAAGCGTGGCGAGCCACTGGAATGGTGACGCCGTTGGCGTCTTGCTGACTGGTATGGGGCGCGACGGGGCCCAAGGCCTCAAGTTGCTGCGTGAACAAGGTTATCTAACCATCGCCCAGGATCAGCAGAGCTCGGCGGTGTATGGCATGCCCAAAGCGGCGGCGGCGATTGATGCTGCTGTTGAAATTCGCCCACTGGACACAATTGCGCCCCGATTACTGGAGGTCTTCGCAAAATGATCAAGACCCTCCAGGGTGCTGGCCAGCAGGAAAGTAATTCAGGTGATTGCACATGAATGATTTACAGATCGACGACATCAAGACCGATGAAAATGCTGCCATGGTGTTGCTTGTCGACGACCAAGCCATGATCGGCGAAGCCGTGCGACGTGGCCTGGCCCATGAAGAAAACATCGACTTCCACTTCTGCGCCGACCCGCACCAGGCGATTGCCCAGGCGATCCGCATCAAACCGACCGTTATCCTGCAAGACTTGGTGATGCCTGGCCTCGACGGCCTGACGCTGGTGCGCGAATACCGCAACCACCCGGCCACGCAAAACATTCCGATCATCGTGCTTTCCACCAAGGAAGACCCGCTGATCAAGAGTGCGGCGTTTTCGGCCGGCGCCAACGACTACCTGGTCAAGCTGCCGGACAATATCGAACTGGTGGCGCGCATCCGCTATCACTCGCGCTCCTACATGACCTTGTTGCAACGGGACGCGGCTTATCGAGCGCTGCGAGTCAGCCAGCAGCAACTGCTGGACACCAATCTGGTGCTGCAACGCTTGATGAACTCCGACGGCCTCACCGGGCTGTCCAACCGCCGCCACTTCGACGAATACCTGGAACTGGAATGGCGTCGTGCCATGCGCGACCAGACCCAACTGTCGCTGCTGATGATCGACGTGGATTTTTTCAAGACCTACAACGACAGCTTCGGCCACGTCGAAGGCGACGAAGCCTTGCGCAAGGTCGCCGACACCATCCGCGAAGCCAGCAGTCGCCCCTCGGACCTGCCGGCGCGCTACGGCGGTGAAGAGTTCGCCTTGGTACTGCCGAACACCTCGCCGGGCGGCGCACGCCTGGTGGCTGAAAAGCTACGCATGGCCGTTGCCGCGCTGAAAATCCCACACATAGCGCCGGCTGAGGGGGCGAGCCTGACCATCAGCATCGGCCTGTCGACCATGACACCGGTGCAGGGCACGGACTGCCGACAGTTGATCATGGCGGCGGACAAGGGGTTGTATACGGCCAAGCATAATGGGCGCAATCAGGTGGGGATTGAGTGACCTGAAGGCGCTGGAAATCTAATGTGGGAGCGGGCTTGCTCACGAGTTTGATCCGTATCGTTCTATGGATCGTGTACAAGGCCCGCGCCTTTTCGCCCAGCGGGCTGCCGTTCCCCCCCGTTTGCCGTTATACTCGCCGGCTTTCAAAAGTTCGCCAACGAGTGCTGCCCGCCATGGAAATCAACCCGATCCTTAACACCATCAAGGACCTGTCCGAGCGCTCCGAAACTATTCGGGGGTATCTTTGACTACGATCAAAAGCATGAGCGTCTGACCGAAGTCAATCGCGAGCTTGAAGATCCTGCTGTCTGGAACAAACCTGAATACGCCCAGGAACTGGGCCGCGAGCGCGCTGCGCTGGCGCAGATCGTCGACACCCTCGATGAACTGAACACCGGTCTGGCTGATTGCCGTGACCTGCTGGACATGGCCGTCGAAGAAGACGACGAAGGCGCAGTGGGCGATGTCGTCGCCGAGCTGGCCCGTCTTGAGGACAACCTCGCCAAGCTCGAATTCCGCCGCATGTTCAGCCACGAAATGGACCCGAACAACGCCTACCTGGACATTCAGGCCGGTTCCGGCGGTACCGAAGCCCAGGACTGGGCCAACATCCTGCTGCGCATGTACTTGCGCTGGGCTGACAAGCGCGGTTTCGAAGCGACGATCATGGAACTGTCCGCCGGTGAAGTCGCCGGTATCAAGGGCGCGACCGTGCATATCAAGGGCGAGTACGCCTTTGGCTGGCTGCGCACCGAGATCGGCGTGCACCGCCTGGTGCGCAAGAGCCCGTTTGACTCCGGCAACCGTCGCCACACCTCGTTCTCTGCTGTTTTCGTCTCGCCAGAGATCGACGACAAGGTCGAGATCGAGATCAACCCGGCCGACCTGCGCATCGATACCTACCGCTCCTCCGGTGCCGGTGGCCAGCACGTAAACACCACCGACTCGGCCGTACGTATTACCCACGTACCGACCAACACCGTGGTCAGCTGCCAGAACGAACGCTCCCAGCACGCGAACAAGGACACCGCCATGAAAATGCTGCGGGCCAAGTTGTACGAGCAGGAAATGCAGAAGCGCAACGCCGCTTCCCAGGCGCTGGAAGACACCAAGTCGGATATCGGCTGGGGTCACCAGATCCGTTCTTATGTGCTTGATGCGTCGCGGATCAAGGATTTGCGCACTAACATCGAACGCAGCGACTGCGACAAGGTGCTCGACGGTGATATCGACGAATACCTGGAAGCCAGCCTGAAGTCAGGCCTGTAACCCTTTTTTAGGAGCCGGCACGCCGGCGATCCCCGGCCGCAGGCCGGGGGCAACGAACCTGATGGAATATTTAAAGACATGAGCGACCAACAACTCGACCAAGCCCTGCAACAGGAAGAAAACTCCCTGATCGCCCTGCGCAAGGAAAAGCTGGCTGCCGAGCGCGCCAAGGGCAATGCCTTCCCCAACGACTTCCGCCGCGAAAACTACTGCGATGCCTTGCAGAAGCAATACGCGGACAAGACCAAGGAAGAGCTGGCGGAAGCGGCGATCCCGGTCAAGGTGGCAGGTCGCATCATGCTCAACCGCGGCTCGTTCATGGTGATCCAGGACATGACCGGTCGCATCCAGGTCTACGTCAACCGCAAGACCCTGCCTGAAGATACCCTGGCCTCGGTGAAAACCTGGGACATGGGCGACATCATCGCCGCCGAGGGTACCCTGGCCCGTTCCGGCAAGGGCGACCTGTACGTTGAAATGACCAGCGTACGCCTGCTGACCAAATCCCTGCGCCCGCTGCCGGACAAGCACCACGGTCTCACCGACACCGAGCAGCGCTACCGCCAGCGCTATGTTGACCTGATCGTCAACGAAGACGTGCGCCACACCTTCCGCGTGCGTTCGCAAGTCATCGCGCACATCCGCAGCTTCTTGATGCAGCGTGACTTCCTGGAAGTTGAAACCCCGATGCTGCAAACCATCCCCGGTGGTGCTGCAGCCAAGCCGTTCGAAACCCACCACAACGCACTGGACCTGGAAATGTTCCTGCGTATCGCGCCTGAGCTGTACCTCAAGCGCCTTGTGGTTGGCGGGTTTGAGAAAGTGTTCGAGATCAACCGCAACTTCCGTAACGAAGGCGTTTCGACGCGTCACAACCCAGAATTCACCATGTTGGAGTTCTACCAGGCCTACGCCGATTACGAAGACAACATGGACCTGACTGAAGAACTGTTCCGCGAGCTGGCGCAGTTGGTCCTGGGCAGCACTGACGTGCCGTACGGCGACAAGGTGTTCCACTTTGGCGAACCGTTCGTGCGCCTGTCGGTGTTCGATTCGATCCTCAAGTACAACCCCGAGTTGACCGCTGACGACCTGACCGACATCGACAAGGCACGCGCCATTGCCAAGAAAGCCGGCGCAAAAGTGTTGGGCTTCGAAGGCCTGGGCAAATTGCAGGTGATGATTTTCGAAGAGTTGGTGGAGCACAAGCTGGAACAGCCGCACTTCATTACCCAGTACCCGTTCGAAGTATCGCCGCTGGCCCGTCGCAACGATGACAACCCGAACGTCACCGACCGTTTCGAATTGTTCATCGGCGGCCGCGAAATCGCCAACGCCTACTCCGAGTTGAACGATGCGGAAGACCAGGCCGAGCGTTTCATGGCCCAGGTGGCCGACAAGGACGCCGGCGACGACGAAGCCATGCACTACGATGCCGACTTCGTGCGCGCCCTGGAATATGGCATGCCGCCAACCGCCGGTGAAGGGATCGGCATCGATCGCCTGGTGATGCTGTTGACTAACTCGCCGTCGATCCGCGATGTGATCCTGTTCCCGCACATGCGGCCACAAGCGTAACCTTAGCGAAATCCAGAGCCGCCTTTTATAAGGCGGCTTTTTTATGCGGCGTTTATAAGCGTCAAGCAAACAGCGCCAGGTTTTGATCTATTCAAGGATGTGTGTCGTGAACCGCGTAATGGCTCAAGAAGGCGCCGCCGGCATTGCTGCTGCCGTGGCTGAAAGCGTCCAGTACCAGGGCCGTAAGGCCAGTCGCCGAGGCAGTGAGCAACGCAGGCAAGACATTCTCGATGCGGCGATGCGCATCGTGGTGCGTGATGGCGTACGGGCCGTGCGCCATCGTGCAATCGCGGCAGAGGCGGGGGTGCCGTTGTCGGCCACGACCTACTATTTCAAGGATATCGACGACTTGCTCACCGATACCTTCGCTCAATACGTCGAACGCAGTGCCGCGTTCATGGGCAAGCTATGGGTACGTAACGAGGGCCTGCTGCGCGAAATGGTCGCCTATGGCGATGGCAGCCCACAGTCGCGTTCACAACTGGCCGATGATATTGCGCGTTTGACCGCTGACTACGTGTTGCGCCAACTGACCAACCGCCGTGAGCACCTGATGGCCGAGCAGGCCTTTCGCCAGGAAGCGCTTCTGAACCCGCGGCTGGCAGAACTGGTGCGTTCCCATCAGCAGATTCTGTTGCAGGGCACTGAGCAGTTTTTCCAGGTACTGGGCTCCCGCGAACCGCAACAGGATGCCAAAGTGTTGACGGCGATAATCAGTCGGATGGAATATCAGGGCCTGCTGAGCGGCGCAGAGCCTCTGACCGGTGAAGAGATGCTTGAAATTCTCAAGCGTTACATGCATTTGGTGTTGGCCTCGGTGTAGTCACAAGTCGACGCTACTTTATGTGGGCGCTGGCTTGCCTGCGCTGCAGACAACTCGGTAAATCAGGCACGGTTGGTTGATGCCATTGCAGGCAAGCCAGCTCCCACATAAACGGGTGCCATGCACGATATTCAGTGGAGTACACGATGAAAGCCTGGCGAATCGCGGTAATTGCCTTGTCGTTCCTGCTGCTCAGCGGTTGCCTGGTGACCTTCAAGGACCCGCTGCCGGCCCATGAGGCCGCGCCGCCGGCCCTGCTGGGGAAATGGTCGAGCAAAAACGCCTGGGGCGAGCCGCTCAACCTGCACATCACTCGCGTGGGGGACCACCGTTATAAAGCCGTGAGCTACCCTACAGCCAAGCCGGGCCCGCGTGATGAGTACCTGTTTACTGTTTCCCGGCATGGTAGCCGCTGGTACTTGTCGGCGCCGTTGCCGGCCAAACTGGGCGGGCATTTCATCCTGGCGGGGTTTGACTTTGAGGATAAGAGCGGCGAAAAACATGAATTGGTGGTCTATAACCTGGACCTTGAGCAGATCCACCAAGCGATAGGCCAAAAGACGTTGCACGGCAGTACTGTGGAAACCGTGGAAGGCGACGGCGTATTGGTCGACAGCCCCATGGACCAAGTGTTTGCCTACCTGGATGACCCGGCCAACGCCGATGTATTCGTGGAAGCCGTGCGCTACCAGCGCACGGGCAAATAACGTTTAAAGAGGAAGCACCGGGTGGACGATTACCAGCAGACGATACGCACCTTGTCTGATCGCATTGTGCTGGCGCAGACACCGATTCGCGTCCTCGACGCCGTGAAGTGGGACGACAACATTCGTCAGGGATTCCTCAAGGCCAAGGGCAAGGAAATGCCCGCCGTGGACCGCGACTATTACCTGAATCGGCCACTGACGTTCGACTCCAGCGCGGTAAAGCTGGAGTTCCAGAACATCGAGCGCGACATTACCCGTCGCCTCGGCCAGTTCAGCCCCGTGGGGCAGATCATGCGCCGCATGTGCCGGGAATATCGCATGGTGGTGCGCATGCTTGAAGCGCGCGGTACCGAGGATTTCGGCCTGATATCCCAGGAACTCTATGGCGCCGCCTCCGATGCGTTCCACGCGGGCGACCCGACCCTGGCGGACCTGGGCCTGATGCTTTCTGACTATCTGAACAACATCGACGGCCGTGGCGATTTGAAGGATGAAGCCAAGACCCTCACCGCCCAGGACGCCGTGGCGCTGCTGCAAACACGCCTGAACAAGGTATTTGGCGAGGCCGAAGAGACTATCCGCGTGTTTGAGTCCGACGGTATTGTCGCTGACGCCGCGGCGGGCGCCGACTACATCAAGATCCGCGCCGACGCGATGTTCAATGACCGCGACGTGCGGGCCCTGGAAGTGCATGAAGGCCTGGTGCATGTTGGCACCACGCTAAACGGGCAGAACCAACCGATCTGCACGTTCCTGTCCAAGGGCCCGCCGTCCTCCACCGTGACTCAGGAAGGCCTGGCGATCCTGATGGAAATCATCACCTTTGCCTCCTACCCGAGCCGCCTGCGCAAACTGACCAACCGCACCCGTGCCATTCACATGGTGGAGGAGGGCGCCGACTTCCTGCAGGTGTTTGAGTTCTTCCGCGAGCAAGGCTTTGAGATGGGCGAAAGCTATGGCAACGCCAGTCGCGTATTCCGTGGCTCGGTGCCGAACGGTCTGCCGTTTACCAAGGATCTGTCCTACCTCAAGGGCTTTATCATGGTCTACAACTACATTCAGCTCGCCGTGCGTAAAGGCAAGCTGGAGCAAGTGCCGCTGCTGTTCTGCGGCAAGACCACCCTGGAAGACATGCGAACCCTGCGTCAGTTGGTCGACGAAGGCCTCGTGGTGCCGCCCAAGTACCTGCCGGAGCAGTTCCGCGACATGAATGCACTGGCGGCATGGATGTGCTTTTCCAACTTCCTCAATCATTTGAGCCTGGACCGGATTGAGGCGGATTATTCGAATATCCTTTGAAGAAACCGCGCCAAACATGTGCGAGCTGGGTCGCCTGCGATGGCGGTCATTCAGTGAAAACACCTGTGACTGATACACCGTTATCGCAGGCTACCCCAGCGCCCACATTTGATCTCATTTGTTCTTGAGAAATGAGTACAACCTTCCAGCGAGGCTTCAACGGATGAGAATCCTCGGCATTTTGTGCCTGCTACTCACTTTGAACGGCTGCAGCTCCCTGCTGTTCTACCCCGAGCCCGGCCTGCCTTTCACACCGGAAAAAGCCCACCTGCAATACCGCGACGTCACCTTGACCACCGCCGACGGCGTGAAGCTGCACGCCTGGTGGCTACCGGCCAAGCCCGGCGTGCCGCTCAAGGGTACGGTGCTGCACTTGCACGGCAACGGCGGCAACCTGGCCTGGCACCTGGGCGGCAGTTGGTGGTTGCCTGAGCAGGGTTACCAAGTGCTGCTGCTGGACTATCGCGGTTATGGGCTGTCGGAAGGCACGCCATCATTACCCGCGGTCTATCAGGATGTTGATGCGGCGTTCCGCTGGATCGACAAGGCGCCCGAAACCCAGGGCCAGCCGCTGATCGTTCTGGGCCAAAGCCTGGGTGGCGCGCTGGCGGTGCACTACCTGGCAGCCCACCCGGAACGCCAATCCCGGCTCAAGGCGCTGGTGCTGGACGGCGTGCCCGCCAGTTATCGTGACGTAGGACAATTCGCCCTAAGTACCTCCTGGTTAACATGGCCGTTTCAAGTGCCCCTGTCCTGGCTGGTACCGGACGCCGACAGTGCTATCCGCGCCATGCCTCAGCTGACGGGTGTGCCGAAACTGTTGTTTCACAGCCTGGATGACCCGGTTGTGCCAGTGGCCAATGGCATCCGCCTGTACCAAGCCGCGCCGCCGCCAAGGGTGCTGCAGTTAACCCGGGGCGGCCATGTGCAAACCTTTGCCGACAAGACCTGGCAAACCGTGATGCTGCGCTACCTGGACGACCCGCGGCACTTCAACGGCCTACGCCGCCTGGGCGAAATTCCGAACTATCCCACTCCAAGAGTGGATTCATCAGAGAGCCCGCAATGAGCGAAGAACGCAATATGATCCCGCTGATCCTCACCGGTATTGGCACTATCATCGGTACCGTCGGTTGCCTGTGGTTCTACGGTTACCTGCACTTTGCCAAACCCGAAGATGCGCTGCTGCTCAGCGATTTCACCATGCTCAAGACCGTGCCCGGCGAGGACTACAAGATCTCCCTGACCCCGGCCGCGCAAGTCGCGCAATGCGTGGATGGCGTGCTGGTGATGTTCGACACCGAGCAGAAAGGCCTCAGCGGTGTGTTGGTGAACAACAAGAAGCAGGCCGTGCGATGCATGGGGCAAGAAACCCCGCAATTGCAGCAGTGAACGCTGTTTTCAGCGCTGTGGGAAAGGTCCATTTTACGTACCGATTAATGATTTAACGCCTGTCAGGCGTTCAGCCGGCTGGAACCAGTCTGGCGCGCTCACCACAGATTATGGGCTGATTGGCAATGCTGATCAGCCCATTTTTTCATTAGTCTGGAGTGAGCATATATGGCTGGTATAAACGGAGTGTCGGGCGTAGGGAGCATGGGCGCTGGTGCCAATGTTGGCGGGGGCTCCCAATCAAACCAAGGCCTCGATCAGCAGATTCGAGACGTTCAAAACAAAATCAAAGACATGCAGGCACAAGGTGCTAAAGGCGGTCAGGGTAGCGAGGGCGGAGGTGGCCTCGATGAACTGATGAAACTGCTGGAGAAGCTGCTGGCACAAAAGTCTCAGGGCGCGCAAGGCGATCAAGGCGCACAAGATGGTCAGGCTGGCAGTCAGGGCCAAATCCAAATGCCGCAGACGCAGGGCTCAGGCAAGGTCGGCGTTTAATTCGCGCGCCCTCAAAAAACCGCCTCTATCGGGCGGTTTTTTCATGTTGATTCAAACCGACAACCAGCAACGGAGCGGGCGGTGTAACGTGTGGCGCGGCAGCTCACGCCGTTGCCGGGGACACTTGCGGAGGAAATGTCTGGAACCGTTTCGACTCAAACTCCCACATAAAATGGTGCAACCTACTCAGATTGGGTCGAGGATGAAAATACATATTCCTGTATTGGAAAACATGTTGGCCATGGCAAGACAGCATGTGGCGCTGGAACAGGAAGCCGCTCGCAGGTACAAGCGCGATCAACGGATGGATGAGCCGGCCAGCGCAAAGATTGAAATGCCTGCCGAGGATACGAATCGCACCATTCAGTTTGACGAGCCGAAAAAAAACCCACCGTGAAGTGGGTTTTCTTATGCGGCGCCAATCAATCAGTTAGCAACGGAAGACCGTGGCTTGACCGGCTGGTTGTCGTTGGAGATGGTCACTTCAACGCGGCGGTTCATGGCACGGCCCGACACGCTGGTGTTGTCGGCAACCGGGTATTCCTTGCCATAGCCCTGGGTCACGATGCGCGAGATGTCCACGCCTTGCTGAGCCAGTGCGCGTTGCACGGAGGCTGCACGGCGCTCCGACAGGCTCTGGTTGTACGAGTCGGAACCGGTGCTGTCGGTGTAGCCTTCGACGATCACCTTACGGTCCGGGTTGTCGCGCAGGAACTGAGCCAGCTTGGTGATGTTAACCAGGCCGCTGGATTTCAGATCAGATTTATTGGTGGCGAACAGCACGTCACCGAAGGTCACCAGGGTGCCGCGATCGGTCTGCTTGGCGTTCAAGCTGTCTTGCAGCTGCTTGATCTGCGCATCACGAGCCTCCAGCAAAGCGCGGGCGCGTTCGTCGCCGGCGTTTTTCAGCTTGGCTTCGGATTCGCGCAGCACGATGGTGTCTTTGGCCACTTCAACACGCTGGTTGGTCAGGTAGGCCAGTTGGTCGACTTTCTTCTGGTCTTCCTTGTCGCGGTAAGCCTTGTCAGCCTTGTCCAGCCATTCGCTGGCGTCCTTGGTTTCCAGCGCCGCGAGCTTGGTCGCTTGCGGGTTGGTTTGCAGGGACGAGAAGTTGGTCCGTGCATTTTCCAGGTTCGCGTTCGGCGGGGTGGAGCAAGCCGCCAGTGCAACGCTCATCGCCAGCAGGGCAGGGATCATCAATTGTTTACGCATAGTCGTGTCGTCCTTTCAATTCTTTATCGGGTGCGATTCGGTCACAGGAAGCGTCTTACTTCTGCTGGATAGCAGCCGGGCGCATGCCTTCCTTACGCAACTCATCAACAGCCTTCTGGGAATCCTTCAAAGCCTGTTCAGCCTTGGCAGCCTGGGACTTGCGCTCTGCAACGCGAGCGTCCCACTCGGCTTGTTCGGCCAGGCGACGGGCTTCCTCGTAATTTTTGTCGTGCATGGCAATCTCAGCTTGCTTGAGCTTGTCCTGGGCCGACTTCATTTCTACAGCTGCGTACTCGGTGCCACCGGCGCTGACAGCGCTGTTCACCGCAGACTGGGTGACCGCATATTGCTCGGTCGGAGGGTTGCCGGCGCAGCCAGCCAAAACGAAGCTTGTGCCGATTGCCAGCGCGGCCAACTTGAGCCCGCGCAGAGGGTTAAACGAGGTTTTGGCAGTGCTGGTCTTCATCGTCTTCAACTCCATTAGATAGCTCCTAATAACATCAAAATCCATCTCAGGTGGTCAGCGGCGGCGGGCTAGCGGTAAAGCTGCGGACGCCTATTCAAACGGCTGTTCCAAGTGATGGCTTACTCGGTGTGACCCGAGGCTTTTTTGAATAGTTCAGCGAAGATGGCGAATTGCCTAAAAAAATTTTTGACTGATTGGTCAGGTCCAAAAATTGGAACTTTCTGCTGCACGAACGGTATGCCGGGCTTGATAAAAGCCCGAAATAATTGGGTGAAAAGGAAGTTTTGAAGAGGGAGGTCAGCGTTGTGGGTCTTCGTCGCTGGCCGACTGGTCGTGCAGAAAACGCCGCGAAAGTGACAGGAAGCGAGGGGTAGCACCGACATCTTCGTAAAGGGGGTCGCCTTCTTCGTCGGTGGCAATCACATGCTCGCCCTTGACGTAGGGAAAGCTCTCTTCAAGCTCTTCCAGGGCCGCGCCGATCAACTCGCCAAGTAATTCTTCGGTCTGACGCTTGGGGTACATTTCGGCGATGGCCGCCAGCCTCGCGGCGGCCTCTACATCCAGATGAATCGCGTACTCGGTTTTGGTCAGGCGACCCTTGGCGTTCTCTTCCCAGTGCTGGGCCAATTCTCGGATTTTCATGGCAACCTCAATAAAGCGCGCGTTGGCAGGCGGTGATGAGCAACCAGTCGTCTGCGTAGGTAAACGCGACGACTCAACCTTGAGACTCGCTACAACTCACAAGGTTTAAAGTCTTGTCATAAATGGACGCTGGCGGCACTCTGACAGACCTGCGCGTCCCGGATTTCTGGCTGGAGATTGGCTGATGAGTGATATCGATGCACGCTTGCGTGAGGATGTTCACCTGCTGGGTGAGCTGTTGGGCAACACGATTCGAGAGCAGTACGGCGATGATTTCCTCGACAAGATCGAGCAGATCCGCAAAGGCGCTAAGGCTGATCGCCGCGGCGCTGGCGATGAACTGAGTACCCGCGTGAATCAGTTGCAGGAAAACGAACTGTTGCCGGTGGCCCGTGCGTTCAATCAATTCCTCAACCTCGCCAACATCGCTGAGCAATACCAACTGATTCACCGACGCGATGAGTCGCAAGCCGCGCCGTTTGAATCCCGCGTATTGCCGGAGTTGCTTGCCCGCCTGCAAAGTGAAGGGCATAGCAACGAATCCCTGGCCCGCCAGTTGGGGCGCCTGGAGATTGAACTGGTCCTCACCGCTCACCCTACTGAAGTGGCGCGCCGTACCCTGATCCAGAAATACGATGCCATTGCTGCCCAACTGGCCCTGCAGGATCACCGCGACCTCACTACCGCCGAGCGCGAGCAGATCCGCCAGCGCCTGCAACGGCTGATCGCTGAAGCCTGGCACACCGAAGAAATCCGCCGCACCCGGCCCACTCCGGTGGACGAGGCCAAGTGGGGCTTTGCGGTGATCGAGCATTCGCTGTGGCACGCCATCCCTAATTACCTGCGTAAGGCTGACCAGGCGTTGCACGCCGCCACCGGCCTGCGCCTGCCCCTGGAAGCGGCGCCAATCCGCTTTGCGTCCTGGATGGGCGGCGACCGTGACGGCAACCCGAATGTCACTGCGCCGGTCACCCGCGAAGTGTTGCTGTTGGCGCGCTGGATGGCGGCCGACTTGTACCTGCGTGATATCGATCACCTAGCCTCGGAGCTGTCGATGCAACAGGCCAGCCCGGCGTTGCAGGCCAAGGTCGGTGACAGCGTGGAGCCTTATCGCGCGTTGCTCAAGCAACTGCGCGAACGCCTGCGCGCCACGCGCCAATGGGCACACACGGCGTTGAGCAGCAGCACCCCGGCGCCGGCCGAGGTGTTGCAAAACAACCGTGACCTGCTGGAGCCGCTGGAATTGTGCTACCAGTCGCTGCACGAGTGCGGCATGGGCGTGATTGCCGATGGCCCATTGCTCGACTGCCTGCGTCGGGCCGTGACCTTTGGCTTATTCCTTGTACGCCTGGACGTGCGCCAGGACTCCAGTCGCCATTCGGCGGCGATGACCGAGATCACCGATTATCTGGGTCTGGGACGTTACGAAGACTGGGACGAAGACGCGCGCATCAGCTTCCTGATGAAGGAGTTGTCCAACCGTCGACCGCTATTGCCGAGTTATTTCAAGCCGTCGGCCGATACGGCCGAGGTGCTCAACACCTGCAAGGAAGTCGCCGCCGCACCGGCCGCCTCCCTGGGTTCGTATGTCATCTCCATGGCGGGCGCGGCGTCGGACGTGCTGGCAGTGCAACTGCTGCTTAAAGAGTCAGGCGTGCAACGGCCGATGCGCGTGGTGCCGCTGTTCGAAACCCTGACCGACCTGGATAACGCCGGTCCTGTGATCGAGCAACTGTTGCTGTTGCCGGGCTATCGCGCGCGTTTGCAGGGCCCGCAGGAAGTAATGATTGGCTACTCGGACTCAGCCAAGGATGCCGGCACCACCGCCGCTGCCTGGGCGCAGTACCGGGCACAGGAACGGCTGGTGGATATCTGCCGCGAACAACAAGTGGAATTGCTGTTGTTCCACGGTCGTGGCGGCACGGTCGGCCGTGGCGGCGGCCCGGCGCACGCGGCGATCCTGTCGCAGCCACCGGGTTCGGTGGCGGGGCGGTTCCGTACCACTGAGCAGGGCGAAATGATTCGCTTCAAATTCGGCCTGCCGGATATCGCCGAACAGAACCTGAATCTGTACCTGGCGGCGGTACTCGAAGCCACGCTGTTGCCACCGCCGCCGCCTGAACCGGCCTGGCGCCATTTGATGGATGAATTGGCGGCAGACGGTGTCAGCGCTTACCGCGCCGTCGTGCGGGAAAATCCGCAGTTCGTTGAGTATTTCCGCCAGTCCACGCCGGAACAGGAACTGGGCCGTTTGCCATTGGGCAGTCGCCCGGCCAAGCGCCGTGCGGGCGGGATTGAAAGCCTGCGCGCGATCCCATGGATCTTCGGTTGGACCCAGACCCGCCTGATGCTGCCGGCCTGGCTTGGTTGGGAAGCGGCGCTGAGCAAGGCGCTGGAGCGCGGCGAAGGCGAACTGCTGGGGCAGATGCGTGAGCAATGGCCGTTCTTCCGTACGCGCATCGACATGCTGGAAATGGTGCTGGCCAAGGCCGATGCCGATATCGCCCGTCTGTATGACGAGCGGCTGGTGCAGCCAGACCTGCTGCCATTGGGTGTGCACCTGCGCGACCTATTGTCGCAGGCGTGCGGCGTGGTGCTTGGCCTGACCGGTCAGTCGCAACTGCTTGCCCATAGCCCAGACACCCTAGAGTTCATCCGCCTGCGCAACACCTACCTCGACCCCTTGCACTTGCTGCAAGCCGAGCTGCTGGCACGCTCGCGCCAGCAGGAAGCGGCGCAAGACAGCCCTCTGGAACAGGCGCTGCTGGTGTCTGTGGCCGGTATTGCCGCTGGTTTGCGTAACACCGGCTAAGGTTTTTTGCGTGTTCTCAATGGCTTGCAGATAAACCACGTCGGCCGTCCTGAAAAGGGCGGCTGGCGTTTATGCGGCTGGGTTGCACTCAGGCACACCCCTACCTATGACGTAAGCCGGGCACGGTTCCTGCGACTTTCGGCGGCTTGTGTGGTTAGGGCCTGCTGTGTATCTTGATCAGCCTTTGGCCGTTTTGGACGGCTGGGCTCATACAGTTACAAACCCTATTTTACGAGATTGGCCCCACGCGGCGAATCCGAGCGTCATCTCTATAAAAAATTGAGGAGCACATCAATGCGCGTCATTCTGCTGGGAGCTCCGGGGGCCGGTAAAGGTACTCAGGCAAAGTTCATCACTGAAAAATTCGGTATTCCACAAATCTCCACCGGCGACATGCTGCGTGCG
Organism: Pseudomonas sp. RA_15y_Pfl1_P11; assembly: GCF_963970975.1. Lineage (NCBI taxonomy): Bacteria > Pseudomonadati > Pseudomonadota > Gammaproteobacteria > Pseudomonadales > Pseudomonadaceae > Pseudomonas > Pseudomonas sp. RA_15y_Pfl1_P11. Next base: position 49,226 of record NZ_CAXAOY010000009.1, read on the forward strand.
GCCGTCAAGGCCGGCACCGAGCTGGGCCTGATCGCCAAGAGCGTGATGGACAGCGGTGGCCTGGTTTCTGATGACCTGATCATCAACCTGGTCAAGGAGCGCATCAGCCAGGAAGACTGCAAGAACGGTTTCCTGTTCGACGGCTTCCCGCGCACCATTCCCCAGGCCGAAGCCCTGGTGAAGGCCGGCGTCGAGCTGGATGCCGTCGTCGAAATCGCGGTTGAAGACGAAGAAATCGTCCAGCGCATTGCTGGTCGTCGCGTTCACGAAGCTTCTGGCCGCGTGTACCACACCGTCTACAACCCGCCAAAGGTTGAAGGCAAGGACGATGTGACGGGTGAAGACCTGGTGCAGCGTAAAGACGACACCGAAGAAACCGTGCGTCATCGCCTGTCGGTCTACCACTCCCAGACCAAGCCGCTGGTGGATTTTTACCAGAAGCTGTCCGCCGCTAACGGCAAGCCGAAGTACAGCCACATTCCTGGCGTCGGCTCGGTTGAAGCGATCACTGCCAAAGTGCTGCAAGCACTGAGCTGATCCCTCGACTGGCTTCACGGATAACGGCCCGCTTGCGGGCCGTTGTTGTTTATACTGGCGCACTTTTTTTCGACTTGGACACCCACAACGATGAGCACCCTGCTGGCCCTGGACACCGCGACTGAAGCTTGCTCCGTTGCCTTGCTGCACGATGGCAAGGTAACGAGCCACTACGAGGTGATCCCGCGCCTGCATGCGCAGAAGCTGCTGCCAATGATCAAGCAACTGCTTGAAGACGCAGGCACGACGTTGGCTGCGGTCGATGCCATCGCCTTCGGCCGTGGCCCGGGCGCGTTTACCGGTGTGCGCATCGCCATCGGCGTGGTGCAGGGGCTGGCGTTCGCGTTGGAGCGCCCAGTGTTGCCGGTGTCCAACCTGGCGGTACTGGCCCAGCGTGCCTTGCGTGAACACGGCGCGCAGCAGGTGGCGGCCGCTATCGATGCGCGGATGGATGAAGTGTATTGGGGTTGCTATCGCGCAACGGCGGGCGAGATGCGCCTGGTGGGCGTGGAAGCGGTGCAGCCGCCGGAGTCGTCTGCGTTGCCGTTGGATGCCAGCGGTGATTGGTTCGGCGCCGGCACCGGCTGGGTTTATGGCGAACGTATTGGCGTGTCGTTGGCTGGCCAGGACGCTGCGATGTTGCCGCATGCCGAAGACTTATTGACCCTAGCGCGCTTCGCGTTCGAACGCGGTGAAGCGATTCTGGCGGACCAAGCTGCTCCGGTTTATCTGCGCGATAAGGTTGCGCAGACTAAAGCTGAGCGCGGGATTATTTGACGCCAAAAATGCTGGCACTTTGGGGCTAAATTCACCAATCGTCAGAATTTGCCCCCGCTTTTAAACCTTTTTCAAATTATGTGTTCTAGTTATCACCAGAGCATTTGCGCGTTATGGATTACGCCACTAAAATGCCATCACCGATATCGAGTTCGCATACATGCGTATAGATGGATTTTCCTCACCGTCCTACCCCATCAAGCGTAAGCCACGCAAGGCAAACGTTACGGTAGACGAGTCCGTCGAAGATTCGCCGGACTTCATCGAAGTCCAGTCCGAAGCACAGCAAAATGCCCAGGGTTGCGCAGGCGCTCGTATCAGCGGTCTTCCAGCCCGTCAGCAAGACATGGTCTTCCCGCGCTCCATGAGCAAAAGCGTCGCCACCGCCCTGGCCAGCTACATGACCACCGCCGGTTTTGTCGAATGGGATATGGAAGTGCTGGGCCTCGACATCCACATCTGATGCGTCTGCCTTACTACCTCGGTTGCCCGTCCTGGAGCGAAAACGCTTGGCGCGAGTACCTGTACCCCGCCGATGCCCGTTCCAGCGACTACCTTGCACTCTATTCCCAGGTCTTCAACGCCGTTGAAGGCAACACCACCTTTTATGCCCGCCCTTCAGCTGCCACGGTGCAACGCTGGGCTGAAATCATGCCTGACGATTTCCGCTTCACGGCCAAATTTCCCGGTGATATCAGCCACAGCGGCAACCTGATCGAACAACTGCCGGCGGCAGAAAGCTTTGTTGGCTTGATGAGCCCGCTGGGTGAGCGGGTATCGCCGTTTTGGTTGCAGCTGCCCGCGACGTTCACGCCGCAGCGGCTCGGTGAGTTGGCAGGTTTCATTGATGGGCTCGAGCGTCCGATGGCTGTCGAAGTGCGGCATCTTGAGTTTTTCGCCAAGGGCGAGGCCGAGCGAACGCTCAACCGTTTGTTGCGTGATCGCGGGGTCGAGCGGGTCTGCCTTGACCCGCGGGCCTTGTTCAGTTGCACGTCCACCTCGGCGGCCGTGCTGCACGCGCAATCCAAAAAGCCCAAGGTGCCGCCGCGTCCGGCGGCGCTGACGCTGTTTCCCCAAGTGCGTTTTATCGGCCATCCCGAATTGGAAGCCAATGACCCGTTCCTGGTCCCATGGGTGGAGAAAGTCGCCGGTTGGATTGAAGAAGGCCGCACGCCCTACGTGTTCCTGCACACCTCGGACAACCGCCTCGCCGCGCAATTGGCGCTGCGTTTTCACGACCAGTTGATGGTGCGTCTGCCTGGCCTGCCAGCGCTGGCAACCTTGGATCGAGCTCCCGCAGTGGAGCAACTGGGGTTACTCTAGGGCACCTTTTTCCGCCTGGAGCCAGACATGGATGCCCCAACCCTTCGCGCCGAAACCTTCAAGGCCTTGCATGAGCGAGACCGTGCGTTTGTGATGCCCAACCCGTGGGATGCTGGTTCCGCTGTGATGCTCGCCAGCCTGGGGTTTGAAGCGCTGGCCACCACCAGTGCGGGGTGTGCGTTCAGCCTGGGGCGCCCGGATGCGGAAGGGGCGCTGTCCCTGGATGACACCTTGATCAACGCCAGTATGATCGTCAAGGCCACAGTGTTGCCGGTAGCGGCAGATCTGGAAAACGGCTTCAGTGACACCCCTGAAGGCTGCGCCCAGACGATCCTGCGTGCCGCCGCCACGGGTATCGTGGGCGGTTCCATCGAAGATGCCACCGGTATTGCCGCTGACCCGATCTATCCCTTCGACCTCTCCGTCGAGCGCGTGGAAGCTGCCGTTGCCGCCGCGCGCAGCCTGCCATTCCCCTTCACCCTGACTGCCCGCGCGGAAAACCTCCTGCATGGTCGTCCGGATTTGCCTGACACCATCCGCCGCCTGCAAGCCTACGCCGAAGCCGGTGCCGACGTGCTGTATGCACCGGCCCTGCGCACTGCCGAGGAAGTGCTGGCGGTGGTCAAAGCGGTGGCGCCCAAACCGGTGAATGTGTTGATGTCCGGCGGCTTGAACCTCAGTGTGGCGCAATTGAGCGAGATGGGCGTGCGGCGTATCAGCGTCGGCTCGGCGCTGGCGTTGGCCGCCTATGGTGAGTTCTACCGCGCGGCCCAGGAAGTCTATGAGCTGGGCACGTTCACCTTCACCGACCGCAAAATGCCGTTCAGTCAGGCCAACCAGTTCTTTAAGGACTAAGCGGTGAGTTTCTTCAAAATCATCGGCGTACTGCTGGTTCTGGGCGGGGTGTTTGCCGTTGGTATCTGGCGGGGCTGGGTGCCGTTGCCGGCTGATTGGAACCCTTGGGCGCCGTTGGATGTGCGCGCCAGCCCCAACTTTTTGACCCGTTATAAATTGGGACGTCTGCAGGATGATCCAGCGCTGTGCGACAACGTGCTGGAAACTTCCGGCCTGCGCGTCAGCCATCAGGCCGATACCCCCGTCGACGTCGCCTGCCCTTTACGCAATACCTTGCGTGTACAGGGCGCTGCGGTTGGACTCAGCAGTAGCTTTCTCGCCAGTTGCCCACTGGCGGTGGCGTTCGCGTTGTTCGAGCGGCACAGTTTGCAGCCGGCGGCCCAGGCGGTGTTTGGCCAGGCGGTGACGCGGGTCGATCACCTGGGCAGCTTTGCCTGCCGCAACATGTATAACCGTTCTGTAGGGCGACTCAGCGAGCATGCCTCCGCCAATGCGTTGGATATTGCCGGCTTTCGCCTGGCGGATGGGCGCCGCATCAGTGTGCTCAAAGGTTGGCCGGGGGAGGGCGCTGATGCGCGGTTCCTGCGTCGGGTGCGCGATAGCGCCTGCGATGATTTCAATGTGGTGTTGAGCCCGGACTACAACGCTGCGCACCGCAACCATTTCCATCTGGACATGGGGCGTTGGTGGGTGTGTCGCTAAGGTTTAAGCGGCCAGGCGCAGGTTGTTGGCGATCAACGGGCGTGCCCAGTAGTAATCGAAGTCCAGGGCCTTTTGTTGCGCGACCAGTTCTTCGGTAGGGTACGGGGTGGCGGCCGGTGGCAGCAGGTCCAGCTCGAATTCGGCAATGGGCAGGTGCAGTGGGCGTGGTGCCGGCACCGGGCCTGGCTCCGGCAGCGGCTGGCCGGCTGTCAGCACGATCGGGCGCACCCAGCCACTTTCGAAATTCTGCTGGCGTTGCTGGGCGACGATTTCCTCTTCCGGGAATGGCTCGGCGGCGGGTGGCAGCAGTTCGGTTTCGAACTCCGCGATCGGCAGGAACAGCGGCTCTGGAGGGGCGATCTCGGTGTCCTTCACGTCACACTCACGCTGGGTGAGGATCTGCGACAACAGGTCGGCGCCGGCGTTGGGTTCTACCGCTGGGTCCGCAGGTGCAGGCGCCTGGACCGCCAGCGCGCCAGGCGTATCGCCGAGCTGCTCGGCCAATGCCCGGGCGAAGAAGTCCTGCCACACATGACTCACCCCGGCCAGCGCTTGAGTATTGCGCAGGCCGTAGTGGTTATGGGTCGGCAGTACACCGATGGTTAGGGGAAGAATGTCTGACATTTTTCTCGGTCGACGCTCAGCTCTGGCAAAATACCTGACTGTTGTTTTTATCGGCCGGTTTTGGCCGATCCTTAATATTTTTGAGCGTAGCGATTGATGAGCGAACAACCAGCGGCCAGCCGCATAAGGGTCGAGGCCTTGGGCGAAGGCTTCCAGGACCGTGCCGAGCAGTGGGCTTCACTGCTGGGTTTGCCGTTACACCTGGCGGATGCGGACTTTTCCCTGCAGTTCGGGGAGCATGGCCTACAGCTACAACAGCTTGGGCCTGACGCGCCAGGGCCGGTGCGGGTGGACTTTGTCGAGGGCGGCGCCGCGCATCGACGCCTGTACGGCGGTGGCAGCGGGCAGATGATTGCCAAGGCCGTGGGTGTCGCCCAAGGCGTGCGCCCACGGGTGCTGGACGCCACGGCGGGCCTGGGTAAGGACGCCTTCGTGCTTGCCAGTCTGGGCTGCGAAATGAGCCTGATCGAGCGCCAGCCGCTGATCGGCGCCCTGCTCGAAGATGGCCTGGCGCGCGGCGCGGATGATTGTGAGGTGGCGCCGATCGTGGCGCGCATGAAGTTGCTCAAGGGCAACTCCATTGACGTAATGTGCAACTGGGAAGGCGAGCCGCCGCAGGTGATCTACCTCGATCCGATGTTCCCGCACCGTGAGAAGACGGCATTGGTGAAGAAGGAAATGCGCCTGTTCCGCCCGCTGGTGGGCGATGATCCGGACGCACCGGCGCTGCTGGCCGCCGCCCTGGCCCTGGCCAGCCACCGCGTGGTGGTCAAGCGTCCGCGCAAGGCGCCGTGCATTGAAGGGCCCAAGCCGAGCCACGCGCTGGAGGGTAAGTCCAGCCGGTATGATATTTATGCTAAAAAAGCGCTCAAGCTCTAAGCTGCAAGCTGCAAGTAAACGCGCTGTACGCTTGCCGCTTGTAGCTAACCCCTTGCAACTGCTCCTCTCCCATAAGCCCGCATAAACAACCCCACCACTTCCTGCACATGCGCTTCGGCGGCTTCTTCGCTCAGTTGTCCGCCGCAGCCATACAGCAGGCAAAAATTCGCCGTGCCCTTGAGCAGGCAAAAAAAGTGCTCGGCTGCCGTGAAGGGTTTATCGATGCTCAGGGCGCCGCCCTGGTCGATCTTGCCGAGCAGACGCTCCATGCCTTGCAGCATGCGCATGGGGCCGGCCTCGAAGAAGATCTGCGAGAGTTTCACGTCCTGGCTGCCGGTGGTCATCATCAGGCGATGCAGGTTTATCGACTCTTCGCTGTTGATCAGGCGATGGAACCCCCGCGCGATGTTCAACAACACAGTCTCCACGGGCACGCCTTCGGGCAGCTCGAAGTACATCACCGGCAGCTGTTCCTCGCACTTGGCCACCACGGCGGCGGTGAACAGGGTTTCTTTGTCATTGAAGTGGCTGTAGACGGTCAGTTTTGAGACGCCCGCCTCAAGGGCCACGGCGTCCATGCTGGTACTGGCGTAACCATTGCTCAAAAACAGGAATTTCGCTGCTTCGAGGATAGCCTGGCGTTTTGCCATGTCCTTGGGGCGCCCGGGGCTATTGGTGTTTACAGGATTGTCGGACATTTTCACCTTTAATACTGGACTGGCGAGTTTGGTATTAATAACATACCGGCCAGTATAATTATTCTTAGCTTCATTTGCGAAAGGTCCTACAGCATGCGCAGCACTTTCCTGCCCTTTGCGTTGCCTGTCAGTCTGGTCGTCCTGTTGACCGCTTGCGGCCATGAGGAAGCGACCCAGGCCACCATCCGCCCGGCCATGGTGGTGCAGCCACTGCCGTCGTCGCAGTCGATGGGCAGTTACCCCGGCGAAGTGCGTGCGCGCTATGAGCCAGACCTGGCATTCCGCATCGGCGGCAAAATCAGCAAGCGGCTGGTGGAGGAGGGCGAGCGAGTCAAGGCCAACCAACCGCTGGCAGAGCTCGACCCACAGGACGTGCGCCTGCAACTGGAAGCCACCCGTGCCCAAGTCGCCGCCGCCGAGGCCAACCTGAGCCTGGTGCGTGCCGAGCGTGATCGCTACAAGACCTTGATGGACCGTCAGATGGTCAGCCGATCTCAGTATGACAATGCCGAAAATCTCTACCGGGCCGGTGTTGCCCGCCTCAAGCAGATCAAGGCTGAGTTCGACGTGGCCAGCAACCAGGCCGGCTATGCCGTGCTGCGTGCGCCACAAGACGGTGTGGTCGCCAAGCGCGCAGTGGAAGTTGGCCAAGTGGTGTCCGCCGGCCAGACCGTGTTCACCCTCGCCACCGATGGTGAGCGCGAAGTGCTGATCAGCCTGCCGGAGCAGGGTTTTGCCCGTTTCAAACTCGGTCAGCCGGTGTCGGTGGAGCTGTGGAGCCAGCCCGATCAACGCTTCACCGGGCGTATTCGTGAGCTGTCACCGGCGGCCGATCCGAAGTCGCGTACGTTCGCGGCCCGCGTGGCGTTCACTGGTGGCAAGATACCGGCCGAGCTGGGCCAAAGCGCCCGCGTTTTCATACAGGCTGACGGTGTGATTCCGTTGTCGGTGCCGCTGTCTGCCCTCAGTGCGCAGAACGGTGAGTCCTACGTCTGGCGTGTGCAGCCCGACAACACGCTCAAGCGCACACCGGTGCGCATCGGCGCCTTTGGTGAAAAAATCGTCCCGATACTGGAAGGCCTGACCCCGACCGATTGGGTGATCGCCGCCGGTGTCCATGTGCTCCACGAGGGCCAGCAAGTGCGCCCGGTGGATCGTGCCAACCGTGTGGTGAATCTGGCGGCCAAGGAGTAGTCCCCCAATGGGTTTCAATCTTTCCGAATGGGCGCTGCGTAATCGCCAGATCGTACTGTTCCTGATGATCCTGCTAGCGGTGGTTGGCACCTTGTCCTACTCCAAGCTGGGACAAAGTGAAGACCCACCGTTCACGTTCAAGGCCATGGTGATCAAGACCAACTGGCCGGGGGCCACGGCCCAGGAAGTTTCGCGGCAAGTCACCGAGCGCATCGAGAAAAAACTCATGGAGACGGGTGAGTACGAGCGCATCGTCTCCTTCTCGCGGCCCGGCGAATCCCAGGTCACTTTCATTGCCCGTGATTCCATGCATTCGGCGCAGATCCCCGACCTGTGGTACCAGGTGCGCAAGAAGATCAGCGACATCCGCCAGACCTTGCCGCCGGATATCCAGGGGCCGTTTTTCAACGATGAGTTCGGCACCACCTTTGGCAATATCTACGCGCTGACCGGCGATGGTTTTGACTACGCCCTGCTCAAGGACTACGCCGACCGCATCCAGATTCAACTGCAGCGGGTGGCGGATGTGGGCAAGGTCGAACTGCTCGGCCTGCAGGATGAAAAGATCTGGATCGAACTGTCCAACCTCAAGCTGGCCACGCTCGGCCTGCCATTGGCGGCGGTGCAGCAGGCATTGCAGGAGCAAAATGCGGTGTCCACTGCGGGCTTCTTTGAAACCCCTAGCGAGCGCGTGCAACTGCGGGTGTCGGGCAACTTCAAGAGCGTGGAAGAGATCCGCAACTTCCCGATTCGCGTGGGTGACCGGACCTTCCGCATCGGCGATGTAGCCGACATCCACCGCGGCTTCAACGATCCACCGGCACCGCGTATGCGCTTCATGGGCGAAGATGCCATTGGCCTGGCCGTGGCCATGCGTGACGGCGGCGATATTCTGGTATTGGGCAAAGCCTTGGAGAGCGAATTCTCACGCCTGCAGAAGAACCTTCCGGCAGGCATGGAACTGCGCAAAGTGTCGGACCAACCGGCGGCGGTGAAAACCAGCGTCGGCGAATTCGTGCAGGTGCTGGCCGAAGCGCTGGCCATCGTGTTGCTGGTGAGCTTCTTCTCCCTTGGCGTGCGCACGGGCATGGTGGTGGCCCTGGCGATTCCGCTGGTGCTGGCGATGACCTTTGCCACCATGTATTACCTCGGCATCGGCCTGCACAAGATTTCCCTCGGTGCCCTGGTGCTTGCCTTGGGTTTGCTGGTGGATGACGCGATCATCGCGGTAGAAATGATGGCGATCAAAATGGAGCAGGGCTATGACCGGCTCAAGGCCGCCAGCTTTGCCTGGACCAGCACCGCATTCCCGATGCTCACCGGTACGCTGATCACGGCGGCGGGCTTCCTGCCGATCGCCACGGCGCAATCGAGCACCGGCGAATACACCCGTTCGATTTTCCAGGTGGTGACCATTGCGTTGCTCGCCTCATGGGTGGCCGCCGTGGTGTTTGTGCCCTACCTGGGGGAAAAACTCCTGCCGGACCTGGCGAAGATTCACGCAGCCAAGCACGGCACCGATGGCCCGGATCCCTACGGCACGCCGTTCTATCAACGTGTAAGGCGTTTGGTGGAATGGTGTGTGCGTCGGCGCAAGACCGTGATCGTGCTAACCCTGTTGCTGTTTATCGGCTCGGTGGCGTTGTTCCGTTTTGTGCCTCAACAGTTCTTCCCGGCTTCTGGCCGACTGGAGCTGATGGTCGACCTGAAGCTAGCCGAAGGTGCCTCTTTGAGCAACACCGCTGACCAGGTCAAACGCCTGGAGGCGCTGCTCAAGGAGCATGAAAGCATCGACAATTACGTGGCCTATGTCGGTACGGGCTCGCCGCGCTTCTACTTGCCCCTGGATCAGCAACTGCCGGCCGCCAGCTTCGCGCAGTTTGTGGTGCTGGCCAGAACCATTGAAGAACGTGAAAGCCTGCGCACCTGGCTGATCGAAACCCTCAACGAGCAATTCCCGGATCTGCGCTCACGCGTCACACGCCTGGAAAACGGTCCGCCCGTGGGCTACCCGGTGCAGTTCCGCGTGACCGGTGAGCACATCGAAGAAGTCCGCGCCCTGGCACGCAAAGTCGCGGCCAAGGTTCGCGAAAATACCCATGTGGTCAACGTGCACCTGGACTGGGAAGAACCGAGCAAGATCGTCTACCTCAATATCGACCAGGACCGCGCCCGCGCCCTTGGCGTGAGCACGGCCAACCTGTCGAAGTTCCTGCAGAGTTCGTTGACCGGCTCCAGCGTCAGTCAGTACCGCGAGGACAACGAGTTGATCGAGATCCTTCTGCGCGGCACGGTGCATGAACGCACCGAGCTGTCATTGCTACCAAGCCTGGCGGTGCCCACCGACAACGGTAAAAGCGTAGCGCTGTCGCAAATCGCCACCCTCGAATATGGCTTCGAGGAAGGCATTATCTGGCACCGCAACCGTCTGCCGACGGTGACCATCCGCGCTGACATCTATGGCAAGGAGCAGCCGGCGACATTGGTCCAGCAGATCTTGCCAACCCTTGCAGGCGTAAGGGCCGAACTGCCGGATGGCTACCTGCTGGACGTCGGCGGTACGGTCGAGGACTCGGCCCGTGGCCAGAACTCGGTCAAGGCAGGCGTGCCGCTGTTTATCGTGGTGGTGCTCACCCTGCTGATGCTGCAACTGCGTAGCTTCTCGCGCACTGCCATGGTGTTTCTGACAGCGCCGCTGGGGTTGATCGGTGTGACGTTATTTCTGCTGGTATTCCGCCAGCCGTTTGGCTTTGTGGCCATGCTGGGGACCATCGCACTGTCCGGGATGATCATGCGCAACTCTGTGATCCTGGTAGATCAGATCGAACAGGACATCAAGGCGGGCCTGGCACCTTGGCAGGCAATCATCGAAGCCACCGTGCGACGTTTCCGCCCGATTGTGCTGACAGCCCTGGCGGCCGTGCTGGCAATGATTCCACTGTCACGCAGTGTGTTCTTCGGACCAATGGCCGTGGCGATCATGGGTGGCTTGATCGTGGCGACGGCGTTGACGTTGTTATTCTTGCCAGCGTTGTACGCGGCATGGTTCCGAGTCAAACCACAGTCCGTGTAAAAGCTTGTCGTAGGGATTTTCACAAAGGCAATACGCAGGCGGGAACGTTTCAGAGACGCGGGGCCACACATGAATTACCTGATTGCCAGGTCTTCTACCAGCAGGCTTCACCCCTGCTGGTAGAAGCTTAAATCTGATGATTCAAGGAGTGTTTATGAAAATTGATATCAATGTCAGCGCTTTCAAACCCGCCTGCAACAGCAACCCATGCGGGCCTGGCAAGCCTGAACCTGCCAAGCCCAACGACCCTTGCAAAGACGCTTGCAAGCCCCGCAATAGTTTCGCGATAGGCTTCGGTGTCATGCCGTTGGGCGCGATCGCTTTTGGGGGTATTGGGCTTTTAGGGAAGATCTTCTAATCACGTGAAGACTTCCAGATCCGGGCAGGTGAGCTCCCCACATCTGCCCGGGCTTCTGCCTGGGCTTACAGGGCGCCGAAGACTTTCTTCGCCAGGCTGGTCGCGGCAGCTGCAGGGTTCTCGCGAATGGTTTCTTCCTGCTTGGCAATCATTTTGAACAGCCCATCCAGCGCTTGCTCGGTCACGTAGTTTTCGACGTTGGCGCTCTTGGCGTCCAACGCGCCAAAGGCAGCAGCCTTGCCGGCCAGGGCGTTGTACTGTTGGGCCACGCCGACCTTGTCGGTAGCCGCCTTGACGATCGGCAGGAACTTGGCGCGGATTTGTTCGCGGCTGCTTTTGTTCAGGTACTGGGTTGCCGAATCCTGACCCCCACTGAGGATGCCCTTGGCGTCACTCACGCTCATGTTTTTCACGGCGTTGACCAGGATCGGCTGGGCCTGGGTCACGGCGGTTTCGGCGGCCTTGTTCATGCTGGTTTCCAGCTGAGTGACTTGATCACCCATGCCGAACATTTTCAGTTTGTCGGCGACTTTGCCCAGCTTGCCCGGCAGGCCGATCTTCACTTCGGGGTTATCGCTGAAACCACCGGGGACGCCCAGTTGCTTCACGGCGATCTGCGCGCCTTGGGTCAGTGCATCCTTGAGGCCGCCGGCGGCATCACCTTGGGACAGGCTGCCAAGATCCAGGGCCATGGCATTGGCCCCGAGCAGCAATCCGGCACACAGGGCAGTAAAACGAAGGGAGTTACGGAGCATGGGCGCTTCCTTATGAAGTTCGAATTCAGTGGGCGACAGCATCAACCCGCAGACGCAACGGTTGTGGGTCCTGGCCGTTGAGCTGCACAGAATGCCGTTCGGTGGTGATAAACAGTAGCTTGCCATCCAGCTCGATGCGAGCGCTCACCGAGTAACTGCGGCCAGGCTTGACTTGCGCCGGGTCGTAGCTCAGGTGAAAGGGCAACGGCACTTGGCCTTTGACCGGGCCTTTCTGTTCGGCCAGGGTGACGGCCGGGGCGTCCATCAACGACACGTCTTGCAGGCTGACGCTCAAGGTCGCGGTCGGCGGCAGGGCAATGCGTTGCAGATAGAACACTTCGCCATCAAGGCTGGCCTTGGAAGTGGGGGTCATGGATTGGCAGGCTCCAAGCAAGGCGGTGAGGCCCAGGAGAATGATCTTTTTCATGGTACAGCTCCTTTTCAACGGCGCCGGCATCCAACCGGCGCCTGTTTAAATCTAGCGGGTTTCTTCAGGTATCGGGGCTTCGGGTTCGACGGACGCTTCAGCAGCGCCATCCACACGATGCAGGGCCACCTGACGGATCGACAGGCGAATATCCGCCGGCAACACGCGCTTGGCTGCGCCTTCAGCCAGCTCACCCAGCAGGTCGTGGTAGCTCAGCTTGCCGGCTTCATTGCGACGCAGCACATCTTGCTCCAACAAGGTCTGGATGAAATGTCGGAAAAGGCTCTTGTCGAAGAACTCTGGAGCGTTGAGGCCATGCAGGATCGACAGGCGCTGGGCCATGATCGTGCACAGGTCTTCCAGCTCTTCGGCGCTGATGCTGCTTTGGCCACTGTTGAGCAGCAGCGAAATCGCCATGTAGAAGCGTTGCAGGGTCTGGGCGATGCTCTTGGACAGCAGCGTGAGCAGTACGAAGTGCCGCGAACTGGGGGCCGGGCGCAGGAACACGTCTTTCTCGAACCGCAGCAGGCCCTGTTCGACAAAAGCCTCCAGCCATTGGTCAACCACCGTGTCCAGCTCTTCCAGCGACCAGCGGATAAACAGCTCCGATTGCAGGTACGGATACAGCGCGTGGGTGTAGCGCAGGATCTGGTCGCGGCTCATGCGCGAGCTGCTCTGGAAGAAGCTCGCCAGCAGCGCCGGCAGGGCAAAAATGTGCAAAACGTTATTGCGATAGTAGGTCATCAGGACGGCGTTTCGCTCGTCCAGGTACAGAATTTTACCGAGGGCGTCGCTCTGTTCCGATAGCAGGTCCATGTCCTTGACGTGCTTGATCAGCGCCAGGCCATCGCCCTCAGGCAACGTGGTGTGAGGCGAGTACGGCACACGGCGAAGCAGCGCCAGGTACAGGTCCAACTGGCGCGCCATGGCTTGTTCGTCGAGCGCCAGGCGCGTAGTGGACAGCAGTGCCAGCGCTACCAGGTTCACTGGGTTCACTGCCGCAGCTTCGTTCAGGTGGCGCGCCACCTGTTCGCCAAGGCGGTTAGTGGTTTCGTTGAGCCAGGCTGGTTTGTAGTTCGGGGCGAGTTCCTGGGCGCGCCAATCCGGCTGTTCGCTGTCGAGGAATTCGGCCAGCTTGATCGGCTCGCCGAAGTTGACTGCGACCTGGCCAAAGCGCTGCTTGAGCGCGCCAACCACCTTGAAAATATCGAAGATCGATTCTTTCTTCTTGGTCGCGCCGCGCAGCTCGCCGAGGTAGGTGCGGCCTTCGAGCACGCGTTCGTAGCCGATGTACACCGGCACAAACACGATCGGCATACGCGAGGAGCGCAAGAAACTGCGCAGGGTAATCGCCAGCATCCCGGTCTTCGGTTGCAGCATGCGACCGGTGCGCGAGCGCCCGCCTTCGACGAAGTACTCCACCGGGAAACCCTTGGTGAACAGGGTATGCAGGTATTCGTTGAACACCGAGGTGTACAGCGGGTTGCCCTTGAAGGTGCGGCGCATGAAAAACGCACCGCCACGGCGCAGCAGGCTGCCGATGACGGGCATGTTCAGGTTGATACCGGCGGCGATATGCGGCGGAGTCAGGCCATTTTTGAACAACAGGTAAGACAGCAACAGGTAGTCGATATGGCTGCGGTGGCAAGGTACGTAGATCACCTCGTAACCCTGGGCAACCTTTTGCACACCTTCGATGTTATTGACCTTGATCCCGTCGTAGATCTTGTTCCAGAACCAGCTCAGCACCACTTCCAGGAAGCGGATCGCGGTGTAGGTGTAGTCCGAGGCGATCTCGTTGCCGTAGCGCAAGGCCTGGGCCTTGGCTTTTTCCGGGGAGATTTTTTCCCGCTCAGCCTCGTCGGCAATGGCTTTGCGCACCAGCGGCATATTGACCAGGCCTTTCACCAGATTGCGGCGGTGGGACAGGTCGGGGCCGATCACGGCGGTCTTCAGGTTACGAAAGTGCACACGCAGGATGCGCTGGGCCATCCGCACCGTGCGTTCGTGGCCTTTATTGTGCTCGATCAATTCACGCAGGTTGATAGGCGCAGAGAATTGCACACGGGTCTTGCGACCGAGGATCAGGATGCTCAAGAACCGACGCAGACGCCCGGTGACCGCCCAACTGTCGGCGAATAACAATTTCCACGGACTGGACTCGCTTTCGGGGGATTGGCCCCAAAACACGCTGACCGGAATGATTTGTGCATTCTCCTCGGCGTGCTCGCTGAGGGTGTTGACCAGGCGGGTCAGGGTCGGCGGCGCGCCGCGCTTGTCTTGGCGGCCGAGCCAGTCGGGCTCTGGCGTGAGGTAGAAGAACGCCGCCGCTTCCATTAGCGGGCCGACCGCTACCGGCAGCACCGGGCGCGGCAAGCCGGCCTTGGTGCACTCGGCATCGACCACCGCCAATTCGCTGAGGGAGGGTGATTGCAGGACGTATAACACCGGCCGGCTGCGGTCCAGGTTGAGGGTTAAGGACGACTGGTTGATCGTCTCCGAGCGAACCCAGAGGTACAACAGTCGGCGCAAGGTGCCAAATACCAGACGGCGAAACGGGGAGCGGGTCATACGGCTTCTGCTTTGAGTGGGAAAAACCGAGCAGACGCTCGGGCGGGTAGTGTGCCGTATTCGCCGAAAATCGGCAAAAAAGCAGCGATGTAAACTTGAGTTGATCGTTTTTGAGCCTGTCTTATACTCGGCAGTTCAATGCGAGCGACTCAACAATAAAAATGCATGTGGGAGTAAGACAGATGGCAACGCGCGAAACCGGCAATGTGAAGTGGTTCAACGATGCAAAGGGCTATGGGTTTATTCAACGCGAGGACGGCAAGGATGTGTTTGTGCACTACCGCGCCATTCGCGGTGATGGTCACCGTTCTTTGGCCGAGGGCCAGCAGGTGGAGTACGCCGTGGTGACTGGCGAGAAGGGGTTGCAGGCGGAGGATGTAGTCGGCCTGTAAGGCCGAGCTGCAAATTGCAAGCTTCAAGCTGCAAGCGGGTTGGCTTCAGCTTGAGGCTTGTAGCTTGCAACTGCTTTAAGCTGTCTTCCAGGTGATCTGCTCTTCACCGTCTTCACTGATACGAATCCAGGTGTCAGCGCTTTCCTCACCTTCCTCTTCAACCCAAGTACCCGGCGCGCAACGCACTTCCACCTTCAGCGCGGCAAACGCGGCGCGGGCGCAGGCGATGTCGTCATCCCACGGGGTCTGGTCGCTTTCCAGGAACAGGCTATTCCATTTGCCTACAGCTTTCGGCAGCCACGTTACCGGCACATCGCCGGCCTTGCACTTGTAGGTCTGACCCCGTTGGACCCAGTCGGTGCACGGGCCGAGGGCGGCGCCCAGCCAGGCGGCAATGGCCTTGTAGTCGACGTCAGCGTCCTTCAGGTAAATCTCGATATCGGGTTGGCGCATGGATGTTCCTCGTTGCGGGATTCGAAAATCCATTCGCGGAAAAGTCGGTTAGTTAAGCACGAAATAATCGTAGCGCATCGACACAGTGACCAGCAGCGGCTCGGCCGCCTCGATCACTTGGGCGCGGCGCTCGGCACTGGCGCGCCAGCCGTGGGGTGTCATGGCCAGCAGGTTGGCGCGGTCCAGGGGCTCGGCCAGGCTCAGCGTGAATTCCAGCGTCTCGCTGTGCGCCAGGCTCATGCCGTCTGGCACCAGGGCCAGATGCTTGTCGTCGGTGTATTCGCGCACTTCGTCGTACAGGCGTTCGCGCAGTTCCATCAGGTGGCCGCTGGTAGGACCGACCTTCATCAAGCCGCCGCCAGTGCTGAGCAGGCGCTTGGCCTCCTGCCAGTCCAATGGGCTGAACACACTGGCGAGGAACTGGCAACTGGCATCGGCCAAGGGCACACGGGCCATGCTGGCGATCAACCAGGTCAGCGCCGGGTTGCGCTTGCACGCGCGCTTGACCGCTTCTTTGGAGATATCCAGCGCGTAGCCATCGGCGTGGGGCAGGGCGTCGGCTATTTGCGCGGTGTAGTAACCCTCGCCACAACCGATGTCGACCCAGCGCGCCGGCGCGCGTTCAGCAGCCAACTCGGCCAAGCGTTTTGCCACGGGAGCGTAGTGGCCAGCGTTGAGGAAGTCGCGGCGCGCTTCCACCATCGCCAGGTTATCGCCCGGGTCGCGGCTGTTCTTGTGCTGCACCGGCAACAGGTTCAGGTAACCCTGGCGCGCACGGTCGAAACGGTGCCCGGCCGGGCAGGCCACGCCATTGTCGACCGCGTTGAGCGGTGCGCTGCAAATGGGGCACGCGAGCATCAGGCGAGCAACTTGATCAGGGTCTGGTAATAGATTTCGGTCAGCACATCGAGGTCGCTGGCGAGGATGCGTTCGTTGACCTGGTGGATCGTTGCGTTGACCGGGCCCAGCTCTACCACTTGAGTGCCGAGGGTCGCAATGAAGCGCCCGTCGGAGGTGCCGCCACTGGTGGACGCCTTGGTCTCACGACCGGTGATCGCCTTGATGCTCGCCGATACCGCATCCAACAAAGCGCCCGGCTCGGTCAGGAACGGCAGGCCCGACAGCGCCCATTCCACGTGCCAGTCCAGGCCATGCTTGTCGAGAATCGCCGCAACCCGTTGCTGCAGGCCTTCCACGGTGGATTCGGTGGAGAAGCGGAAGTTGAACACCGCTGTCAGCTCACCGGGGATCACGTTGGTTGCGCCAGTGCCCGAGTTGAGGTTGGAGATCTGGAAGCTGGTCGGCGGGAAGAACGTGTTGCCGTCATCCCAGTGCTCAGCGGCCAGTTCGGCCAGTGCCGGAGCGGCCAGATGGATCGGGTTTTTCGCCAGGTGCGGGTAGGCCACGTGACCTTGCACACCGCGTACGGTCAGGGTGGCGCCGAGTGAGCCACGACGGCCGTTCTTGACTACATCGCCCACCAGTGTGGTGCTTGACGGTTCACCGACGATGCACCAGTCCAGGCGCTCCTTGCGCGCGGCCAGGCGTTCGATTACCGCCTTGGTGCCGTGGTGCGCGGGGCCTTCTTCATCGCTGGTGATCAGGAAAGCGACCGAACCCTTGTGGTCCGGGTAATCGGTGACGAAACGTTCCGCCGCCACCAACATGGCTGCCAGGCTGCCTTTCATGTCTGCCGCGCCACGCCCGCAGAGCATGCCGTTTTCGTCGATCAGCGCGTCGAACGGGTCGTTCTGCCAAGCCTGCACCGGACCGGTCGGCACCACGTCGGTATGGCCGGCAAAGCACAGCACCGGGCCGTCATGCTTGCCGTGAGTGGCCCAGAAATTGTCCACGTCTTCGATGCGCATCGGTTCCAGCGCAAAACCTGCGTCGCCCAGGCGCTGCATCATTAGCTTCTGGCAATCGGCGTCGATCGGCGTCACCGAGGGGCGACGGATCAGGTCGATGGCAAGTTGAAGGGTCGGCGAAAGGTCGGCATGGGCCGTCATGAAAAACTCCGGAAGCGTGTAATGGGCGCAGGACGAATGTGGACTTGAAGCGGTGCAGCTCCCACACAGAGCCGGGGCTATGCCAAGTCTTGCAAAACGGCCGTTATCTTATAGCAAAACGGCGGCCAGAGGCCGCCGTTTAGTGCATTGCGCAAGTTTTTACACGGCTGTGACAGGCTCAGCCTTCACCGAAGGTTTTGGCAGCGAAGACAGGAACGCCATGATCAGCGCCGCCACATACGGCAGCGACTGCACCAGCAGCATCACCACCCAGAAGCGGATGTCATTGCTTGGCAGGCCCTGCACCAAGTAAATCCCGAGCGCCGCGCCCCACAACAGCAGCATGATGAACATCTCTTCGCGGGCTTCGGAAATCGCCACCCAGAAGCCGTGGTTATCCGCGTTTTTCGGTGTACGAAAGAACGGAATACTGGTGGTGAAGAATCCGTACAGCACCGCTTTGGCGATGGTGTGTGACAACGCCAGGCCGGCCAGGGCTGCGCAGAACGCATCCTTGAGGTTCACACCCATGGCGCGGCGGTACAAGAAGATGATCTTGCCGACTTTGAACACAAACAGTGCCAACGGCGGGATCGCGAAAATCAGCAACGGCGGGTCGACCCGCGTCGGCACGATGATCATCGCCGCCGACCACAACAGCGCGCCAACGGTGAAGAAGATGTTCATGCCGTCCGCCACCCACGGCAACCAGCCCGCGAGGAAGTGGTAGCGCTGGCCACGGGTCAGCTCTGTGCCTTTGCCGCGCAACAGGCTTGCGGTGTGACGCTTGATGATCTGGATCGCACCGTAGGCCCAGCGGAAACGCTGTTTCTTGAAGTCGATAAAGGTATCCGGCATCAGGCCCTTGCCGTAGCTGTCGTGGTAATACGCCGCCGACAGGCCTTTCTCGAATACACGTAGGCCCAGTTCGGCGTCTTCGCAGATGCACCAGTCGGCCCAGCCCAGTTCTTCAAGCACCGAGCGACGGGTCATGGTCATGGTGCCGTGCTGGATGATCGCGTCGCGGTCGTTGCGGGTGACCATGCCGATATGGAAGAAGCCCTTGTATTCCGCGTAGCAGAGCTTCTTGAAGGTGCTTTCGTTCTGGTCGCGGTAATCCTGCGGTGACTGCACCACGGCGATTTTCGGGTCGGCGAAGTGCGGCACCATGTGCTTGAGCCAGTTGGGCGACACGCAGTAGTCGGAGTCGATCACCGCGATCACTTCGGCATCCTTGGCGGTGTGCGGGATCAGGTAGTTCAGTGCGCCGCCCTTGAAACCTGCCAGGGGCGCGACGTGGAAGAACTTGAAGCGCGGGCCCAGGGTTTCGCAGTAGTCGCGCACCGGCTCCCAAACGGCCGGGTCCTTGGTGTTGTTGTCGATGATCAGGACTTCGTAGTCCGGGTAATCGAGGGCGGCCAGGGCGTCGAGGGTCTGTTTGACCATCTCAGGCGGCTCGTTGTAGCACGGCACATGGATCGACACTTTCGGGCGGTAGTCCGACTCCCCCTCCACCGGCAGGAATTCACGCCGGCGCTTGTGAGTCCATACCGCTTCCGCCAGTTCGTGGGCTTCGGTCAGCAACACGATAAACACGCCCAGGGCGCCGAGGGCCAAGAGGATGCCCACGGTGACACTGAACCACGTGCTGTATTGCTGGCTGTAGTCGTAACCGATCCACACCAGCACTGAACCGCACAAGAACGCGATAAACGTCAGGAAGGTCCGGCCGCGTTGGCGCAGGGCCGAGCCGTCGATCATTAACAGGGTCAAGGACAGCAGCGCAAGTATGACCGAGCCAATGGCCAGTACGCGCCATTGCGGGATCGCGACCACCGGCCCTTCAAAGTTGAATTTCTGCTGGCGTGCGCCGTTGAACACACCCCAGTAAGCGCCGGCCGAGCCTTCGTCGCTGACTTTCCACGGCTGATCGAACGCCTCGATCACGAAGTAGTTGTAGCCCTGACGGTTCAGCTTGTTCACCAGCGTACGCAGGTAAATCGCCTGGTCGGCCGGCGACGTTTCATTGCCGCCGCGCATGCGCCCGTTGCTCGGCCAGCCAACCTCCGACAGCAGCAGCGGCTTTTTCGGGAACAGTTTCTTCAGATCCTTGGCGCGGTCGAGTACGTACTGGCCGGCCTTGTCCATCGGAATGTATTCCCAGAACGGCAGGATGTGCGCGGCGATCAGGTCGACGTGCTTGGCCAGTTGTGGGTTCTTCTCCCAGATGTCCCATTGCTCGGATGTCGTCACCGGCACTTTCACAGCGGCGCGCACTCGATCCAGCAGCACGATCAACGCTTCTGGCGTGATGTCCTTACGGAACACCGCCTCGTTGCCGACCACCACCCGCACCACACTGCGCGAGGTGTTGGCGATTTCGATGGCGCGCTGGATTTCCCGCTCGTTACGTTCAAGGTCCGGGCTGATCCAGATCCCCAATGTCACGCGCAGGCCGAATTCTTCCGCCAACTTGGGGATGTCGCTCAGGGTGCCGTCGACCGAGTAGGTACGGATGTTGTCCGTCAGCTTGCTCATGATTTCAAGGTCGCGACGCATCTGATCGTCGGTCGGGAACTGGTTTTTCTGTGGGTACTGACCTTGCTGGAACGGCGAGTAGGAAAAACCGGAGATCTGCTCAGGCCAGTTGGGAGCAGTGACCGGGCGGTTGATCAGCGCCCAGAAACCGGTGAACAGTGCGGCAATTGCCAGCACGATCACCAGGTTGAGTCCAAATTTACGCGATGCCATGGTTATGTCAGGTTCCAAAAGGTGTGGAACGAAAAGAGGTGTCGGCCTGCGCCGAACGGCGCGCATCCTACACCGGCCCTTCCCTGACCGTACAGCAAGCAGAGAAAAACCGGACATTAGTCAGCGAAAGGCCATCTAAGTTCTTTACTTGTAGCTTGTCGCTTCGAACTTATCGCTGCGTAGTCCATAATGCGCGCCGGTTTTTGGGGTAATGGTCATGAGCACAGAAGATCCACGGTTTGCAGGCGTCGCCCGTTTGTATGGCATTGAAGGCCTGGAACGCTTGAAAGCGGCCCACGTGGCAATCGTCGGCGTCGGCGGCGTGGGCTCGTGGGCGGCGGAAGCCATGGCCCGTTGCGGGGTGGGCGAGATTTCGCTGTTTGATCTGGACGATGTCTGCGTCAGCAACAGCAACCGCCAGTTGCACGCGCTGGACAGCACCGTGGGCAAGCCCAAGGTCGAGGTGATGGCCGAGCGCCTGAAGGGCATCAACCCGGATTGCACCGTGCATGCGGTGGCGGACTTTGTGACCCGCGACACCATGGCCGAGTACATCACGCCGGATATCGACTGCGTGATCGACTGCATTGACGCCGTTAACGCCAAGGCGGCATTGATTGCCTGGTGCAAGCGCCGCAAGATCCAGATCATCACCACCGGCGGCGCCGGCGGGCAGATCGACCCGACGCTGATCCAGGTCTGCGACCTGAACCGCACCTTCAATGACCCGCTGGCGTCGAAAGTGCGCTCCACGCTGCGTCGCGACTATGGTTTCTCACGCACCGTGACCCGCCATTACAGCGTGCCGTGCGTGTTTTCCACCGAGCAACTGCGCTATCCCAAGCCGGATGGCAGTATTTGTTTGCAGAAGAGTTTTGTCGGGGATGGCGTGAAGCTGGACTGCGCCGGTGGGTTTGGCGCGGTGATGATGGTCACGGCCACGTTCGGCATGGTGGCGGCGACCAAGGCGGTGGACAAGATTGTGGCTGGGGTGCGGCGGCCGTCGGAGCGGGTCAAGTCTGCTTAAAACTTAATGCCGTGCACCGCTCAAAATGTGTGTGGCTTGCCTGCGATAGCCGGATAGGCCGAGGTGCCTGTATCGCAGGCAAGCCCGCTCCCACATTTAGTTTTGTGTAGGGCTTAGTTCTCGCATGCGCTTCAGGACCGCGTTCAGGCCATTGCTGCGCGACGGTGACAGTTGACGGGAAAGGCCCAACTGGTTGAACCAGTCAGGCAGATCCACCCCTTGCAACTCAGCCGCCGATAACCCATTGACCCGTGCCAGCAGCAACGCCACCAGCCCGCGAATCAGCCGCGCATCGCTGCTCGCCGCAAACTGCCAATGCCCATCCTGCAAACGCCCCACCAACCACACCAGGCTTTCGCAGCCCTGCACCAGGTTGGCGTCGACCTTATCTTCATCCGCCAGGGCCGGCATACGCTCGCCCCACTGCATCAACATCCGCGCGCGTTGCTCCCAGCTACCGACGGCTTGAAAGGCTTCAAGCGCGCTGACCGCATCCACCGGCACACTCATCGCAACATATCCAGGGCCTGGTCCAGCGCTTCAAAAAAGCGTTCCAGGTCATCGGAATCGTTATACAGCGCCAGGGACACGCGGATCGCCCCCGACAGGTGCATGGCCTTGAGCAACGGCATCGCGCAGTGATGACCCGCGCGCACGGCAATGCCTTGCTCGGTCAGCAGGTGCGCAAGGTCGGCGTTATGCACGCCGTCGACCACAAAACTGACCAACGCCACCTGCGGTGACCCCAGCACGCGCACGCCATTGCGCGCCTTGAGCCCACGCAACAGGTAGTCATGCAGGGCTGCTTCATGGGCGACGACCGCTTGTTGATCCAGCGAGCTCAGGTAATCCAGGCTGGCGCCGAGGCCAATCACGCTGGCAATCGGTGGTGTGCCGGCCTCGAAACCCAGCGGCGCGGGCCGGAAACTGGCGCTGTGGTAGTCGGCTTTTTGCACCATTTCTCCTCCAAACTGCCAGTGGCGCAGGTGATGCAGGGCGTCATTGCGCCCAAACAGCACGCCGACGCCGTCCGGGCCGTACAGTTTGTGGCTGGAAAATACGTAGAAGTCGCAACCCAGGGCCTGCACGTCGTGGCGGCCATGGACGATGCCTTGGGCGCCGTCGACCACGGTCAGGGCACCGTGGGGCTGGGCCAGCGCGAGAAGGGCCTCCAGCGGCTGCCAGGCGCCGAGCACGTTGGACAGCTGGCTTACCGCCAGCAGGCGTGTGCGCGAGCCGATCAGCTCCGCGGCGGCTTGCAGGTCGATCACGCCGTCCTCGCCAAGTGGCAATACCACCAGCGTCAGCGCGCGACGTTTGGCCAACTGCTGCCACGGCAACAGGTTGGCGTGGTGCTCGAGGGCGCTGATGACAATCTCATCGCCCGCATTGAATAAATGCTCCAGGCCATAAGCCAGGAGGTTCAGCGCAGAGGTCGCGCCGTGGGTAAACACAATCTGCCCGCTGTCACCTGCATTCAACCATTGCGCGACCTTGCTGCGACTGTCTTCGAACGCCTGTGTCGCATGGGCTCCCGGCAAATGTTGCGCGCGGTGCACATTGGCTGCGCCATTGGCGTAGTAATGGCTGATGGCATCCAACAAGGCTTGGGGTTTTTGCGTGGTGGCGGCGTTGTCCAGGTAAGTCTGGTCTTGCCGTTGCAGGGTGGCGATGGCCGGGAAATCGGCGCGCCAGGGGGAGGGCACAAGCATGGTGATCAAGACTCGTATAAGCGAGCCCCAGGGGAGGGGCCCGCTAGTGGCATCGAGTGGCTGCTTAGTTGTGAGCGTGCAGCGCTTCGTTCAGTTCGATAGCCGATTTGTGGGTTTTGCACTCCACGGCACCGGTCTCGGAGTTACGGCGGAACAGCAGGTCCGGCTGGCCGGCCAGCTCGCGCGCCTTGACCACTTTGACCAGTTGGTTCTGCTCGTCCAGCAGCGCAACCTTGGTCCCGGCCGTCACGTACAGGCCCGATTCGACGGTGTTGCGGTCGCCCAACGGGATACCAATACCGGCGTTGGCGCCGATCAAGCAGCCTTCGCCGACCTTGATCACGATGTTGCCGCCACCCGACAGGGTGCCCATGGTGGAGCAACCGCCGCCCAGGTCAGAACCCTTGCCGACGAACACGCCCGCCGATACGCGGCCTTCGATCATGCCCGGGCCTTCGGTGCCGGCGTTGAAGTTGACGAAACCTTCGTGCATCACGGTGGTGCCTTCGCCCACGTAGGCGCCCAGGCGGATACGCGCCGCATCAGCGATACGCACACCGCTCGGCACCACGTAGTCGGTCATTTTCGGGAACTTGTCTACCGAGAACACTTCCAGCAGATCGCCACGCAGGCGCGCTTCCAGCTGGCGTTCGGCCAGCTCATTGATGTCGATCGCACCTTGGCTGGTCCAGGCTACGTTCGGCAGCTGCGGGAACACACCGGCCAGGCTTAGGCCGTGTGGCTTGACCAGGCGGTGAGACAGCAGGTGCAGCTTGAGGTAAGCCTCAGGCGTGGAGGTCAGTGCAGTGTCTTCGGCCAGCAACGTGGCGACCAGCGGCGTGTGGCTTTCAGCCAGGCGGCTGATCAGGGCAGCTTGGGTAGCGTCGACGCCTTTGAGCGCGTCAGCCATTTGCAGGGCCTGGGTGACGGTGAAGGTGATTGCCTGGTTGCCTTCGGTGTAGCCGATGATCGGCGCGATGGCCGCGACGATTTCAGCCGACGGGTTGAGCAACGGTTGTGCGTAAAACACTTCCAGCCAAGCACCTTGGCGGTTCTGAGTGCCGACGCCGAAGCCCAGGCTGAACAGGGAATGGGACATGGTGTTACCTCTACAAAAAATGGAAGGCTGGCCTACTTGAGGGCCGCCGAATAACTTTCTGGCTTGAAGCCAATCAGGGTTCTGTCACCGAGATCGAGCACCGGGCGCTTGATCATCGAGGGTTGTGCGAGCATCAATTCAATGGCTTTCGACTGATCGAGATCGGCTTTGCGTTCGTCTTCGAGTTTGCGAAAGGTGGTGCCCGCACGGTTCAAAACCACCTGCCAACCGTGCTCGTTGCACCATTGGGTCAAGTGCTCGCGGTCGATACCGGCCGTTTTATAGTCGTGGAACTCATAGCTCACAGCGTGCTCATCGAGCCAGGTGCGGGCCTTTTTCATGGTGTCGCAGGCTTTGATGCCGAAAAGGTGCAACGTTTTGCTTGAAGCGGTCAAGGAATTGCCCCCTTTGAGCGAATGAAATGGAAAGGTTACGGATTATGCCACGACCAGCGGCCTCTGGTGCCCCTCGTCATGCTGGCGTGAGACTTATGTGCAAATGCCAGCCGGCAGCATAGGTGGGTAATATGGCACTTCAACGGCGAGTTGTTGCCTCATGTGTCGTTGCGAGTCGATTGTCCGGGAAACCGCGTTATGCAAACCGCCTACACCGTTCTTATCCTACTGATGTTGGTCAGCGTTTCGCGTCTGGTCGGGCGTGTCATCCCCCTGCCGTTACCCTTGGTGCAGATCGCAGCGGGCGCCTTGCTGGCCTGGCCCACGTTGGGGCTGCACGTGGCGCTGGACCCGGAGTTGTTCCTGTTTCTGTTCCTGCCGCCGCTGCTGTTCTCGGATGGCTGGCGCATGCCCAAGCGTGAGTTGTGGCGCCTGCGTGGGCCAATCCTGACGTTGGCGGTGGGGCTGGTGCTGTTCACCGTGGTGGGCGCCGGTTACTTCATTCACTGGATTTTGCCTACGATCCCGCTGCCCGTGGCCTTCGCCCTGGCGGCTGTGTTGTCACCGACGGACGCCGTTGCGGTGTCGGCCATTTCCCAGAACCGTCTGCCCACGCCGCTGATGCACATGCTCCAGGGCGAGGCCCTGATGAACGATGCGTCGGGCTTGGTGACCTTCAAGTTTGCCCTGGCGGCGGCGTTGACTGGCGTGTTTTCCCTGGCGGATGCCAGCCTGGCATTTGTGTTGGTCGCCGTGGGCGGCCTGGCCGTGGGGGTGGCATTGAGCTGGCTGGTCGGGCGACTGCGTGCGTGGATGATCGCGCGAGGCTGGGACGACCCGGCGACTCACGTGGTGTTTATGTTGCTGCTACCGTTCGCCGCCTATGTGCTGGCTGAGCGCTTGGGCGCATCGGGCATTTTGTCGGCGGTGGCGGCGGGCATGATGCAAAGCTGGCTCGACCTGCTACCCCGCCAGACGAGCACCCGCTTGCTCAATCGCAGTGTGTGGTCGTTGCTGGAGTTTGCCTTCAACGGCTTGATTTTCCTGCTGCTGGGCCTGCAACTGCCGGACATCATTAAGGCCGTGGTCAGTCACGAGCCGACGCTGTGGCCGACATTGTTTTATCGCTGCCTGGATGTGGTCTCGATCTTTCTGGTGCTGGTGGTGTTGCGTTTCATCTGGGTGCAGAGCATCTGGCGGCTGTCGGGTTTACTGCGCCGGATTCGTGGGAAAAGTGAATTGACGCTGGTGCCGACTGCACGCTCTTGCTGGCTGCTGACCGTCGGTGGTGTGCGCGGTGCGGTGACGCTGGCGGGTGTGATGTCAGTGCCGTTGCTGCTGGCGCCGGGCCAGGATTTCCCCGAGCGCGACTTGCTGATCTTCATTGCTGCCGGGGTGATCCTGCTGTCGCTGATCGCCGCATGCATCGCCTTGCCCCTGCTGTTGCGCGGGATCGAAAAGAGCCCCGATGAAAAGCGCCATAACGAAGTGCGCGAGGCCTGGAAAAAGACCGCAGTGGCTGCAATCCATGCGCTGGAGGCTGAAGAACCGGCGGAAAGCGAAACCCAGGACGCCGCCCAGGCTGCGCTCGCGACCGAACTCAAGGCTCGCCTGATGTCGGAGTATCGCCATCAGTTGAACGTGTTCAACGACTCAGCCGAAGCCCAGGCGCTGGCGCGGCAGATGGACCTGCTTGAGCGCAAGTTGCGTCTGAAGGCCCTGCGCGCGCAGCGCTTGGAGTTGTACAGCTTGAGCCGTCATCACCAGATTGGTGACGACGTCTTGAGGGAAGTGTTGGCCGAGTTGGATATGAGTGAGGCTAATCTGGGTCATGTGAAATGACCCAGCTAGCCGTTAGCGGCGACGCTGAATAAAATCGCGAATCCGCTCCGCCGCTTCCACACACTCCGCCAAGGGGGCAACCAACGCCATGCGCACACGCCCGGCGCCGGGGTTGAAGCCGTCGACTTCCCGCGACAGGTACGAGCCTGGCACCACAGTGACATGTTCCTCTACGAACAGATCCCGGCAGAAAGCGGCGTCATCACCTTCGACATTCGGCCACAGGTAGAAACCGCCGTCGGGGTTTTGCACGTCCAGTACTGGCTTGAGGATCGCCAGCACCGCATCGAATTTCTCGCGGTACAGATCACGATTGGTCTGCACGTGGGCTTCGTCCTGCCAGGCAGCAATGCTCGCCAGTTGGGTTTGCACCGGCATCGCGCAACCGTGGTAGGTGCGGTACAGCAGGAACGCCTTGAGAATGTCGGCGTCGCCGGCCACAAAACCGGAGCGCAGGCCCGGCAGGTTGGAGCGCTTGGACAGGCTGTGGAACACCACGCAACGCTTGAAGTCCTGGCGACCCAGCTCGACGCAGGCACTCAACAGGCCCGGCGGCGGGGTTTGCTCGTCGAAGTAGAGTTCGCTGTAGCATTCGTCGGCAGCGATCACGAAGTCGTATTCGTCGGCCAGGGCGATGAGTTTTTTCAGGGTGTCGACCGGTATCAACGCGCCGGTCGGGTTGCCGGGGGAGCACAGGAACAGGATCTGGCAGCGTTTCCAGACGTCCGGCGTCACGGCATCGAAATCCGGGTTGAAGCCATTGGCGGCCAGGCACGGCAGGTAATGCGGCTTGGCCCCGGCCAGGAACGCGGCGCCTTCGTAGATCTGGTAGAACGGGTTCGGGCTCACCACCAGCGCATCGTCGCCGCGATTGACCACGGTTTGGGTGAAGGCGAACAGCGCTTCACGCGTGCCGTTGACCGGCAAGATGTTGCGCGCCGGGTCGAGCCAGCCCCTGGGCACATTGAAGCGGCGCTCGCACCAGGCGCCGATGGCCTCGCGCAGCGCGGGAATGCCCAGGGTGGTCGGGTACACGGCCATCTGGTCAAGGTTATTGCTCAGCGCTTCGGCCACGAAGGTCGGGGATTTGTGCTTCGGCTCGCCGATGGACAGCGCGATCGGGCGTTTGTCCGGGTTCGGCGTGACACTGCCCAGCAGGGCGCGCAGTTTTTCGAACGGGTAGGGCTGCAGTTGGTTCAGGGCGTTGTTCATGTAAGCCTCTATCACGGTGAACACAGACTCTGTGGGAGCTGGCTTGCCTGCGATGGGGACGCCGCGGTACACCAGAGACTCCGCAGCGATGCCATCGCAGGCAAGCCAGCTCCCACAGGGATCGTGTTTACAAAGTTAAAAATTCATATAGTCAGGTGCGTCAGTTCGACGTTCGGTTGCTGAGTCACGCTTAATTGCTGCTCGATGGCTTTCTGCAAGCGGCGGCACAGTTCCGGGTCGGACAATGGCTGGTTGTCGGCGTCGGTGATGAAGAACACGTCTTCCACGCGCTCGCCGAGGGTCGCGATCTTGGCATTCTGCAACGACAGGTCGAACTCCAGGAAAATCCCACCGACTCGCGCCAACAGGCCCGGGCGGTCCGGGGCGCTGAGTTCCAGCACAGTTACCGGGCGCTGGGCGTCGTTGGAGATGGTCACCTGTGGGGCAAACGCAAAATGCTTGAGCTGACGCGGCACCCGGCGCTGGATGATGGTCGGGTAGTCGTCAGGGTTGTGCAGGGCCTCGGTCAGGCCTTCGCGGATCTTTTTCACGCGTGCTGGGTTGTCACCAATTGAGTCGCCATCGGTGTCGAGCACGATATAAGTGTCGAGGGTGAACTGGCTGCTGGAGGTGATGACCCGGGCGTCATGGATGTTGAGGTTGAGCTGGTCCATGGCGGCTACCGTCACAGCGAAGAAGTCGTGCTGGTCCGGCGCATAAATGAAGATCTGCGTACCGCCCTCGAATTCGCGCTGGGTGGTCTCCTTGACCAATACCAGCGGGCCGCCATCGGCTGGCTGCTGCAAGATCGCGTCAGTGTGCCAGGCCACGTCGCCAGCGGTGTGGCGCAGGAAGTAATCGTCGCCCAGTTGCGACCACAGTTGTTCGACGTCGTCTGGGTCGTTGCCGCCGCGCACCAATATATCCAGCGCCGCGCTTTGGGTGCGGCGGATCTGCTCTTCGCGGTCCACCGGGTTTTCCAGGCCGCGGCGCAGGGCGCGCTTGGTCTCGGTGTACAGCTGGCGCAACAGGCTGGCGCGCCAGGAGTTCCACAGCGTCGGGTTGGTGGCGTTGATGTCGGAGACGGTCAAGACGTACAGGTAGTCGAGGTGGGTTTCATCGCCGACGATCTGTGCGAAGTCGTGGATCACCTGTGGGTCGGACAGGTCCTTGCGTTGGGCGGTGGTGGACATCACCAAATGGTTCTGCACCAGCCAGACGATCAGGCGACTGTCCCACAGCGGCAACTGGTGGCGCTGGCAGAACGCCTCGGCATCCACCGCACCGATCTCGGAGTGGTCGCCATGCCGGCCCTTGCCTATGTCGTGGTACAAACCGGCCAGGTAGATCAGCTCGGGCTTGGGCAACTTGGCCATCAGCTTACTGGCCAAAGGGAATTTCTCTGACACCTGGGTGTACTGCAACTTACGCAGGTGCTTGATCAGGTTCAGGGTGTGCGCATCCACGGTATAAATGTGGAACAGGTCGTGCTGCATTTGCCCGACGATAAAGCCGAACTCCGGCAGGTAGCGCCCGAGGATGCCGTAACGGTTCATGCGCCGCAGGTTGCGGTGGATGCCGATTTTGCACTTGAACAGCTCGATAAACAGGCTGGTGTTGCGGATGTCGTTGCGGAAATCGTCGTCGATCAGGTGACGGTTTTCCCGCAGCAGGCGAATGGTGTCGGCGCGCACGCCTTTTATTTCCGGCTGCTGGGCCATCAGCACGAAGATTTCCAGCATGGCGAACGGCGTGCGGCGAAACACATTGTCGTTGCGCGCTTCGATATAGCCGTCGTGCAGTTGGAAACGCGAGTTGATCGGTTGCGGCGGCGCTTCGTCTTCAGGGGCCAGGATCACCTCTTCGAAGTGCTGGATGATCAGGTCGCTGAGCTGGGCAATGCTCATGACCACCCGGTAATACTGCTGCATGAAGCTTTCGATGCTGGTCTTTGCGTCTTCGCCTTCAAACCCCAGCAGGGTGGCGATGGAGCGCTGATGGTCGAACAGCAGGCGGTCTTCGGAGCGCCCCGCGAGCATGTGCAGGGCGTAGCGCACCTTCCACAGAAAATCCTGGGACGAGGCCAGCAGGGCGTTCTCGCTTTCCACCAGGAAGCCTTCACCGGCCAATGCCCGCAGGTTCAAGGTGCCGTATTGGCGGCGGGCAACCCACAAAATCGTCAGGATATCCCGCAGTCCGCCCGGTGAGCCTTTGACGTTGGGTTCCAGGTTGTATTCGGTGTCGTTGTACTTGTGGTGCCTGGCCTTTTGCTCGGCGCGCTTGGCCAGGAAGAACTCCTTGCTCGGCCACATGTGCGCGGTGCTGGTGACTTCGAGCATGCGCTGGCGCAGGCGCTCGGGGCCGGCGATGGTGCGGCTTTCCATCAGGTTGGTGATCACCGTGAGGTCGGCGCGGGCTTCTTCGGCGCATTCGTCGACCGAGCGTACGCTCTGGCCGACTTCCAGGCCTATGTCCCACAACAGCGTCAGAAAACGCTCGATGGAATCGCGAAAGATCTCATGATCGGCGCTGTCCAGCAGGATCAGCAGGTCGATGTCGGAGTAGGGGTGCAGTTCGCCACGCCCGTAGCCGCCGACCGCCACCAGGGCGATGTCGGCGTCTTCGCTCCAGCTGAACTGCTCCCAAGCCTTTTGCAGGATGTTATCGACAAACCAGGCGCGGTCTTCGATCAACCGACGGATGTCCCGGCCGCTGCGAAAGCGCGCATCGAGCACCTCGCGGGCCTGGCGAATAGCTTTCTTGAACGCGGCGATGGGGCTCGCCTTCAGGGCCAGTTCGGCCTGGAACTGGCCACGGTCGAAGAGTTCGGGATCCACCTGGGGCATCGATCGGCTTTCCTTTCTATCAAACAGTCAGTCACAACACAGTGGGGGAAAACCTGAGCAACCGTTACGCCGAAGCAGCACCTGAAGTGCGCGGGATTGTGTCGTCGGCGCGCAGGGTGAAGATTTCATAGCCGGTTTCGGTGACCAGCAGGGTGTGTTCCCACTGGGCCGAGAGCTTGCGGTCCTTGGTGATGGCGGTCCAGCCGTCGCCCAGCACTTTGGTATCGGCCTTGCCCTGATTGATCATCGGCTCGATGGTGAAGGTCATGCCTGCCTTGAGTTCCATGCCAGTGCCGGCGCGGCCGTAGTGCAGGATCTGTGGCTCTTCGTGGAACACGGTGCCGATACCGTGGCCGCAGAATTCGCGCACCACCGAGAAGCCGTTCTTTTCAGCGTGCTTCTGGATCACTTCGCCGATGTCGCCCAGGCGGCAACCCGGTTTGACGATTTCGATGGCCTTGTACATGCATTCCTGGGTCACCTGGGACAGGCGCTCGGCCCAGACCGGCACGGTGCCGACGTGGAACATGCGGCTGGTGTCGCCGAAGTAGCGGTCCTTGATCACGGTAACGTCGATGTTCAGGGTGTCGCCGTCCTTCAACGGTTTGTCACCGGGAATCCCGTGGCAGACCACGTGGTTGACCGAGGTGCAGATCGACTTGGGGAAGCCTTTGTAGTTCAACGGCGCAGGGATAGCACCCTGCACGTTGACGATATAGTCATGGCAGATTTGGTTGAGGGTCTCGGTGGTAACGCCGGGCTTGACGTGCTCGGCGATCATTTCCAGCACGTCGGCAGCCAGTTTGCCGGCGATGCGCATGCCGGCGATGTCTTCGGCGGTTTTCAAACTAACGGTCATACAGGCTCTCTCTAGCGCGACGCGCTGAAATCAATACGGTTTACGGGCGTGCGACAAGAGGTTACAGAATTCGCACAAGCCACAAAAAACGCGATTCTAACAGACGATGGCGTCAAATCATGAGCCTCTGATGATCGCTTCTTTCTATAAGGTAGGGCGATGTTGGCTCTATTCAAGGGGTTACACGAAAGCGACCGGCGGCAAATGTGATTGCGTGTTCCGTTTTTGCCGATGCTGTGGTATAAAATGCGCCGCTTTCCGGGGATGCCCCGCAGAGCTTAAATCCACACACGTGTCGACACGATGACCTGGGTGCCGGAGGCTTTGAAGCCGCTGGTTGGTCATTGGGATACGTGGAGGCCAAACCCGACTTATTAAGGAACTATCATGTCCCAAGTCAACATGCGCGATATGCTGAAGGCCGGTGTGCACTTCGGTCACCAGACCCGTTACTGGAACCCGAAAATGGGTAAATACATTTTCGGCGCGCGTAACAAGATCCACATTATCAACCTTGAAAAAACCCTGCCTATGTTCAACGAAGCTTTGACTTTCGTAGAGCGCCTGGCTCAGGGCAAAAACAAGATTCTGTTCGTCGGCACCAAGCGTTCCGCTGGCAAGATCGTTGCTGAAGAAGCAGCACGTTGCGGTTCGCCGTACGTCGATCACCGCTGGTTGGGCGGCATGCTCACCAACTTCAAAACCATCCGTGCTTCCATCAAGCGTCTGCGTGACCTTGAAGTGCAAGCCGAAGACGGTACTTTCGCCAAGCTGACCAAGAAAGAGGCGCTGATGCGCACTCGCGACCTGGAAAAGCTCGATCGTTCCCTGGGTGGTATCAAGGACATGGGCGGTCTGCCTGACGCACTGTTCGTTATCGACGTTGATCACGAGCGCATCGCGATCACCGAAGCCAACAAGCTGGGCATCCCTGTTATCGGCGTAGTCGATACCAACAGCAGCCCGGAAGGCGTTGACTACATCATCCCAGGCAACGATGACGCAATCCGCGCTATCCAGCTGTACATGGGTTCGATGGCTGACGCTGTAATCCGTGGTCGCAACCACGTTGCTGGTGGTGCCGAGCAGTTCGTTGAAGAAGCTCCGGTAGCCGCAGCTGAGTAATTGACGCCCTGGCGTTGACTCAGTAAGCAAAAAGGGGGCTTGGCCCCCTTTTTGCCACCTCGAAAACCATTTGTCGGCGCCCATTTGTGGCAGCGCAACCTAGCGACTGTAACGTGCAGCGGCCTACAAGGGTGATTCGGGAAGAATTGATCGCCCGTTTGATCGGGTGGAATGGTTGAAAACCTATCCAAGAGGATTTTGAAATGGCAGAGATTACTGCAGCGTTGGTTAAAGAACTGCGTGAGCGTACCGGCGAAGGCATGATGGATTGCAAAAAGGCCTTGACCAAGGCCGGCGGCGACATCGAAAAAGCCATCGACGACATGCGTGCCTCGGGCGCCATCAAGGCTGCCAAGAAAGCCGGCAACGTGGCTGCCGAAGGCGCTATCGCTCTGGTTGAAGACGGTAAAGCCGCCGTTCTGCTGGAAGTGAACTCGCAGACCGACTTCCTCGCTCTGCAAGACGACTTCAAGGCATTCGTTGCTGCCAGCGTCCAGAAAGCATTCGACGACAAGCTGACCACCGTTGAGCCGCTGATCGAAGCTCAAGAAGCTGCTCGCCTGGTGCTGGTCGGCAAGGTTGGCGAAAACGTCAACATCCGTCGCCTGGTTCGCGTTGAAGGTGATGTTGTGGGTGGTTACCTGCACGGCAACAAAATCGGCGTAGCTGTTGTCCTGAAAGGCGGCAACGTTGAACTGGCCAAAGACATCGCTATGCACGTAGCGGCCAGCAACCCTGAATTCCTGCTGCCATCGGAAGTGTCCGCTGACGCCATCGAACGCGAAAAAGCCGTGTTCCTGAGCCTCAACGCTGACAAGATCGCCGGCAAGCCAGAAAACATCGTTGAAAACATGATCAAAGGCCGTATCAGCAAGTTCCTGGCTGAAGCGAGCCTGGTTGAGCAGGCGTTCGTCAAGAACCCTGAAATCAAGGTTGGCGAACTGGCAAAGAAAGCCGGTGCTGAAATCGTTTCCTTCACCTACTTTAAAGTAGGCGAAGGCATCGAGAAGCCGGTCGACAACTTCGCTGAAGAAGTTGCTGCCCAGCTGGCTGCCGCCAAGCAATAAGACAGTTTTCAACTGTCGCCCGAAAGAGGCTGCCCGCTCACGCGCGCAGCCTCTTTTCAAATGGGAAGGCCGATTTTAATTGGCATCCCTTCGGAACTGGCTTACAAAGCCGTGTTCCGATGGCGCTGTAGCAGCGTCCAGCTAGAGTGAACGCAAGCCGTAAACGGCTCGCCAAGAATTTTTAAAAATACGCCGCAGGAGAGATTCGCAATGGCTCAGCAGGGCAGTGGTTATCAGGCTCGCTATAAACGCATTCTACTCAAGCTTAGCGGCGAGGCCCTCATGGGCTCGGAAGAGTTCGGGATCGATCCCAAAGTGCTCGACCGCATGGCGCTGGAAGTCGGCCAACTGGTCGGTATCGGCGTTCAGGTCGGCCTGGTGATCGGCGGCGGTAACCTGTTTCGCGGCGCGGCACTGAGTGCGGCCGGCATGGATCGGGTCACAGGCGACCACATGGGCATGCTGGCCACTGTGATGAACGCCTTGGCCATGCGCGACGCCCTGGAGCGCGCCAATATCTCGGCTATCGTGATGTCGGCCATTTCCATGGTCGGCGTGACCGATCACTATGACCGCCGCAAAGCCATGCGCCACCTGAACGCCAAGGAAGTGGTGATCTTCGCCGCTGGCACAGGTAACCCGTTCTTCACCACCGACTCGGCAGCGTGCCTGCGCGCCATCGAGATCGATGCTGACGTGGTGCTCAAGGCGACCAAGGTAGACGGCGTGTACACCGCAGATCCATTCAAAGACCCGCATGCCGAGAAGTTCGATCATCTGACCTACGATGAAGTGCTGGATCGCAAATTGGGCGTGATGGACCTGACTGCTATTTGCCTGTGCCGCGACCACAAGATGCCACTACGCGTATTTAACATGAACAAACCCGGTGCCCTGCTGAATATCGTACACGGCGGCGCAGAAGGGACTCTGATCGAGGAAGGCCAACAATGATCAACGAAATTAAAAAAGACGCTCAAGAGCGTATGCAGAAATCCCTGGACTCCCTGAACCATGCATTTGGTCAGATTCGTACAGGCAAGGCTCACCCAAGCATTCTGGGCAGCGTGATGGTGCCGTATTACGGCGCAGATACCTCCATCACCCAAGTGGCCAACATCACCGTAAAAGACTCGCGCACCCTGCAAGTCGTCGCCTTTGAGCGCAACATGCTCGGCGCCGTCGACAAGGCTATCCAGAGCGCCGGTCTGAACCTCAACCCGACCAACCTGGGCGAGTTGCTGCTGATTTCCATGCCAGCCCTGACTGAAGAAACCCGCAAGGGCTTCACCAAGCAGGCGCGCAGCGCAGCTGAAGATGCGCGGGTTGCCGTGCGCAACATTCGTCGTGATGCCTTGGGTGATCTGAAGAAATTGGTCAAGGACAAGGAAATCAGCGAAGACGAAGAGCGCCGTGCCGTTGCTGATATCGACAAACTGACCAAAGATGCCGAGGCCCAGATCACCAAGGCCACGGAAGAAAAAGAAAAGGACCTGATGGCCGTATAAGGGGTCAGGACGCCTTCATGGAAAAGACCAAGCAGACTGTACCCTCCGTGGTGCCGCGCCATGTCGCGATCATCATGGATGGGAATAATCGCTGGGCGAAAAAGCGCTTTATGCCGGGTGTCGCCGGGCATAAAGCGGGTGTCGATGCGGTAAGGGCTGTGATTGAAGTGTGTGCCGAGGCCAAGGTCGAAGTGTTGACTTTGTTCGCCTTCTCCAGTGAGAACTGGCAGCGGCCCGCCGAAGAAGTCAGTGCCTTGATGGACCTGTTCTTCAAGGCCTTGCGTCGTGAGGCCAAGCGCCTCAACGACAACAACATCAGCCTGCGTATCATTGGTGATCGCTCGCGCTTCCATCCGGAACTGCAAGCCGCCATGCGCGAAGCCGAGGCCATTACCGCTGGCGCCGAGCGTTTTGTGCTGCAGATCGCAGCCAATTACGGTGGCCAGTGGGATATCGCCCAGGCCGCGCAACGGCTGGCCCGCGAAGTGCAGGCCGGCCATCTGCGTCCCGACGACATTACGCCCGAACTGTTGCAAACCTGCCTGGTCACCGGCGACCTGCCGTTGCCTGACTTGTGCATCCGTACCGGTGGTGAGCACCGCATCAGCAATTTCCTGTTGTGGCAGTTGGCCTATACCGAGCTGTACTTCTCCGACCTGTTCTGGCCGGACTTCAAACACGATGCCATGCGTAAAGCACTGGCCGATTTCGCTTCCCGTCAGCGTCGCTTCGGTAAAACGAGCGAGCAGATCGAAGCTGGAGCCCGGGTTTAAATGCTTAAACAACGAATCATCACAGCACTGATCCTGTTGCCGATTGCCTTGTGTGGGTTTTTCCTGCTCGAGGGTTCCGGCTTTGCGCTGTTTATCGGCCTGGTCGTCACCCTGGGTGCCTGGGAGTGGGCGCGCCTGGCGGGTTTCAGCGCGCAATTGCCGCGTGTGGTGTATGCCACTGTCGTGGCTGCCCTGGCGTTTCTCTTGTACATCCTGCCGGACCTTGCGCCTTGGGTGTTGGGGGCGGCAGTGTTGTGGTGGGCACTGGCGACGTTCCTGGTGTTGACCTATCCGCGTACCAGTGGCCAATGGTCCACCGTTGCCTGCAAGTTGGTGATTGGTTTGTTGATCCTCTTGCCTGCGTGGCAAGGGCTGGTGGAAATCAAGCGTTACCCAATGGGTAACTGGTTGATTCTGGCCGTGATGGTGCTGGTCTGGGGCGCTGATATCGGTGCCTACTTTTCCGGCCGGGCCTTCGGCAAGCGCAAGCTGGCGCCGGCGGTCAGTCCGGGCAAGAGCTGGGAAGGCGTTTACGGCGGCCTGGCACTAACGCTGGTGATCACGCTGGTAGTGGGTGTCGTGCGTGGCTGGTCGGTGAAGGAAATCTTCCTGGCGCTGTTGGCCACGGCCATCGTGGTGTTCATTTCGGTGGTGGGTGACCTCACTGAAAGCATGTTTAAGCGCCAGGCCGGGATCAAGGACAGTAGCAACCTGCTGCCGGGCCATGGCGGCGTGCTGGACCGCATCGACAGCTTGACCGCGGCCATTCCGATCTTCGCCGTGCTGTTGTGGATGACGGCTTCGTGAGCCGCCTGCAACAAATAACCGTGCTGGGTGCGACGGGGTCGGTAGGGCTGAGTACCCTTGACGTGATTGCGCGTCATCCTGATCGCTATCAGGTCTTCGCCCTCACCGGGTTTACCCGCTTGAGCGAGCTGCTGGCTTTGTGCGTGCGTCATTCGCCGCGCTTTGCCGTGGTGCCTGAAGCGGCCGCGGCTCGTGGCCTGCAGGATGATCTGCGGGCTGCCGGGCTTGCCACTCAGGTGTTGGTCGGGGAGGAGGGGTTGTGCCAGGTCTCGGCCGACGCTGACGTGGATACCGTGGTTGCCGCTATTGTCGGTGCGGCCGGTTTGCGTCCGACCCTGGCTGCTGTCGATGCCGGCAAGAAGATCCTGCTGGCCAATAAAGAAGCGCTGGTGATGTCTGGTGCACTCTTTATGCAGGCGGTGCGCAAAAGCGGCGCCGTGTTGCTGCCCCTCGATAGCGAGCACAATGCGATTTTCCAATGCATGCCGGGTGACTACGCCCGGGGCTTGAGTCAGGTTGGCGTGCGTCGGATTCTGCTGACGGCGTCTGGTGGTCCTTTCCGGCAAACTCCGTTGGCTGAGTTGGAAGATGTGTCGCCTGACCAGGCGTGCGCTCATCCGAACTGGTCCATGGGGCGCAAGATCTCGGTTGATTCGGCGAGCATGATGAACAAGGGTCTTGAGTTGATCGAGGCGTGCTGGCTGTTCGATGCGCGCCCGGATCAGGTCGAGGTGGTGATTCACCCGCAAAGTGTGATTCATTCGCTGGTTGATTACGTGGACGGTTCGGTATTGGCGCAGTTGGGCAATCCCGATATGCGCACGCCCATCGCCAATGCCTTGGCCTGGCCGGAGCGGATTGACTCCGGTGTGGCGCCGTTGGACCTGTTTGCCGTGGCCCGTCTGGACTTCGAGGCGCCGGACGAGCAGCGCTTTCCTTGCCTGCGCCTGGCGCGGCAAGCTGCCGAAGCGGGTAACAGCGCGCCGGCGATGCTGAATGCCGCGAATGAAGTGGCTGTGGCAGCGTTTCTCGAACGGCGCATCCGCTTTCCGCAGATCGCGAGTATCATTGAGGGCGTCCTAGCGCTTGAACCTGTAGTGGCGGTGAATGATCTGGGGGCGGTATTCGAGGCTGATGCCAAGGCTCGAGCCCTGGCTGAGCAATGGTTGAGCCGGAACGCGCGTTAGTCTTTGGGCGGGTTTGAGCCTTTAGGCACTGGATTGGAATGCGGAGAAATTAGATGAGTGCGCTTTACATGATCGTCGGCACCCTGGTTGCTCTGGGTGTGCTGGTTACCTTCCACGAATTCGGCCATTTCTGGGTCGCGCGTCGTTGCGGCGTCAAGGTACTGCGCTTTTCCGTCGGTTTCGGCATGCCGCTGTTGCGCTGGCGTGACCGCCAAGGCACCGAATTCGTGATTGCCGCCATCCCGCTGGGTGGCTACGTCAAGATGCTCGATGAGCGCGAAGGCGAAGTGCCGGCAGATCAGTTGGACCAATCCTTCAATCGCAAGACCGTTCGTCAGCGTATCGCCATTGTTGCCGCTGGCCCGATCGCCAACTTCCTGTTGGCGATGGTGTTCTTCTGGGGCCTCGCCATGCTGGGCAGCCAGCAGGTGCGTCCGGTCATCGGTGCGGTCGAGTTGGACAGTATTGCCGCCAAAGCCGGCTTGGTTGCCGGGCAGGAAATTGTTTCCATTGATGGCGAGCCCACCACAGGTTGGGGTGCGGTCAATCTGCAGTTGGTGCGCCGCCTGGGCGAAAGCGGCATCGTCAATGTGGTGGTGCGTGAGCAGGGCTCGACTACCGAAACCCTGCGTGATCTGACCCTCGACCACTGGCTCAAGGGCGCTGATGAACCTGATCCGATCAAGTCCCTGGGCATACGTCCATGGCGTCCGGCCTTGCCGCCAGTCCTGGCGGAGCTCGATCCGAAAGGTCCGGCCCAGGCCGCTGGCCTGAAAACAGGCGATCGGCTGTTGGCCCTTGATGGACAGGCGCTGGGCGACTGGCAGCAAGTAGTCGACCTGGTTCGTGTACGTCCTGATACTAAAATTCTGCTGAAAGTTGAGCGCGACGGTGCTCAAATCGACGTCCCTGTGACCTTGTCTGTTCGCGGGGAAGCCAAGGCGGCCGGGGGTTACCTCGGTGCCGGAGTCAAAGGTGTCGACTGGCCGCCATCGATGGTGCGTGAGGTCAGCTTCGGGCCGTTGGCAGCAATTGGCGAGGGTGCAAAACGCACTTGGACCATGAGTGTGCTGACCCTGGAATCCCTCAAGAAAATGTTGTTCGGCGAGCTCTCGGTAAAAAACTTGAGTGGACCGATAACCATTGCTAAAGTGGCGGGCGCTTCTGCCCAGTCGGGTGTCGCGGATTTCCTGAATTTCCTGGCTTATCTGAGTATTAGCCTGGGTGTTCTGAATTTGTTGCCCATTCCAGTATTGGATGGGGGGCATCTGTTGTTTTATCTGGTCGAGTGGGTGCGTGGTCGCCCCTTGTCGGATCGGGTGCAGGGTTGGGGGATACAGATCGGTATCAGTTTGGTGGTCGGGGTGATGTTATTAGCCTTGGTCAACGATCTGGGTCGACTGTAACGCTTCGCTGAATTGCGAATCTGCCGCATTTTGCGGCAGTTTGTTTATTGCCAGTTGGAATAAGAAAGGACTTCATGAAACGTCTGCTGCTAACTGCGGTTCTCACCGTATTGATGATCGCCGAAGTTCACGCCGAGTCCTTCACCATCTCCGATATTCGCGTCAACGGCCTCCAGCGGGTTTCCGCCGGTAGCGTCTTTGGTGCGTTACCGTTGAACGTCGGTGAACAGGCTGATGACCGTCGCCTGGTGGAGTCCACTCGTGCGCTGTTCAAAACCGGTTTCTTTCAAGACATCCAACTGGGGCGTGAAGGCAACGTCCTGGTCATCACCGTTGTCGAGCGACCTTCCGTCGCCAGTATCGAGATCGAAGGCAACAAGGCGATCTCTACTGAAGACTTGATGAAAGGTCTGAAGCAATCCGGCCTGGCCGAAGGCGAGATCTTCCAACGCGCCACCCTTGAAGGTGTGCGTAACGAGCTGCAACGCCAGTACGTTGCCCAAGGCCGCTACTCCGCCACCGTGGAAACGGAAGTGGTGCCGCAGCCGCGTAACCGTGTGGGCCTCAAGGTCAACATCAACGAAGGCACCGTGGCGGCGATCCAGCACATCAACGTGGTGGGTAATACCAAGTTCGCTGATGAAGACCTGATCGACCTGTTCGAGCTCAAGACCACCAACTGGCTGTCGTTCTTCAAGAACGATGACAAGTACGCCCGCGAGAAACTGTCTGGTGACTTGGAACGCCTGCGTTCCTACTACCTGGACCGTGGCTATATCAACATGGATATCGCCTCGACCCAGGTCTCCATCACCCCGGACAAGAAACACGTCTACATCACAGTCAACGTCAACGAAGGCGAGAAGTACAAGGTTCGTGATGTCAAGCTGAGCGGCGACCTGAAAGTGCCTGAAGACCAGGTCAAGGCGCTGCTGCTGGTGCAGAAAGACCAGGTGTTCTCCCGCAAGCTGATGACCACCACGTCAGAACTGATCACTCGCCGCCTGGGTAACGAAGGCTATACCTTCGCCAACGTCAACGGCGTGCCGACTCCGCATGATGATGACCACACCGTGGACATCACTTTCGTCG
Organism: Pseudomonas sp. RA_15y_Pfl1_P11; assembly: GCF_963970975.1. Taxonomy (NCBI): domain Bacteria; kingdom Pseudomonadati; phylum Pseudomonadota; class Gammaproteobacteria; order Pseudomonadales; family Pseudomonadaceae; genus Pseudomonas; species Pseudomonas sp. RA_15y_Pfl1_P11. Next base: position 89,561 of record NZ_CAXAOY010000009.1, read on the forward strand.
TCGATCCCGGCAAACGTGCCTACGTGAACCGCATCAACTTCCGTGGCAACACCAAGTCAGCGGACGAAGTGCTGCGTCGTGAAATGCGTCAGATGGAAGGTGGCTGGGCGTCGACTTACCTGATCGACCAGTCCAAGACCCGTCTTGAACGCCTGGGCTTCTTCAAGGAAGTCAACGTCGAAACCCCGGCCGTACCGGGTGTTGATGACCAGGTTGACGTGAACTACGCCGTGGAAGAACAAGCCTCGGGCTCGATCACCGCCAGTGTCGGCTTCGCACAAAGTGCCGGTCTGATCCTTGGTGGCTCCATCACCCAGAACAACTTCCTGGGTACCGGTAACCGCGTGTCTATCGGCCTGACCCGAAGCGAATACCAGAGCCGATATAACTTCGGTTATACCGACCCCTACTGGACTGCTGATGGTGTGAGCCTGGGCTACAACGCCTTCTACCGCACCACCGACTACAAAGACCTCGACGTTGACGTTGCAAGCTATGCGATCGACAGCCTCGGTGCCGGTGTCAACGTTGGTTACCCGATCAGCGAGACGTCGCGCCTGACCTTCGGCCTGACTGCGCAACAGGATGAGATCAAGACCGGTGTCTACACCGTGGATGAAATCTTTGACTTCACCCGTCGTGAAGGTGACAAGTTCCTGAACTTCAAGGCATCTGCTGGCTGGTCCGAGTCGACCCTGAACAAAGGGGTGCTGGCAACCCGTGGCCATTCCCAGAGCCTGACTGCGGAAGTCACCACGCCGGGCAGCGACCTGTCGTTCTTCAAGCTCGACTACCGTGGCCAACTGTTCACGCCGTTGAGCGACAACTACACCATGCGCCTGCACACTGAATTGGGTTATGGCGATGGTTATGGTTCCACCAACGGTCTACCTTTCTACGAGAACTACTACGCGGGTGGCTTCAACTCCGTACGTGGTTTCAAAGACAGCACCCTGGGTCCACGTGGTACCCCAAGCCGTGGTGTTGGTGTAACCGGTAACCAAGGCACTGTGGCTGACTCCGACAACGATCCGCTGCCGTTCGGTGGTAACGTGCTGATCCAGGGTGGTGCCGAGATCCTGTTCCCGCTGCCGTTCGTCAAGGATCAGCGTTCCCTGCGGACCTCGGTCTTCTGGGACGTGGGTAACGTGTTCGACTCCAAGTGCGAGCAGATTCGTAACCCGAGCGGCTTGAAGTCCAACACCCAGTGCAACGATGTGAGCCTCAGTAACTTGGCGAGCTCCGTGGGCTTGGGTGTGACCTGGGTGACTGCGCTGGGCCCGTTGAGCTTCGCGCTGGCCATGCCGATCAAGAAACCGGATAACGCTGAAACCCAGATTTTCCAATTCTCCCTCGGCCAGACGTTCTAAGCGTCTGACCTAAGATAACGACAACGGATTCTGTAGGAGTACATCGTGCGTAAGTTGACTCAATTGGTTTTGCTGGCCACTGTGCTGGTAACCACCCCGGCCTTCGCCGAAATGAAAATCGCCGTCCTGAACTATCAGATGGCGCTGTTGGAATCCGACGCGGCCAAGCGTTATGCCGTGGATGCCGAGAAGAAATTCGGTCCGCAACTGACCAAACTCAAGACCCTGGAAAGCAGCGCCAAGGGCATCCAGGATCGTCTGGTAGCCGGTGGCGACAAGATGCAGCAAGGCGAGCGCGAGCGTCTGGAGCTTGAATTCAAGCAAAAGGCCCGTGACTACCAGTTCCAGTCCAAGGAGCTGAACGAAGCCAAAGCGGTTGCTGACCGTGAAATGCTGAAACAGCTGAAGCCGAAACTCGACAGCGCCGTGGAAGAAGTCATCAAGAAAGGTGCCTTTGACCTGGTGTTCGAGCGTGGCGCGGTTATCGACGTCAAGCCTCAATATGACATCACCCGCCAGGTGATCGAGCGCATGAACCAGCTGAAGTAAGCCATGACCGCGACTATCAAGCTCGGCGAGTTGGCCGAGTTCCTGGGGGCCACCTTAAATGGCTCCCCGGAGAAAGAAATCACTGGGCTAGCCACCTTGCAGGAGGCTGGCCCAGCTCAGTTGAGCTTCCTCGCAAACCCTCAATACCGTAAATACCTGGTCGAGAGCCAAGCCGCCGCCGTGTTGCTGAAAGCTGCTGACGCCGAAGGGTTTGCAGGGGACTCGCTGGTGGTGCCCGACCCGTACCTCGCTTATGCCCGGGTGTCGCACCTGTTCGATCCGAAACCAAGGGCCGCAGCCGGTATTCATTCGTCTGCGGTCATCGCCGATGATGCTCAGGTTGATCCTGCGGCCAGCATTGGCGCCTTTGCGGTGATCGAGAGCGGTGCGCGCATTGCAGCAGGTGTGACCATTGGTGCCCATTGCTTTATCGGCGCGCGCTGCGAGATCGGCGCTGACGGTTGGCTCGCACCGCGCGTAACCCTGTACCACGATGTGCGTATCGGTGAGCGTGTGGTCATCCAATCGGGTGCGGTGATCGGGGGGGAAGGCTTCGGCTTCGCCAACGCCAAGGGTATCTGGAACAAGATTGCCCAGGTCGGCGGCGTATTGATCGGCGACGACGTGGAAATTGGCGTCAACACTGCTGTTGATCGCGGGGCCCTGGCCGATACCGTGATCGGCAACGGCGTGAAGCTCGACAACCAGATTCAGATCGCCCACAACGTGCAGATTGGTGATCACACTGCCATGGCAGCGTGTGTGGGCATTTCCGGCAGCACCAGGATCGGCAAGCATTGCATGCTCGCCGGTGGCGTAGGGCTGGTGGGGCATATCGATATTTGCGACAACGTCTTCATCACCGGCATGACCATGGTTACCCACTCGATTACCGAGCCAGGGGCCTACTCATCCGGTACCGCCATGCAGCCTGCGGCTGAATGGCGCAAGAGCGCAGCACGGTTGAGGCAGCTCGACGACATGGCTCGACGTCTCAAACAGCTGGAAAAGCGTGTTGGGGACGTGACCCCTGGCGGTAATGCTTCATCAGAAGGCTGATACCATTTCCATATCAAGTGTGCACAGCCGCTAGACTGCCTCCTTGATTTGCTAGCGGGGCGTGCGTTTAGTTCGCCCGCCCCCAATCTTTATTACAGGCTTCCCCCCGAAATGATGGACATCAACGAGATTCGCGAATACCTGCCTCACCGTTACCCGTTCCTGCTGGTGGACCGCGTAGTGGACCTCAACGTCGAGGAAAAGCGCATTCGTGCCTACAAGAATGTCAGCATCAACGAACCGTTCTTCAACGGTCACTTTCCCGCGCATCCAATCATGCCGGGCGTGCTGATCATCGAAGCGATGGCCCAGGCTGCCGGTATCCTTGGTTTCAAAATGCTCGACCTCAAGCCTGCCGACGGCACACTCTACTATTTCGTGGGGTCCGATAAGTTGCGTTTTCGCAACCCGGTCACCCCGGGTGACCAGTTGATCCTGGAAGCCAAGTTCATCAGCTGCAAGCGCCAGATCTGGAAGTTCGAATGCCAGGCTTCGGTGGACGGCAAGCCTGTGTGCTCCGCCGAAATCATCTGTGCGGAACGCAAACTATGAGTTTGATTGACCCTCGCGCAATCATCGATCCGTCGGCCGTACTGGCCGCCGACGTTGAGGTCGGCCCCTGGTCGATCATCGGCGCAGGTGTGGAAATCGGCGAGGGGACTGTCATCGGGCCGCACGTGATCCTTAAAGGTCCGACCCGTATTGGCAAACACAATCGTATCTACCAGTTTTCCTCGGTAGGCGAAGACACCCCGGACATGAAGTACAAGGGTGAAGAAACACGCCTGGTAATCGGTGATCACAACATCATTCGTGAAGGCGTGACCATTCACCGTGGCACCGTGCAAGATCGGGCCGAGACCACCCTGGGTGATCACAACCTGGTCATGGCCTACGCGCACATCGGCCACGACAGCGTCATCGGCAACCACTGCATCCTGGTCAACAACACGGCGTTAGCCGGCCATGTGCACGTCGACGATTGGGCGATCCTCTCCGGATTCACCCTGGTGCATCAGTACTGCCATATCGGCGCACACAGCTTTTCCGGCATGGGTACCGCCATCGGCAAGGATGTTCCGGCGTTCGTCACAGTATTTGGCAACCCGGCCGAAGCTCGCAGCATGAACTTCGAAGGCATGCGCCGTCGTGGTTTCAGCGAAGAGGCCATCCACGCCCTGCGCCGTGCCTACAAGGTGGTTTATCGCCAGGGGCTTACCGTGGATCAGGCGTTGACGCAATTGGCCGAGCCATCGACGTTGTTCCCGGAAGTCGCGGTGTTCCGTGACTCTATCCAGGCGTCGACTCGCGGCATCACCCGCTAATCATGGCTAATCTGCGTATTGCGCTGGTGGCCGGAGAAGCTTCCGGTGACATTCTGGGCGCGGGTCTTATGCGGGCCCTCAAGGCCCAGCACCCTGCGGTGGAATTTATGGGTGTCGGCGGCCCGCTGATGCAGGCCGAAGGGCTCACGTCCTACTTTCCCATGGAGCGGCTATCGGTCATGGGGTTGGTGGAAGTGCTGGGCCGTCTGCGTGAGCTGCTGGCTCGCCGCAAGCTGCTGATCCAGACCCTCATCGAAGAGAAACCCGATGTTTTCATCGGGATCGACGCACCGGACTTCACCCTTAATATCGAGCTCAAGTTACGTCAGGCCGGGATCAAGACCGTGCACTACGTCAGCCCCTCCGTGTGGGCATGGCGTCAGAAGCGCGTACTGAAGATCCGCGAAGGCTGTGACTTGATGCTGACCCTGCTGCCGTTCGAAGCCAGGTTCTACGAAGAAAAGGGCGTGCCGGTGCGATTTGTCGGTCACACCCTGGCCGACACCATCCCTTTGCACGCTGATCGCACAGCCGCGCGCGCCGAGCTGGGTCTGCCTGACGGTCCGCTGGTGGCGCTGATGCCGGGCAGCCGTGGCGGCGAAGTCGGCCGCCTGGCTGCGGTGTTCTTCGATGCTGCCGAGCGCCTGCAAGCCTTGAAGCCAGGCGTACGTTTCGTGCTGCCCTGCGCGAGCCCGCAGCGGCGTGCGCAGATCGAGGCCCTATTGGACGGTCGCAACCTGCCGGTGACCTTGCTCGACGGCCAATCGCACCTGGCCCTGGCGGCCTGTAATGCCGTGCTGATCGCCTCGGGTACGGCCACCCTGGAGGCCTTGCTGTACAAGCGTCCGATGGTCGTGGCCTATCGCCTGGCGCCGCTGACCTTCTGGATTCTCAAGCGCATGGTCAAAAGCCCTTACATCTCCCTGCCCAACCTGCTGGCCCAGCGCCTGTTGGTGCCGGAGTTGTTGCAGGACGATGCAACGCCTGAGGCCTTGGCACAAACTCTACTACCCTTGATCGACGGCGGCGAAGAGCAGACCCGCGGTTTTGACGACATTCACTGCACCTTGCGCCGTGATGCCTCGAACCAGGCGGCGGACGCCGTGTTGACCTTGATCGGCAAGAAACAGGACGCTTTATGACCAAGCAAATCGGCCTGGATTTCAGCCTGGTTGCCGAAGCCCACGAACTGGTGGCCGGTGTTGACGAGGTCGGGCGCGGGCCTTTGTGCGGCGCTGTCGTCACGGCGGCGGTGATTCTCGATCCGAACCGCCCGATTCTCGGCCTCAACGACTCGAAGAAACTCACCGAAGCGCGCCGCGAAAAGCTCTACGACGAGATTATTGAGAAGGCCCTCAGCTGGCATATTGCTCGGGCCGAAGTCGAGGAAATCGACGCGTTGAACATCCTTCACGCCACCATGCTTGCCATGCAGCGTGCAGTAGAAGGCCTGCACATCACGCCCAAAATGGCGATGATCGACGGCAACCGCTGCCCAAAATTGGCCATGCCGGCGGAAGCGGTGGTGAAGGGCGATAGCAAGGTGCCTGCGATTGCGGCAGCGTCAATCCTGGCTAAAGTCAGCCGCGATCGTGAAATGGCTGCTTTCGAATTGATCTACCCCGGCTACGGCATTGGCGGCCATAAAGGCTACCCGACCCCCGTTCATCTGGAAGCCCTGGCTCGCCTCGGCCCGACGCCGATCCACCGCCGCTCGTTCGCCCCCGTACGCCAGGCTTATGAGCTGCGAGAGAGTCTCAGCGAGGTGTAGTCGCGAGGCTGATGTTTTTGCCAAGGCCCGGTACAATCCCGGGCCTTGTTGTTTCTACGTTTAAGACAGGATCACTATGCCGGCTTCATTCGTTCACCTGCGCCTGCACACTGAATACTCCCTGGTTGACGGCCTGGTACGGATCAAACCGCTGGTCAAAACCCTGGTGGGCATGAACATGCCTGCCGTGGCGGTTACCGATCAGAACAACATGTGTTCCCTGGTCAAATTCTATAAAAACGCCATGGGCGCCGGCATCAAGCCGATCTGCGGCGCCGACCTGTGGTTGTCCAACAAAGATCCGGATAACGCCCTTAGCCGTATCAGTCTGCTGGCGATGAACGGCGTGGGTTATCGCAACCTCACCGAACTGATTTCCCGTGGCTTTATCGACGGCCAGCGCAACGGTTCGATCATCATCGAGCGCGAGTGGGTCGCCGAGGCCAGCGAAGGGCTGATCATGCTGTCGGCCGCTAAAGAGGGTGAGATCGGTCTCGCGCTACTCGGCGGCAATCCTCAAGAGGCTGAAGTGCTGGCCCGCGAGTGGATGCAGGTTTTTCCCGACCGTCTCTACTTGGAAGTCCAGCGCACCAACCGCCCCAACGACGAAGAGCACCTGCACGCCGCCGTGGCCCTGGCCGATAAGCTGGGCGCGCCGTTGGTAGCGACCAACGATGTGCGCTTCATCAAGAAAGAAGATTTCGAAGCCCACGAAACCCGCGTGTGCATCGGCGAGGGCCGGGCTCTGGATGACCCGCGACGCTCGAAGAACTTCAGCGAAGAGCAATACCTCAAAAGTGCCGACGAGATGGCCGAGCTGTTCAGCGACCTGCCCGAGGCCCTGGAAAACTCTGTCGAAATTGCCAAGCGTTGCAACATTGAAGTGAAGCTGGGCAAGCACTTCCTGCCCAACTTCCCGATTCCCGATGGCATGACCATCGATGAGTACTTCCGCAAGGTGTCGTTCGACGGCTTGGAAGAGCGCCTCAGTGTGCTGTTGCCCAAGGACACCACTGAGGATTACGAGGCCAAGCGCCAGGTCTATGTCGACCGGCTGAATTTCGAGCTGGATATCATCATCCAGATGGGGTTCCCCGGTTACTTCCTGATCGTAATGGACTTTATCCAGTGGGCCAAAAGCAACGGTGTGCCGGTAGGCCCGGGCCGGGGGTCGGGTGCTGGCTCGCTGGTTGCTTACGTACAGAAGATTACCGATCTCGACCCGCTGGAATATGACCTGCTGTTCGAACGGTTCCTGAACCCGGAACGGGTTTCCATGCCCGACTTCGACGTCGACTTCTGCATGGATGGTCGCGACCGCGTCATTGAGTACGTGGCCGAGAAATACGGCCGCAACGCGGTAAGCCAGATCATCACCTTCGGTTCCATGGCTGCCAAGGCTGTAATCCGCGACGTTGCGCGGGTGCAGGGCAAGTCCTACGGCCTGGCGGATCGCCTGTCGAAGATGATTCCGTTCGAAGTCGGCATGACCCTGGAAAAGGCCTACGAGCAGGAAGAGATCCTGCGTGACTTCATCAAGATCGATGAAGAAGCCGCCGAAATCTGGGACATGGCGCGCAAGCTCGAAGGCGTGGTGCGTAACGTCGGTAAACACGCCGGTGGTGTGGTTATCGCGCCTACAAAGCTCACCGACTTTTCGCCGATCTATTGCGATGAAGAAGGCGGCGGCCTGGTCACCCAGTTCGACAAGGACGACGTCGAGGCGGCCGGCCTGGTGAAGTTCGACTTCCTCGGCCTGCGCACGCTGACGATCATCGATTGGGCGCTCAAGACGATCAACCGTGAGCGTGCCAAGGTCGACGAAGAGCCGCTGGATATTGCGTTCATCCCGCTGGACGACAAGCCGACCTACCAGTTGCTGCAAAAGGCCGAAACCACGGCGGTGTTCCAGCTTGAGTCGCGCGGTATGAAAGAGCTGATCAAAAAGCTCAAGCCCGACTGCCTGGAAGACTTGATCGCACTGGTGGCGCTGTTCCGTCCGGGCCCGCTGCAATCGGGCATGGTGGACGACTTCATCAACCGTAAGCACGGTCGCGCCGAGCTGGCATATCCGCACTCCGACTACCAATACGAAGGCCTCAAGCCGGTATTGGCGCCGACCTACGGCATCATCCTGTATCAGGAACAGGTGATGCAGATCGCCCAGGTGATGGCCGGTTACACCCTCGGTGGTGCGGACATGCTGCGTCGCGCCATGGGTAAGAAAAAACCCGAGGAAATGGCCAAGCAGCGCGGCGGTTTCATTGAAGGTTGCGCCACCAACAATATTGACGCTGACCTGGCCGGTAACATTTTCGACCTGGTAGAAAAATTCGCCGGTTACGGCTTTAACAAATCCCACTCCGCCGCCTACGGCCTGGTGTCGTACCAGACTGCCTGGCTGAAGGCTCACTACCCGGCGCCGTTCATGGCTGCGGTACTTTCGGCGGATATGCACAACACCGACAAGGTTGTGACCTTGATCGAGGAAGTGCGCACCATGAAACTGCGCCTCGACGCACCGGACGTGAACGCCTCGGAGTTCAAGTTCACGGTGAACGACGAAGGTCGCATCATCTATGGCCTGGGCGCGATCAAAGGCGTGGGCGAAGGCCCGGTGGAAGCCATCACCGAAGCGCGCCAGGACGGGCCTTTCAAGGACTTGTTCGACTTCTGTGCACGGGTTGACCTCAAGCGCATCAACAAGCGAACCCTCGATGGGCTGATCCGTAGTGGTGCACTCGACCGCCTCGGCCCCTATTTCCATGATGAGCCGAAGGCTTACCAGGCGAATATCGACCGTAACCGCGCCGTGTTGCTCACTGCGATGGAAGAGGCGATCAAGGCTGCCGAGCAGACTGCCCGCACCCATGACAGTGGCCATGCCGACCTGTTTGGCGGATTGTTCGTCGAGGAAGACGCGGATGTGTACGCCAACCACCGCAAGGCCAAGGACCTGACCCTGAAGGAGCGCCTCAAGGGTGAGAAAGACACCTTGGGCCTTTACCTCACCGGCCACCCGATTGATGAGTACGAAGGTGAAATCCGGCGGTTCGCCCGCCAGCGCATCATCGACCTGAAACCGGCGCGGGATACGCAGACCGTCGCCGGTATGATCATCGCCCTGCGGGTGATGAAAAACAAAAAGGGCGACAAGATGGGCTTTATCACTCTCGACGACCGTTCGGGCCGCATCGAAGCGTCGCTGTTTGCCGATGCGTTCCACTCCGCGCAGTCGCTGCTGCAGACTGACGCCATGGTGGTGGTGGAAGGGGAGGTCAGCAACGATGACTTCTCCGGCGGCCTGCGGCTGCGGATCAAGCGCGTGATGAGCATGGAAGATGCGCGCACCAATTTGGCCGAGAGCTTGCGCTTGAAGGTGAAAACCGAAGCGCTCAAGGGCGATCAGCTACGCTGGTTGGGCGACCTGCTCAAACGCCACCGTGGCGCGTGCCCGGTGACTATGGAGTACACCGGCAATGACGCCAAGGCCATGTTGCAGTTTGGCGAGACCTGGCGAATTGATCCTGCGGATGGCTTGATTCAAGCATTGCGTGACCAGTTCGGCCGTGACAACGTCTTTCTCCAATACCGTTGACGGTCAGGCATTAATATTTAGCCTGATCTCGGCGAAACATTTAATCTCGACCTAGACGCGCCTCTCCCTTAAGGTAGGGCGCGAATAGACAACCGGCTGGCCAGGCACTCCTTGGCCGTCGACCCAAGACGGACGCTTATGAACCCGAATTTTCTTGATTTCGAACAGCCGATCGCTGACCTGCAAGCCAAGATTGAAGAACTGCGCCTGGTCGGCAATGACAATTCGCTGAATATCGGCGATGAGATCGCTCGCCTGCAAGACAAGAGCAGCACGCTCACCGAGGATATCTTCGGCAAGCTGACCAGCTGGCAGATCGCGCGTTTGGCTCGCCACCCGCGTCGTCCGTACACCCTGGACTACATTCAGCACATCTTCACCGAGTTCGACGAGCTGCACGGCGACCGCCACTTCTCCGACGACGCGGCCATCGTGGGCGGTATCGCTCGCCTGGACGACCAGCCGGTGATGGTGATCGGTCACCAGAAAGGCCGTGAAGTGCGCGAGAAAGTTCGCCGCAACTTCGGCATGCCGCGTCCGGAAGGCTACCGCAAGGCGTGCCGCCTGATGGAAATGGCCGAGCGTTTCAAAATGCCGATCCTGACCTTCATCGACACGCCGGGTGCTTATCCGGGTATCGACGCTGAAGAGCGCAACCAGAGCGAAGCAATCGCCTGGAACCTGCGCGTCATGTCGCGCCTCAAAACCCCGATCATCGCTACCGTGATTGGTGAAGGTGGTTCCGGTGGCGCACTGGCCATTGGCGTGTGCGATCAGTTGAACATGCTGCAATACTCGACCTACGCGGTGATCTCACCGGAAGGTTGCGCTTCGATTCTGTGGAAAACCGCTGAAAAAGCGCCGGACGCTGCTGAAGCGATGGGTATCACCGCTGATCGCCTCAAGGGCCTGGGCATTGTCGACAAAGTGATCGCCGAGCCATTGGGCGGCGCTCATCGTGATCCGACTGCTGCTGCCGCGACTATTCGTGCCGAGCTGGGTTCGCAACTGGCGATGCTCAAGAAGCTGGATAACGAAGCGCTGTTGGCCCGTCGTTATGAGCGTCTGATGAGCTACGGTCTCTGATCAACTACTGATCTGGCAGACATTGCTGTACTGATGTGGGAGCGGGCTTACTCGCGAAAGCGGTGAATCAGTCAATATATCCGGTGACTGACACCACGCTTTCGCGAGTAAGCCCGCTCCCACATTTGCTTTGTGTATGCTGGGCTATCGTGTTCCAAGTATGCGGCGACAATGTGTGATGAAACGGACGCTGACCGCCAAACTGCTGCAAGCCCTGGGTCCCTGGCAAAATGCCCCGGCCTGGCATATCGCTTTCTCTGGCGGCCTTGATTCCACCGTCCTGCTCCATCTCCTGGCCGCCCTGCCAGAAACCGAAACACTCCCACCCCTCAACGCAATCCATGTCCACCATGGCCTGCAAACCGCCGCCGACGCCTGGCCAAACCATTGCCAGTCGATATGCGACAGCGTGGGCATCCCCCTGCGCGTCATGCGCGTGCAGGTACAACCCGGCGCCAGCCTTGAGCGGGCCGCCCGTGACGCGCGTTACCAGGCGTTTACCGAAGTCATCGGAGCAGGGGAGGTGCTGCTGACAGGCCAGCATCGCGATGATCAGGCCGAAACCCTGTTATTCCGCCTGTTGCGCGGCGCAGGCGCGCGCGGGCTGTCGGCAATGCCTGCACAGCGCCCGTTGGCGGCTGGTTATCTGGTTCGGCCTTTATTGGATGTAGCAAGGGGTGAGTTGGAGGCCTACGCCCACGAGCATCAACTCAAATGGGTCGAAGACCCGTCCAACGCCGACCCGCGGTTCTCACGCAATTATCTGCGCCATCACGTGTTCCCGGCGCTCACGAAGCGCTGGCCTCAAGCTGTCATCAGCCTTGCCCGCACTGCCGAGCACCTAGGTGAAGCCCAGGGCCTGCTCGATGAATTGGCGCAAATGGACCTGCAAGCCGCCGACCAGCCTGCACCTTTTCCCTGGTTGCACCTGCCATCTTTGGCACTTGCGCCGCTGCGCGAACTTTCCGACGCCCGCCAGCGTAACGCCCTGCGCCATTGGCTGGCCCCACTGACCCGTCTACCCGACAGCGACCACTGGGCCAGTTGGCATTCCCTGCGTGATGCCAAGGGCGACGCACAGCCTCTATGGCGCCTGGCCGACGGCGAACTGCACCGTAGCGGCGAACGCCTATGGTGGCTGCCCTCCACATGGTCGGAGTTTTCCGACGCATCGCTGCGCTGGCCCGATCCGCGAAATCCACTAGAGTTACCCGGCAATGGCCGGCTGAAACTCACCGGCAAGGCGCCTGAAGGCCCGCTGGAGGTTCGCTACCGTCATGGCGGCGAAATCATCGACGTGCCACGTCGCGGGCGGCGTGACTTGAAGCGCCTGCTTAATGAAAGTGGGCTTCCGAGCTTCGTCCGTGGCAGATTGCCGCTGCTGTATCAGGGGGAGCAATTGCTCGGGGTGCCTAACCTGGCGGGATTGTGGAACACAGGGGCGGGCGACTGGCAATTACATTGGATGCCACAGACCTGCGATCAAGGTTTGAGCTGATAGCGCCTTTCCGGTAGACTACGCTCCCTTCTTGATACAACTTCTGTGGATTCGCCTGAATCGCAGCAGTTGCCGATTACCAAGCAGTCTTTGCTGGGCGATTCCAAAAAATGTGTAGCGATCAACGTACTGGTGTTTCATTGCCGGTCTGTCATCACGCGGCGGTTTTTTTTGAAAGGTGCACTGTGATTAATGCAGGTGATCGGGGGCTTCGGCCTCTCTTCGCTCTCCCCGGCGGTTCGGACCGCTTTAACGCAGACTTCTAGGGTTTTTCATGACGCGCTACATATTCGTCACGGGCGGTGTTGTTTCTTCATTGGGGAAAGGCATTGCCTCCGCTTCATTGGCGGCCATCCTGGAGGCGCGGGGACTTAAGGTCACCATGCTCAAGCTGGACCCGTACATCAACGTCGACCCGGGCACCATGAGCCCGTTCCAGCACGGTGAAGTGTTCGTCACTCACGACGGCGCCGAGACCGACCTGGACCTGGGCCACTACGAGCGGTTCATCCGCACGACCATGACCCAGAACAACAACTTCACCACCGGCCGTGTCTACGAGCACGTGCTGCGCAAGGAACGCCGTGGTGACTACCTGGGTGCAACCATCCAGGTGATCCCGCACATCACCGATGAAATCAAGCGCCGCATCATCAAGGGTGCAGGCGATGCCGACGTGGCGATGGTCGAGATTGGTGGCACCGTCGGTGACATCGAGTCCCAACCGTTCCTCGAAGCCATCCGCCAGCTGCGTTTCGAAGTCGGCGCCAAGCGCGCGATGCTGATGCACCTGACCCTGGTGCCGTACATCGCCACCGCCGGCGAAACCAAAACCAAGCCTACCCAGCACTCGGTAAAGGAACTGCGTTCCATCGGCCTGCAGCCGGATGTGCTGGTGTGCCGCTCCGATCACCCGATCGACATTTCCTCGCGTCGCAAGATCGCGCAATTCACCAACGTTGAAGAACGTGCGGTGATCGCGCTGGAAGACGCCGACACCATCTACAAGATCCCGGGCATCCTGCACTCGCAAGGCCTGGACGATTTTGTGGTCGAGCGTTTCGGCCTGCAATGCAACAGCGCGGACCTGTCCGAGTGGGAAGCTGTGGTCGACGCCAAGCTCAACCCTGAGCACGAAGTCACCATCGCCATGGTCGGCAAGTATATGGAGCTGCTGGACGCGTACAAGTCGCTGATCGAAGCGATGAGTCACGCCGGCATCAGCAACCGTACCAAGGTCAACCTGCGCTACATTGATTCCGAAGACATCGAGAACCAGGGCACTGCGCTGCTCGAAGGTGTCGATGCGATCCTCGTACCGGGCGGTTTCGGCCTGCGCGGCGTGGAAGGCAAGATCACTGCCGTGCAATACGCTCGTGAGAACAAGGTGCCGTACCTGGGTATCTGCCTGGGCATGCAAGTGGCCGTTATCGAGTTCGCCCGTAACGTGTTGGGCTGGAAAGACGCCAACTCCACCGAGTTCGACAGCAAGAGCGGTCACCCGGTCGTGGGCCTGATCACCGAGTGGGAAGATGCCACTGGTGCCGTCGAGACCCGTACCGAAGCCTCCGACCTTGGTGGCACCATGCGCCTTGGCGCGCAGGACTGCCTGCTGGAGCCGGGTTCGCTGGTTCACGATTGCTACGGCAAGGATGTGATCGTCGAGCGTCACCGTCACCGCTACGAAGTGAACAACAACCTGCTGCCACAAATCAAAGAGGCCGGCCTGAAAATCTCCGGTCGCTCCGGTGATGGCGCGCTGGTTGAAGTGGTCGAGGCACCGGATCATCCATGGTTCGTGGCGTGCCAGTTCCACCCGGAGTTCACCTCGACGCCGCGCGACGGTCACCCGTTGTTCAGTGGTTTCGTTAAAGCAGCACTGACGCAACATCAGAAAAAGGCGTAACCCTGATGGCCCAGAAGATCATTCGCGTAGGCGACATCGAGATTGCCAACGACAAGCCCATGGTGCTGTTTGGCGGCATGAACGTGCTGGAAAGCCGCGACATGGCGATGCAGGTCTGTGAAGAGTACGTGAAGGTGACCCAAAAAATGGGTATCCCTTACGTGTTCAAAGCCAGCTTCGACAAGGCCAACCGTTCGTCCGTGACCTCCTATCGCGGCCCGGGCCTTGAAGAAGGCATGCGGATCTTCCAGGACATCAAGCAAGCCTTCGGTGTACCGATCATCACTGACGTCCACGAGCCTGAACAGGCTGCCGTGGTCGCTGAGGTGTGCGACATCATCCAGTTGCCGGCCTTCCTGTCGCGCCAGACCGACTTGGTTGTCGCGATGGCCAAGACCGGTGCTGTGATCAATATCAAGAAAGCCCAGTTCCTCGCGCCCCAGGAAATGAAGCACATCCTGAGCAAGTGCGTTGAAGCGGGTAACGACCAGTTGATCCTCTGCGAGCGCGGTTCGAGCTTCGGCTACAACAACCTCGTGGTCGACATGCTCGGTTTCGGCATCATGAAACAGTTCGAATACCCGGTGTTCTTCGACGTGACCCACGCGCTGCAAATGCCCGGTGGTCGCGCTGATTCTGCGGGCGGGCGGCGTGCCCAGGTGCTGGACCTGGCCAAGGCTGGCATCAGCCAGTCTTTGGCGGGCCTGTTCCTCGAAGCCCACCCGGACCCGGACAACGCCAAATGCGACGGTCCGTGCGCCCTGCGCCTGGACAAACTGGAGCCATTCCTGGCCCAGCTCAAGCAGCTGGACGAACTGGTCAAGAGTTTTCCGACGGTAGAGACCGCGTAAGCACCATTTCTCCGGTAGACTTTCCCACGCTTTACGCTCAGGCCTACGGGCCTGAGCCATGTCGCCTGCAAGCCTGCCCCGTTGTTCCACCCTTGCGGTCGGTCAAAAGATTTCCTTCAGCTGCGTCGTTTTCGTCAACTTTGGAGTGTTTACAACAATGGCAAAAATCGTCGACATCAAAGGTCGTGAAGTTCTCGACTCCCGTGGCAACCCCACCGTCGAAGCAGACGTGCTTCTCGATAACGGCATCATCGGCAGCGCCTGCGCGCCGTCCGGTGCTTCCACCGGTTCGCGCGAAGCGCTGGAACTGCGTGATGGCGACAAGAGCCGTTACCTGGGCAAGGGTGTACTCAAGGCTGTAGCCAACATCAACGGCCCGATCCGAGACCTGTTACTGGGCAAAGACCCGCTGGACCAGAAAGCCCTGGACCACGCGATGATCAAGCTCGACGGCACCGAAAACAAAGGCAGCCTGGGCGCCAACGCCATCCTCGCCGTGTCCCTGGCTGCTGCCAAGGCTGCTGCCCAGGACCAGGACCTGCCGCTGTACGCACACATTGCCAACCTGAACGGCACCCCCGGTGTTTACTCGATGCCGGTACCGATGATGAACATCATCAACGGTGGTGAGCACGCCGATAACAACGTCGACATTCAGGAATTCATGGTGCAGCCGGTCGGCGCCAAGACCTTCTCCGAAGGCCTGCGCATGGGCACCGAGATTTTCCATCACCTCAAAGCTGTGCTGAAGGCCCGTGGCCTGAGCACTGCCGTGGGTGACGAAGGTGGTTTTGCACCGAACCTGGCGTCCAACGAAGATGCACTCAAAGTGATCTCCGAAGCGGTAGCCAACGCTGGCTACAAGCTGGGCACCGACGTGACCCTGGCGCTGGATTGCGCGGCCAGTGAGTTCTACGAGGACGGTAAATACAACCTGTCCGGCGAAGGCCAGGTGTTCAACTCCGAAGGTTTTGCTGACTACCTCAAGGGCTTGACCGAGCGTTACCCGATCATCTCGATCGAAGACGGGCTGGACGAGTCCGACTGGGATGGCTGGAAAATCCTCACCGACAAGATCGGCGAGAAAACCCAGCTGGTGGGCGACGACCTGTTCGTCACCAACACCAAGATCCTGAAAGAGGGCATCGATAAAAAGATCGCCAACTCGATCCTGATCAAGTTCAACCAGATCGGCACCCTGACCGAAACCCTGGAAGCCATCCAGATGGCCAAGGCAGCGGGCTACACTGCCGTGATCTCGCACCGCTCCGGCGAAACCGAAGATTCGACCATTGCCGACCTGGCCGTGGGCACCTCGGCGGGCCAGATCAAGACCGGTTCTCTGTGCCGTTCCGACCGCGTTTCCAAGTACAACCAATTGCTGCGTATCGAAGAGCAACTGGCCGGCAAAGCCAAGTACAACGGTCGCGGCGAGTTTCGCGGCTGATCGCTCTTGAGGGTAAGACATGGTAAAAAGCTGACGGATTGCGTCGGAAAACTCACGACAGTGTGGGTTTCGACGCTAATCTGATGGCTATCAAGCACAAGCCTGGTTTTTCCAGGCTTCGTGCTATCAGTTACTTTAAAAGTTTTGCATGGCTGTCTTTTTTCACTGGATACCCGGATTTCGATGCGCAGTCCCAATTGGTTGTTTCTCGTCTTGCTCTTGTTGCTGGCTGGCCTGCAGTACCGCCTATGGGTCGGTAATGGCAGCTTTGCGCAGGTAAAAGACCTGGCCGAGCAAATCGCTGCACAACGCGCCGAAAACGAAGTCCTGCTGGAGCGCAACCGGGTACTTTATGCGGAAGTGCTTGAGCTGAAAAAGGGTACCGAGACCGTTGAAGAGCGGGCTCGTCATGAGTTGGGCATGGTCAAGGAGGGCGAAACCCTCTACCAGTTGGCCCAATGACCAACAGCTTGCCGGCCTTCTGGGCCGTGATTCCTGCCGCGGGCATCGGTGCCCGCATGGCCGCGGACCGTCCCAAGCAGTACCTGCAACTGGGCGGACGTACCATTCTCGAACACAGCCTTGGCTGTTTTCTCGACCATCCTTCGCTCAAGGGGCTGATGGTCAGTCTTGCTGTTGATGATCCGTATTGGCCTACCCTGGCGTGTGCCATGGACCCGCGCATTCACCGTGCGGACGGCGATTTTGAGCGTTCCGGTTCGGTGCTCAACGCGCTGTTGCAGCTGAACGCTTTGGGGGCCAGTGATGATGATTGGGTGCTGGTGCACGATGCGGCGCGGCCGAACCTGAGTCGCGATGACCTCGACAAACTGCTGACTGAACTGGCGGACGACCCGGTGGGCGGTCTGCTGGCCGTGCCGGCACGTGACACCCTCAAGCGAGTCGATAAGCATGGGCGTGTCGTCGAAACCGTCGACCGTAGCCTGATCTGGCAAGCCTACACGCCGCAGATGTTCCGTCTGGGTCCGCTGCATCGTGCTTTGGCTGACAGCCTGGTGGCGGACGCCGTCATCACCGATGAAGCCTCTGCCATGGAATGGTCCGGCCAGGCGCCGCGGCTGATCGAAGGGCGGTCGGACAATATCAAGGTGACGCGGCCGGAAGATCTGGAGTGGCTCAGGTTGCGGTGGGCTAATCGCCGGTAGTCAGTTGCACCGAGTCGACCCCTTCGCGAGCAAGCCCACATTTGCCGCGTTCCAACAGGATAAACGCGGTCAAATGTAGGCGCTGGCTTGCCTGCGAAGAGGACGGCACAAACAGCCAATAATTACTGGCTGTACTCCGGCCTCTCAGCCAGCCCCTCCTTCAAGTAATCCACCAACTTCCTGACCTTCGGCGACAAATGCCGCTGCTGCGGATACAGCGCCCACACCGCTGTATTCGGCGGCTGATGCGCCTCCAGCAGCGACACCAGCGCGCCACTGTGCAAGTGCTCCAGTGCGTAATAATCCGGCAACTGGCACAACCCGACGCCCTGTAACGCCGCATCCAATACCGCTTGCCCACTGTTGCAGCGCCAGTTTCCCTGCACCCGCTGGGAAAATTCGCGCCCGTCCTGGGCCAGTTGCCAGATATCCGAGCTACCAATCAAGCAGTTATGCCGACTCAATTCCGACAAGCTATGTGGCCGACCGTACCGCGCCAGGTAGGACGGCGACGCGCACAGGTACATGCGCCTCGGTGCCAGCCTGCTGGCGACCATGCGCGAATCCTGCAAACGGCCCAGGCGAATCGCCAGATCCAGGCCCTCGTGCACTAGGTCTAGTTGACGGTTGCTCAGCTCGATATCCACGCGCAACTGCGGGTAGAGGCCCATGAACCGCGTTACCAACGGCACGATAAAACGCTCGCCGTAGGCCACGGCGCAGGTCATGCGCAACATGCCTTTGGGTTCGCTGGTGAGGTCACCCACCGCACGCAAGGCTTCTTCGCGCCCGTCCTGCAAACGTTGGCAATGTTGCAGAAAGGTCTGGCCGGCTTCCGTCAAGGTGACCTTGCGCGTGCTGCGATACAGCAACCGCGTTTGCAGGCGTTCTTCCAGGCGCGCCACCTGCCGGCTGATATGCGACGAAGAGACGCCCAGGCGTTCCGCTGCCGCAGTGAATTGGCTGCATTCGGCCACTGCGACAAATTCATCGATGCCTTCCCAGCGGTTTTCAAGCACGGTGATTATCCCTGTATAGCAATAAAGTTTTGCTTTCGCTTGGATTATTAATCAGCTAGCCATGTTTTACACTCACCGTCTCAGTATTCAACTCCATGGAGAAACCCGGATGATCAAGTCCCGCGCCGCCGTAGCCTTCGAAGCCAAGAAGCCCCTTGAGATTGTTGAAGTGGATGTCGCCATGCCCAAGGCTGGCGAGGTGCTGTTGCGCGTGGTCGCGTCCGGTGTATGCCATACCGACGCCTACACGCTGTCGGGCGCCGACCCCGAAGGTATCTTCCCGTCGATCCTCGGCCATGAAGGTGGTGCAGTGGTTGAAGCGATCGGCGAAGGCGTGACCTCCGTAGCCGTCGGCGATCACGTGATCCCGCTGTACACCCCGGAATGCGGTCAGTGCAAATTCTGCCTGTCGGGCAAGACCAATCTTTGCCAGGCCATTCGCTCCACTCAGGGCAAAGGCTTGATGCCGGATGGCACCACGCGGTTTTCCTACAAGGGTCAGCCGATTTTCCACTACATGGGCACCTCGACTTTTTCCGAGTACACCGTGTTGCCGGAAATTTCCGTGGCCAAGATTCCTAAAGAAGCGCCACTGGAAAAGGTCTGCCTGTTGGGTTGCGGCGTCACCACCGGCATCGGCGCGGTGATCAACACCGCCAAGGTCAAGCCGGGCGACACCGTGGCCATCTTTGGTCTCGGCGGTATCGGCCTGTCCGCCGTCATCGGCGCAGTCAAGGCCAAGGCTGGCCGCATCATCGCCATTGACATCAACCCGGCCAAGTTTGAGATCGCCAAACAGTTGGGTGCGACCGACTGCATCAACCCGAAAGACTACGATCGCCCGATCCAGGACGTGATTGTCGACCTGACCGATGGCGGCGTGGACTTCTCCTTTGAATGCATCGGCAACGTTCAACTGATGCGCGCTGCCCTCGAGTGCTGCCACAAAGGTTGGGGTGAGTCGGTGATCATCGGCGTGGCCGGTGCCGGTCAGGAAATCGCCACGCGTCCCTTCCAGCTGGTGACCGGTCGCGTCTGGCGCGGTTCGGCCTTCGGTGGCGTGCGCGGTCGTACTGAGCTGCCAAGCTACGTGGAAATGGCCCAGACCGGCGAGATCCCGCTGGACACCTTCATCACCCATACCATGGGCCTGGAAGACATCAACAAAGCGTTTGACCTGATGCATGAAGGCAAGAGCATTCGTACCGTCATTCATTTTTGAAGCAGCGGCAAGCGACAAGCCATACGCTGCAAGTGAGCGCGCCTTACTTGCAGCCTGGAGCTTGTAGCTTCTAGCTGGGAGCATTCCCATGACCTTGGAAAATATTTCCTGCCAAAAGAGTTTTGGTGGCTGGCATAAACGCTACAAACACAGCTCCCTCGTGCTCGGCTGCGACATGACCTTCGCTGTCTACCTGCCGCCGCAAGCGGAGCAGGGCGGTAAGTTGCCGGTGCTGTACTGGCTGTCCGGTCTCACCTGCACCGATGAGAACTTCATGCAGAAGGCCGGCGCGCAGCGCATGGCCGCCGAGCTGGGGTTGATCATCGTGGCGCCGGACACCAGCCCTCGTGGGCCGGGTGTTCCGGGTGATCCCGATAACGCCTGGGATTTTGGCCTTGGCGCCGGCTTCTATCTGAATGCCACGCAGGAGCCCTGGGCCAAGCACTATCGGATGCATGACTACGTTGTGAAGGAATTGCCTGCGTTGGTTGAAGCGCATTTCCCGGCGTCAGATAAACGTGGCATCAGCGGTCACTCCATGGGTGGCCACGGTGCACTGGTGTGTGCGTTGCGCAATCCCGGGCGTTACCTGTCGGTGTCGGCGTTTTCGCCGATCAGCAATCCGATGGACTGCCCATGGGGCCAGAAGGCCTTTTCCCGCTACCTGGGCGAAGAGCGTTCGAAATGGCGCGAGTGGGATACCTGCGTGCTGATCAGCGAATCCGCGGAAAAGCTGCCACTGCTGGTGGACCAAGGTGATCGCGACGATTTCCTTGCCGTGCAACTCAAGCCTGAAGCCCTGCAGCAAGCGGCCAAGGCAGCCAACCATCCGTTGGAACTGCGGCTGCAACCTGGCTACGACCACAGTTACTTCTTTATCGCCAGCTTCATCGAAGACCATTTGCGACACCATGGTCGTGCTTTGCTCGGTTAATGTGAGGCAAAAGTAGGTAGAATCACGCCCTGAATTAAATCGGGGCGTTTTTATATGCGTATTGGCCACGGCTACGATGTGCACCGTTTCGCTGAAGGCGATTTCATCACCCTGGGCGGCGTGCGCATTGCGCACCACCATGGGTTGCTGGCTCATTCCGACGGCGACGTTGTGTTGCATGCCTTGAGCGATGCCTTGCTCGGCGCGGCGGCGTTGGGCGATATCGGCAAGCACTTTCCGGACACCGACCCGACCTTCAAGGGCGCGGACAGCCGTGTGTTGCTGCGCCATGTGGTTGGCCTGATCCATGCCAAAGGCTGGAAGGTCGGTAACGTCGACAACACCATCGTGGCCCAGGCGCCAAAAATGGCGCCCCATATTGAATCGATGCGCGCACTGATTGCCGCAGACCTGCACATTGAATTGGATCAAGTGAACGTGAAAGCTACCACCACCGAAAAGCTCGGGTTCACCGGTCGTGAAGAGGGCATCGCCGTGCACTCCGTTGCCTTGTTGCTGCGCGCATGAATGATCTGCAATTGCTGGGCCCACGGGCCTATGGCGAAGCCTTGGGCAGCGCGGTCCTGAAGGCGACCGCTGAAGACTTCCAGGTTGATGAGGTGCTGGATATCCCGCTGACCGGCGAGGGTGAGCACCTGTGGTTGTGGGTTGAGAAGCGTGGCCTCAATACAGAAGAAGCCGCGCGGCGTATCGCCAAGGCGGCTGGCGTGCCGTTGCGCACTGTCAGCTATGCCGGGCTCAAGGATCGCCAGGCGTTGACCCGCCAATGGTTCAGCGTGCAGTTGCCAGGCAAAGCCGATCCGGACATGAGCGCTGCGGAAAACGAAAGCCTCAAGGTTCTCAAGACCGCCCGTCATAAACGCAAATTGCAGCGCGGCGCACATTCGGCCAATGGTTTCACCTTGCGCCTGACCCAGCTGGCCGGTGATACCGCCGCCCTCGACGCGCGTTTGCAAGTGATTGCACAGCAGGGCATCCCCAACTATTTCGGCGCCCAGCGTTTTGGTCACAATGGTGGCAACGTGGTTGACGCCCGCGAGTGGGCCGCACGCAAGGCTTTGCCGGAACAGCGCAACGTGCGTTCACGGCTGCTGTCGACGGCGCGCAGCTACCTGTTCAATAAGGTGCTGGCGGCGCGCGTGGCCGACGGTTCCTGGCAGCGCGCGCAGGTCGGCGACCTGTTGGCGTTTACTGACAGCCGCAGCTTTTTCCCGGCGGGGGAGGCGGAATGCAGCGACCCGCGCCTGGCCATTCTGGACCTGCACCCGACCGGGCCGCAGTGGGGGGAAGGTGACTCACCCGCCAGTGGCGCAACCTTCGAGCTGGAACAGGCGGTCGCCGCCGGTGAAGCCGACCTGCGCGATTGGCTGGTGAATGCCGGCATGAGCCAGGAACGTCGCATTCTGCGACTGCCCATTGGCGGTTTGACGTGGCATTATCCCTCGCTGGACATTCTGCAATTGGAATTCGTCCTGCCGGCCGGATGTTTCGCCACTGTCTTGGTGCGCGAGCTTGTTGATCTGGTGCCGGTGGGGCAGACGGACAACCCATGCGTATTCTGATATCAAACGATGACGGTGCCACCGCACCCGGTCTTGCCGCGCTCTATGCTGCGCTGGAAGATTATGCCGAGTGCGTGGTGGTTGCCCCCGACCAGGACAAGAGCGGCGCCAGCAGTTCGTTGACGCTCGACCGTCCGCTGCACCCGCAGGTCCTGGCCAATGGCTTTATCAGCGTGAACGGCACGCCTACCGACTGCGTCCACCTGGCGATCAACAGCCTGTTGGATCCGCAGCCAGACCTGGTGGTGTCGGGCATCAATCTTGGTGCGAACCTGGGGGATGACGTGCTGTATTCCGGTACCGTGGCGGCAGCCCTTGAAGGGCGTTTCCTGGGGCAAACCGCGTTCGCCTTTTCGTTTGCCTCGCGCCAATTGGATAACCTGCCGACCGCGGCCTATTTCGCGCGCAAGCTGGTAGAGGCCCATGGCTCCCTGGACTTGCCGCCGCGCACGGTGCTCAACGTCAATATTCCCAACTTGCCCCTTGATCATATTCGCGGCATCCAGCTCACGCGCCTGGGCCATCGCGCCCGCGCGGCGGCGCCGTTGAAGGTAATTGATCCGCGCGGCAAGGAAGGCTATTGGATCGCTGCAGCGGGTGACGCCGAAGATGGCGGTCCGGGCACGGACTTTCATGCGGTGATGCAAGGTTATGTATCGATTACCCCATTGCAATTTGATCGCACCTTCAGTGATGCCTTCAGTGGTCTCGATGGCTGGCTGGAGGGGCTGCGCTGATGGGCCGTGAACAAGACGACTTGCTGCGCCGGGGTATCGGGATGACTTCCCAGCGTACCCGCGAACGCCTGATACAGCGCCTGTACGAAGAGGGCTTGTCCAACGCCCAGGTGCTGGAAGTGATCCGGCGCACGCCTCGCCATCTGTTTGTCGATGAAGCCCTGGCCCACCGTGCCTATGAAGACACGGCGCTGCCCATCGGCCATAACCAGACCATTTCCCAGCCTTACATGGTGGCGCGCATGAGCGAGCTGCTGCTGGCCGCGGGTCCGTTGGACAAGGTGCTGGAAATCGGTACGGGCTCCGGCTACCAGACCGCCGTGCTGGCGCAGTTGGTGGAGCGGGTGTTCTCGGTGGAGCGCATCAAGGTGCTGCAAGACCGCGCCAAGGAGCGCCTGGTGGAGTTGAACCTGCGCAACGTGGTGTTTCGCTGGGGCGATGGCTGGGAAGGTTGGCCGGCGCTGGCACCGTACAACGGCATCATTGTTACTGCCGTGGCCACCGATGTTCCGCAAGCGCTGCTCGATCAACTCGCCCCCGGTGGGCGCCTGGTGATTCCGGTCGGCTCCGGTGAAGTGCAACAATTGATGCTCATTATCCGTGAGGACGAAGGCTTTTCACGGCATGTACTGGGCGCTGTTCGTTTTGTACCGCTGCTCAATGGCCCGCTGGCCTGATCAATTTTTTCCGGCGGTGAATTCTGCTGGCGGGGATGTGTCTTACGGCGGGGTCTATTGAATCAACATCACTGGCGCGACGATTCAACACGCTGGACGATTCGTTTCAGACGTGTGCCGGTAAAACTCCAATGCCCAGTTATACTTGCGTCATATTTCAAGCCTGATACAGGCGTTCATGTTCAGCCAGCACAAAGGGAGCGGCGGGTGAGTCTCACAGGTCTTGCGCAGCGTATGAGTAAAACAAGCTTTCATCGACTGGTGCTTGGCCTCGTCTTCAGTTCTGTGTTGGTAGGGTGCTCCAGCTCGCCAAGCGGCGGCGCGCGGGTGGTTGATCGTAATAATGCGGCACCGCAAAGGCCGACGGTAACCACCGGGCAATATGTGGTGCGAAAGGGCGATACGATGTTTTCGATCGCCTTCCGTTATGGCTGGGACTACAAGGCCCTCGCAGCGCGTAACAATATTCCTGTGCCTTACACGATACATCCGGGTCAGACGATTCGCTTCGACGGTCGCACGGGTTCAACGCCTACGGCAGTCGTGACAAAGAGTGGTTCTTCGCCGTCGTCCTCAAGCAAAACTACCGTCTTCACCCGGCCTGCCGGTACTGCGGCGCCTGCCTCTGCGAACAAGCCGGCACCCGCGCCGTTGCCACCTGCTGGGCCTTCGCCGACCGGTTGGGGATGGCCTTCAAACGGCGTGTTGATTGGAAAATTCTCTTCAAACGGTAGTTTGAATAAAGGCATTGATATCGCCGGAGATTTGGGACAGCCTGTTTTAGCTGCGTCTGATGGGACGGTTGTGTACGCCGGGAGTGGTTTACGGGGCTACGGCGAGCTGATCATCATCAAGCACAGCGATACCTACGTCAGTGCTTACGGTCATAACCGTAGGCTGTTGGTTCGGGAGGGGCAGCAGGTCAAAGTCGGACAGACAATTGCCGAAATGGGGTCAACTGGTACGGACCGGGTGAAACTGCACTTTGAGATTCGCCGACAAGGGAAGCCTGTAGATCCGCTGCAATTCTTACCCCGTCGTTGATATGTTGCACAGCCTGTTCCCTCACGTAGAAGGAACAGGCTCCAGCGTTGCCAAGGATAAAGGCGCCGCTTGAGCTTGAGGTCGAACTCACCAAAGGACTATAACAATGGCTCTCAGTAAAGAAGCGCCGGAGTTTGACATCGACGATGAGGTCCTCCTTATGGAGACCGGCATTGCTACGGAATCGATGTCGAATGAGGGACCTGCTGTACCTTCAGTTCGCACCAAATCCAAGAACGCCACCGCGTTAAAGCAACACAAATACATTGACTACACGCGGGCGCTCGATGCGACCCAGTTGTATCTCAATGAAATCGGCTTTTCCCCTCTGCTTACCCCCGAAGAAGAAGTCCATTTTGCGCGCTTGTCGCAAAAGGGCGATCCGGCCGGGCGCAAGCGCATGATTGAAAGCAACCTGCGCCTGGTGGTGAAAATCGCCCGACGCTATGTCAATCGTGGGCTTTCCTTGCTGGACTTGATCGAGGAGGGCAACCTTGGCTTGATCCGGGCGGTAGAGAAGTTCGACCCTGAGCGGGGCTTCCGCTTTTCGACCTATGCGACCTGGTGGATTCGTCAGACCATCGAACGGGCGATCATGAATCAGACTCGCACGATCCGGTTGCCGATCCATGTGGTCAAGGAGCTCAACGTCTACCTGCGGGCAGCGCGTGAGCTTACCCAAAAACTCGATCATGAACCTTCGCCTGAAGAAATCGCCAACCTGCTGGAGAAACCGGTAGGGGAGGTCAAGCGCATGCTTGGTCTTAACGAGCGCGTGTCTTCGGTCGACGTCTCGTTGGGTCCGGATTCGGATAAAACCCTGCTGGACACCCTGACGGATGATCGCCCTACGGATCCTTGTGAGCTGTTGCAGGACGATGATCTTTCCCAGAGCATTGACCAGTGGCTGTCTGAGCTCACGGACAAGCAGCGTGAAGTGGTGATTCGCCGCTTCGGCCTGCGTGGCCATGAGAGCAGCACCCTGGAAAACGTAGGTCTGGAGATCGGTCTGACCCGTGAGCGGGTGCGGCAGATCCAGGTGGAAGGGCTCAAGCGCTTGCGCGAGATCCTGGAGAAGAATGGCTTGTCGAGTGAGTCGTTGTTCCAGTAACGACGCCTAAGGCCGCTATTAAAGCGCCCGGTGCATGAGAGTGCGCCGGGCGTTTTGCTTTCTGCTGCCGTAGCACAGTCATGCTGCATGAAATCCCAGGCATAAAAAAACCCCGCTTTTAAGGGCGGGGTCTTTTCGACTAAGTCAGTACAAGTTAGATAACTTGAACTTCTTCAGCTTGCATGCCTTTCTGACCGCGGGTAGCGATGAAAGAAACCTGTTGGCCTTCTTTCAGGCTTTTGAAGCCGTCGGATTGGATAGCTTTGAAGTGAACGAACAGGTCGTCACCGGATTGTGGAGTGATGAAGCCGAAGCCTTTTTCATCGTTGAACCACTTAACGGTACCAGTTTGGCGATTAGACATGGTGTAACTCCTTGAACAAAGTTAACTGCGACTCAGGAAAAGCCCTGGCCGAGACTGAGTGCAAAGAGCAGGAAAAATTCTTGGAGATGGTTGGATCGAAATTCAACATATCGTGTAGAGATTCTCAGTGACACAAGCAACACAGTGACGTCACCTTAACTGTTTTTCTCGGACGTGCCAATGATATTTCCGAAGGTTTCTCTATTTTCGTGACTGGGGGTGGTATTTCTATTCCCCTCCCACCGCTATAGGGGGCCCGGCTCCGTTGGCTAAGACGTGTAAGCAACCGGCGTTTTTTTAAGAAAAGTCCCGTGGCCTTTGAACCCCAACGCCGGCCCCGGTAAGATGCCCAACAGATTTTTCACCTCGCTATTCAGGACACCGCCATGAGCATCAAATCGGATAAGTGGATTCGCCGCATGGCGCAAGAGCACGGCATGATCGAACCGTTCGTCGAGCGGCAGATCCGCGGCCAAGGCGATGCCCCGGTGATTTCCTACGGCGTTTCCAGCTATGGATACGACGTGCGCTGTGCCGATGAATTCAAGGTGTTCACCAACATCAACTCGGCCATCGTCGATCCAAAGAACTTCGACGAAAAGAGCTTCGTCGACGTCAAGAGCGACGTGTGCATCATCCCTCCGAACTCCTTCGCCCTGGCGCGCACCGTGGAGTTCTTCCGTATCCCCCGCGACGTGCTGACCATCTGCCTGGGTAAAAGTACCTACGCGCGCTGCGGCATTATCGTCAACGTGACTCCGCTTGAGCCTGAGTGGGAAGGCCACGTCACCCTGGAATTCTCCAACACCACGACGCTACCGGCGAAAATCTACGCCAACGAAGGCGTGGCGCAGATGCTGTTCCTGCAGTCTGACGAGGCCTGTGAAGTGTCCTATAAAGACCGCGCGGGCAAGTATCAGGGCCAGCGCGGCGTCACTCTCCCACGCGCTTGATAGAAAGGTCTTACGCGTAAAGGGAATTAGTCTGAAGAAAGTGACTCTATCTAGGTGTACTGCCTCGGCGCGTGTAAAACGCGTCGAGCCACGCTTGAGGAGTACTTTATGAAGATCGACCCGCGAATCAGCGCAGAAATTGCCCGGCTTGAACCCAACCAGATTGGCGTTCTGGCCTGGTCCCTGATGGCCGACCCTGCGTATGCGGGTGGTATTCCCGGCCAGCCAGACCCGGATTCCCCGCAGCCCATTGAAGAACCGGGCTCGCCCACTGTTCCAGATGAGCCGCCTCCCGCGCCTGTAGCCTGACACCTCGTCAGCCAATCAATGCACTGGCCAAACTTGATGGTCGCCGATGACAAATATTCGGCGGTCATTGGCGTGTTCCACGGCAAAGCCACCGGTAAACGCGCCAAACGCCGGCAGCAAGCTGACCTGCGTCCCGATCTGAAAGCACGGTAGGCGCAAACTTTGCCGTCCCTTGCCGCGCAAGCGATACACAGGATGCACGTGCCCTGCCAATACATGGTGGGTCGCATGGGCTTCCGGTTCGTGTTGCAGTGCAAACGGGGCCATCAGCAGCGGCTGCGCAACAACCTCGATCCTCAGATCCGCAGGCGGGTCACCCGCACGTTTATCATGATTGCCTCGAATCAAGGTCATAGGCAGGTCAGGATGGCGTGCTCGCCAGGTTCTCAGTGCGCTCAGCGTGCCGCTGGCATGAGAGCCTGGACCGTGTAGGAAATCACCTAGAAAGATCATCTGTGCACACGGTAGCGTCGATAGCAGCCGGTCCAGTCGTTGCAAATTCTCGGTCGTGGTTCCCTGCGGCACCGGTTGCCCCAGGCTTCGATACGCCGACGCCTTGCCGAAATGCGCATCTGCAATCAACAGGCACTGACGCGCAGGCCAATAGACGGCCTTGTCTGCCAGCAACCACAACGCTTCTCCCTCTAGCATTACCGAACAAACCATCAGCGCTTCCCGTTATCCGCGACTTTTTCCAGGTCCTTGACCATCCGCGCAATGCGCTCAGAGAGTTTTTCCGAACTCATGCTTTCGCGCATCCGCTCAACCAACAGGGGAAAGGCCAGCGGCGTAGGCCGTTCGATCTCATGCAGGTCCAGTTTCAGCGCCGACAGATGACGTAATGTCTCTTCCAGCCGGCGAATATCCAACTCATCACGCAGGACTTCTTCCCCCGCCTGGGTCAGCAGCAGGTTCTGCGGGTCATATTGCTTGAACACCTCAAAGAACAACCCGCTGGACGCCTGCACCTGTCGGGTACTTTTCGGCGCGCCAGGGTAACCGGCGAACACCAGCCCGGCGATCCGTGCGATTTCACGGAAACGGCGCAGGGCCAGCTCCCCGGCATTCAGGCTGGCCACCACATCATCCAGCAGGTTTTCAGAACTCAGCAGCGCGTCGTTCAACAGCGCCGGCCAATCCAATTGCGTGGCACTCAACAACTCCAGCCCGTAATCATTCACCGCAATGGAGAAGGTGACCGGCTGCCCTCGGCTGACCCGCCACGCCAACACACTCGCCAGCCCCAGGTGCACCTGGCGTCCGGCGAAGGGGTAGAGGAACAGTTGCCATCCCTCCCTCGATTTCAGGGCTTCAGCCAGCAAATGCGCGCGCGTCGGCAAGCCGGACCAGCGCAATTGTGTTTGCAAGAGGGTTTGCACCGCCTGCATCTCCGGCCCTTCGAAGTGTCCCTGGGCCGCTTCATCCAAGCGCACGACGACGGCCTGGGCCAGCTCATTGGAAAGCGGCATGCGCCCACCATTCCAGCGCGGCACAGCGGCTTTTTTCGCGGTGCTGCGGCGTACATAGGCGGTCATGTTTTCGACCCGCACCAGCTCCAGCAAGCGCCCGGCGAACAGGAAGCCATCTCCCGGCTTGAGCCGCGCAATAAAACCTTCCTCGACGCTGCCGAGGTTTTTGCCGCCGCCGCCCTTGCTCCAGAACTTCAACTGGATGCTCGCGTCACTGACGATGGTGCCGATGCTCATGCGATGCCGACGTGCCAGCCTTGCGTCCGGGACGCGCCAGATGCCGTGCTCGTCCGGCTCGACGCGACGGTAATCCGGATAAGCCGTCAACGAAAGGCCACCATGGCGCACAAATCCCAGCGCCCAGGCCCAGTCTTCATCCGTCAGATCGCGATAAGCCCAGGCGCCGCGTACCTCGGCCAGCAGCGCTTGCGGTGTAAAGCCACCGCCCAATGCCATGCTGACAAGATGCTGGACGAGTACATCCAACGATTTGTGCGGCGACTCGCGCGCTTCAATGCGCCGCTGCGCAATCGCATCCTGCGCTGCTGCGGCCTCCACTAACTCCAGGCTGTGGGTCGGCACCAATGTCACCCGCGAGGGCCGCCCCGGCGCGTGTCCCGAGCGACCCGCGCGTTGCATCAGGCGGGCCACGCCTTTGGCCGAGCCGATCTGCAGTACGCGCTCCACCGGCAGGAAATCCACCCCCAGGTCCAGGCTTGACGTACACACCACCGCCTTGAGCTGGCCGTCTTTCAACGCCCGCTCCACCCAGTCACGGGTCTCTCGCGACAGCGAACCATGGTGCAGGGCAATCACTCCGGCCCAATCGGGACGGGCATCAAGCAATGCCTGGTACCAGATTTCCGATTGCGCTCGCGTGTTGGTAAAGACCAGGCAACTGCTGCTGCTTTCCACCTCGGCCACCACTTGGGGCAGCATCTTCAAGCCGATATGCCCGGCCCAGGGAAAACGTTCTGTAACGGGTGGCAATAACGTGTCGATGATCAACTGCTTGGTCGTTAGCCCCTGCACATTGATCCCGTCACCCTGTGGGACCAGTACTTCCAATGCGTGAGACTGATTACCCAAAGTTGCCGAAATACCCCACACCATCAACTCTGGATGCCAGCGCCGCAAGCGTGCCAGCGCCAGTTGCAGTTGCACGCCGCGTTTATTACCGATCAGTTCGTGCCACTCATCCACGACCACCATGCGCAGGTTTCCCAGGCTGGCTTCGCTATCGGCGCGGGCGAGCATTAACGTCAGGCTTTCCGGAGTGGTGACCAGTGCGGTGGGCTGGCGGCGGGTCTGCCGTGCGCGTTCGCTGCTGCTGGTATCGCCGGTGCGCAGGCCGACACGCCAGGGAATCTGTAACGCCTCGAGCGGCGCTTCAAGGGCGCGGGCGGTGTCGGCGGCCAACGCACGCATGGGCGTGATCCACAGCACCGTCAGCGGTTCAACCGGCGGTTTGCGTTTACCGGTTGCCGCTGGGCGCGTGATGGCGAAGCGGTTGAGCGCGGCAAACCACAGTGCATAGGTTTTACCGGCGCCGGTGCTGGCGTGCAGCAAACCCGATCGGCCTTCCTTGACCGCCGCCCAGACTTCTTTTTGAAAGGCGAACGGCTTCCAGCCTTTGGCGGTGAACCATTGCCGGGCGAAGTCGAGAGGTTTTGCCATGCGGGCGCTGACGCTCTGAAGGGCTTATTGCACAGACCCTGAACGCCTGCCAAAGGTTTAACCGGGTGCAGCACGACAGTAATGCAATTGGTAGGTATTGGCCTGGGCCACTGCGTTGCAGGTCAAGGTTGGCGGCAGCGGTTGCTGGTTGTTTTTGCGTCGGACTAGGTAAAAGTCTTTCGACAGCGGCAGTTGTTGTGGGCTTTTGGTGTGCCGTGCCCAGCCGCTGCTATAGAACTCGGCCGAATAGGAGCGTGAGCCCAGGTAGATCAAGTCGCCGGGCGCAGCGGCTTGTTGCGCTTTCCAAAGCGCAACCATGTTTTTCTGGTTTTGTGGGCGGTCGGCAACCTCGCCGCTGATGATCAAGATGTAGCCCAGTAGTGGCAAGGCCGACGCCATGGCTGCGATGACGGTACCGCGTATTTTGCGGCACAGCACCTCAGCCAGTAATAACGCCCAGGCTGGCAGCGCGGGCAGTACGTAGGTCCAGAGAATGTTGGTGGACATGGTAAAGAACAAGGGCGCTGAAACAGCCCACCCCAGTACAAAGATCAAGTACTCCCGCTGACCTTCAAATTGCCCGCGCAGCTTGACCAGCATCGGTAAACACAGCGCCCAGGGCAAAAGCCCGCCCAGCAGGTGCCCCCAAATCATCGCCAAGGGTTGCGCATGCGCGCTGCCGTATAGATCGCCTTGCCATTTGCTGATGACGTAGCGACTGAAATGTTCGCCGACGATGAAGTACTCCAGAAAACCCGGGGTTTTCAGTTCGGCCAGCCAATACCAGGGCATGGCCACGACGAGCATCAGTGCCAACCCCGGCAACCATGGCAGCCCCAGCAATCGCCGCCAATGGCCGGTAAGCGCCAGCCAGATTGACGCGGGCATCGCCAGCAACACAAGCGCCAGCGGGCCTTTTGCGAGCAGGCCCAGGCCAAGCCCGAGAAATCCCGCCATGGCCCACCTGCGGTCACCGTGCATCAAACCGCGCCACACGCCCAAGTGGGCGAGCAAAAGGGCGAACGCCAATGCGCCGTCGGTCAACACGGCACCGCTGGAAAGGAACCCGAGTGTGCAAGTCGAGTAGATAATCGCTGCCGTCAGGCCGACTCGCAGGCTGCGCTCGCGGCAGGCGAAGTGCACGATCAGCGCGCAGCTGGCGACATGCAGCAGCCAGGTTGAAAAACGGCTGGAGAACTCGTTGATGCCGAACACTTTCATGCTCAGGGCCTGTAGCCAGAATGACAAAGGCGGCTTGCCCCAGAACGGCACACCGTGATCGAACATCGGCGTGATCCAGTCATTGGAAACGAGCATTTTTCGGGCAATTTCGGCATAGCGGGCCTCCGAGGTATCCATGATTGGATAGAGCCCGAGTGTGACCAGGCGCGCCAGCAGCACCGCGAACAGGATGCCCCAGAGCAAACGCACGGACGCGGAATGATTCATGCCGTCAGCCTTTATGAAGGGATTCAAGATTGATCGCGCTTATGCAGGGAGTTGGGCCTGGGGCTCGCCACCGTCAGCACCCGACCGACATACTCGCCGACCACGGCGGTTCCCAGGCACAACAACAGAATCGATTGCACCAGCAGATGCGCATGGGTCAGTTCACCGAATGTCGCGGTGACTGCAACCCACAGTGAGCCAACCAGAAAACTCATGGCACTCAAGTAGCTGTACAGGCGCAGCGGGCGAGTAGAGAAAGCAAGAATCGAGTCCGCACACAGGTCCAGCAATGACAATGGCGTCCACTTGGTTGTGCCCGCTTGGCGTGGCTTGCGGTCGTAGTTCACTTCGGTACTTGGATAGCCGAGCCAACTGACCAGTAGTTTCAATACGCCGGCGTTGTCGTCCATGGCGCGAATGGCCGCGAGGGCGTTGGGCCCTATCAGTCTGAAATCACTGACTTGCTGGGGGACTTCGAAATTGTCGATCAGTTGGTCCAGCGTGGCGTAATAGAGCCTTGCGGCCGTGCGTTTTATCCAGGAATCGCAGTGCCGCGAACGGCGCTGCATGTTCACGACCTCATAGCCCTTGTGCCATTCCTGCACCATGAGCGGGATCAACTCCGGTGGGTCTTGCAGGTCGCAGTCCATGATGATTACTGCGCCGCCGTCTATGTCGTTGATGCCTGCGCGCATGGCCGCTTCTTTGCCGAAGTTGCGACTCAAGTGCAGACACCTGACACGCGGGTCCTGAGAAAATTGATCGATCATAGCCGCTGTCTGGTCTTGACTGCCGTCATTGATGTAGAACACTTCAGTGCGGATTTTTACGCGGTCAATGATGGCCATCAGGCGCGAATGGAATTGCATTATTACGCACTGCTCGTTAAAGCAAGGCACCAGTATTGTAAGTTTCGTGGCAGGCAAGGACTCACTGAAGAGGTTCGCGTTTGCTGTCATGTTTGAATACCCAGAGGTAATTAATCGTAAAACCTTGAAGGGTCACGGCTACCATTGTCATGAGCTGTGAAAGTTGTGCAGGTACGCCCCAGTGGATCAGTAGCGTGACAATAAGCGTGCTAGATAAAACCTGACTGGCGGTCGTTATGAAAAATCGCCCTCTATTGCAGTCTCGCTGTGCAAATACCCAATGCCTGGACAGGCAATAGGCGACCAGCGCCCCCGCAACGGCTGCACAAAAAACGGATGGTGTTGGGCCGTAGTAAGGCAGCACGCAGACGAACACTACGAAATGCACCAGTGTCGCGAAGAAGCCTGCGCCCAGATAACGGATGAACAATCGAAGTATTTTTTGCATGACAAGAATGTATAAGATGAAGTGTGAATCAAATGTAACGTCGCGAAACGATATTTGTTGTCGGGTTTTATTTGTTTGCTGAAGGGATGTTCTTAGTTGCTTGTAAGAATTTGGAGTTTGTCCTGATGGAAATATTACTAGTTGAAGATGATCATGCGTTGGCGGGCTCGTTAGGGGATTATCTCGGTGAATTTGGTTTCGATGTAGATTTCGCTCGCGATGGGCGAAGTTGTCTGGAGCGTGTCCAGCACCATGAATACGACCTCATCGTCATGGATGTGGCAATGCCTCGCATGAGTGGTTTTGACACCTGTCGCCAGTTGCGGTGCGAGCAGAACCACACGCCCGTTATATTCCTGACGGCACGCGACGCACTGCCCGATAAACAAGAGGGTTACGACGCAGGCGGCGACGATTACCTGGTCAAACCCTTTGAGCCTCAAGAGTTGCTATGGCGTATCCGCGCGCTGATCCGCCGGGGCTCCCCGCGCCAGCCACGCGGTGTCAAACAACTGGGCGACCTGGTGATTGATCCGGTCTCGCAGGCGTTGCGTCACAACGGCGTCATGACGGTGTTGCCCGCCCTCCAATTCACCTTGCTGAACCTGCTTGCCGATGGGGCACCGGAGCCCGTCAGCCGGCGCAAACTGGAGGCCGCGTTGTGGCCAGAGGGTGATCCGCCAGACAGTGATGCACTGCGCACGTATATCTACCGGCTGCGCCAAGCCCTGGGCAAGCCATACGGTAACGAACTGATCCGCACGGTTCACGGTAAGGGCTATCGTCTTGCGATTCCTTACTGATTCCTTTTTTGCGCGAATCCTCTCTGCACTGCTGCCGTTCATGGCAACCATCACGTTGCTCTACAGCGTGCTGATCTGGGCCACTGTCAACGTGACAGAGGACAACATCATTGCCAGCTATTTGAAGCTTGAGGCACAGGCGTTCACGGAACGGCATAGCCTGCAGGGGGCAGCGACAGCGATGCCCAACAGCATTTACCTGCAAGGCTACTGGTCAGGGGACGCTGAAGTTCCGGCCGTCATGCGCCAATTGCCAGCCGGTCACCATGAACTGGAGGGAGAGGATGTCCATGTGTTCGTAAGTGTTGTACCGGGTGCGTCACAGTGGCTGATACTGGTGCTGAACGAGTCTGAACTCAGCCAGACCGAAGGCTACGGCGCTCGGATTTTCGGGCTGTTGTGCGCGGTGGCCGGATTGATCCTGATCCTGGGTACGATCCTGGCCATCGCGATTGCCCGTGCCATTGCCCAACCCGTCAGCCAATTGGTGGAGGACGTGGCCTCTGAACCGCGTGGGCCGTGCAGATTCAGCGGGTTCGAGCGCCAGGATGAAATCGGCACGTTGAGCCGTACGCTGTCGGCTCTGGTGACCCAGCAAAATGCCGCGCTGCTGCGCGAGCAGGCCTTTACCCGGCACGTGAGCCACGAGCTACGCACCCCCTTGGGTATCTTGAACAACAGCCTGGCGATCCTGCGTTTGCCCGGCTGCAACGCCGAAAAATCCGCACGCAGCCTGCTACGCATGGAAGGCGCGTTGTCCGGAATGAAAATGACCATTGAGCTGTTTTTGTCCCTGGCCCGTGAACCGCGTCAATTACCCCATGCGGCGATTGACCTGTGCGCCGTTGTCGCCGAGCAGATCGAAAAATACCAGCTGCTTTACCCTCTCGCGGCTGATGCGCGGGTGCTGACTGGAGCATCAACGATCTGCGTGCAGACCAATGAGGCGATAGCCCGCAGTGTGGTGCAGAACCTGCTGGGCAACGCTGTTCAGCATGGCGCCGGCAAAGTCCGGGTTGTCCTCACTGAGCAGCAACTGGTGATCATCAATAACCGTGTGGAACAGCGCGTGTCGCCGGGGTTCGGCTTTGGCCTGGAAATCGTCTCGCGTGCCTGCACGCAGGCAGGCTGGCGCTTTGAAACCCGACGCACACGCCATACGTTTCATGCGCGTATCTGCTTCACTTGAGATTGCCACTTAGAAACTGCTGCAAGCGCTCACTCTTGGGATTGCCCAACACATCCTCAGGCGCACCTTGCTCTTCCACCAGGCCCTTGTGCAGGAACAGCACCTGGCTCGACACCTTGCGTGCAAAGCTCATCTCGTGGGTCACCATGATCATGGTGCGGCCTTCCTCGGCCAGGCCCTGGATCACCTTGAGCACTTCGCCCACCAGTTCCGGATCGAGGGCCGAGGTGGGCTCGTCGAACAGCATCACCTCGGGTTCCATGGCCAATGCGCGGGCGATGGCGACCCGTTGCTGCTGGCCGCCGGACAGGAACGCCGGGTATTGATCGGCCACACGCGCCGGCAACCCTACCTTGTCGAGGTAGCGACGGGCGCGGTCTTCGGCGTCTTTCTTGCTGCAACCCAGCACCCGGCGCGGGGCCATGGTGATGTTTTCCAGCACGCTCATGTGGCTCCACAGGTTGAAGTGCTGGAACACCATCGCCAGGCGCGTGCGCAGGCGCTGCAGTTCGGCGTCGTCGGCCACGCGCATGCCGTGGCGATCGCTGACCATGCGAATCGACTGGCCGTCCAGGGTCATGGCGCCGTCGTTGGGGGTTTCCAGGAAGTTGATGCAGCGCAAAAAGGTGCTCTTGCCCGAGCCGCTGGCGCCGATCAGGCTGATCACGTCACCGGTGTTGGCCTTGAGCGAAACACCTTTGAGCACCTGATTGTCGCCATAGCTTTTATGCAGGCCTTCAACGGTCAATTTGTACATGGGGCGTGCATCCTCAAGGCGAAAGTAGATAGCCGCTGCGGTAGGCCTCGGTGCCTGCGACATGGCCGATGACCATCCCGGCAGTGGCCATGCGGCGTAGCGAACGGGCGTAAAGCAGGCCGGCCTTCTGGCAGTGCACCGGCGTTACGCGGTCGGAAATGGGGTCGATGATTTCGGCGATCAGTTGCCCGGCTTCCAGGTATTCACCGGGCAGGGCGCTGAACACCAGCAGGCCACCCACTGGCGTCGCCACCGGTTCAACGCCGGCCAGCGGTGTGGCCGGGTAGGGCAGGTCGGGCAGCGGTGCCGCATCACCGGTAATGGCGCCGAAGTGAATCAGGTAGTCGATGATTGCCTGGCAGTCGAGGCTGGCCAGGCCGTGGTTGACGTCGCCTTGCCCGCGCAGTTCGACGGTCACCGAAAAACTGCCCATGGGGATCGGGAAGCGCTCGCCGAAGCGTTGCTGCAATTGCCACCAGACCAAGGTGAAACACTCATCGAAGGATTGCCCACCGGAGTCGGTCGCGAGCAAATTGGCCTCCGAACCGATATACCGCGCCAGCGGTTCCACCTTCGGCCAGGCCTCGGGCGTGGTGTACACGTGCGCCACGGCTTCGAAATCGCAATGCAGGTCCAGCACTATGTCGGCGTCACAGGCCAGGCGTTGCAGCACCAGGCGCTGGGATTGCAACTGGGTGTCGGCATTTTGCGCGGCGAGGGCGGTGGACAGCGCGGCGCGGATCAGTTCGACGTTGTGCCGAGGATCATCCCCGAGCACATCTTCGACCTGGTTGCCGACGGCTTCACTGAGGTCGACAAACAGGCGATTGAAGTTCTGCCCGCTCTCCAGCTCATAGCGACCCAGCGGGATATCCATCAACACCTGTTCCAGGCCAACCGGGTTGGCGATGGGCACCAGCACGATCTCGCTGCGCAGGCGACCGGCCGCGGCCAGCTTCGCCAATTGCACTTTGAGGTGCCAGGCCACCAGCATGCCCGGCAGCTCATCGGCGTGCAGCGACGACTGGATGTAAATCTTGCCCTCGGCCTGCTCCGGGCCGAAGTGAAAACTGTGAACCTGCCGCGCCGTACCTGGCACTGGCGCGATCAGTTCATGAACCTGGTGACGCATACACACTCCTTAATGGCTCGGCCCGAGAAACGCCAGCCAGCGGCGCTCCGCCAGACGAAACAGACCGACCAGCGCGAAGGTCACGGTCAGGTAGATCAGCGCAGCGATACCGAATGATTGAAAGGTCATGAAGGTGGCCGAGTTGGCGTCCCGCGCCACTTTGAGGATGTCTGGAATCGTCGCGGTGAAGGCCACCGTGGTCGAGTGCAGCATCAGGATCACTTCATTACTGTAGTAAGGCAGCGAGCGACGCAGCGCGGACGGCATGATCACGTAGGCGTACAGCTTCCAGCCGCTCAAGCCATAGGCCTTGGCCGCTTCGACTTCGCCATGGGCCATGCTGCGGATCGCCCCGGCGAAAATCTCCGTGGTGTAGGCGCAGGTGTTGAGGGCGAAGGCCAGGATGGTGCAGTTCATCGCATCGCGAAAGAACGCGTCCAGCAGCGGTTGCTCGCGCACGGCGGCGATGCTGTAGATGCCGGTGTAGCAGATCAGCAACTGGATATAGAGCGGCGTGCCCCGGAACAGGTAGGTGTAGAACTGCACTGGCCAACGCACGGCACGATTGCGCGAGACACGCGCAATGGACAGCGGAATCGACACCAGAAAGCCGATGACCAGCGCGGCGCTGAGCAGCCACATCGTCATGGCCAGACCGGTGATGTGCTGGCCGTCGCTATAAAGGAAGGGGCGCCAGTATTCCTGCAAGAGTTCGATCATCGCACTGCCTCCCGGGCGCCTGCGGAGTAGCGCCGTTCAAGGCGACGCAAGACGAAGTTGGACGCGCTGGTGATCATCAGGTAGATCAACGCGGCGAGCACCAGGAAGTAGAACAACTGATAGGTGCTCTTGCCCGCGTCTTGGGCAGCCTTGACCAAGTCGGCCAGGCCGATGATCGACACCAGCGCCGTGGCCTTGAGCATCACCATCCAGTTGTTGCCGATACCCGGCAGGGCAAAGCGCATCATCTGCGGGAAGGTCACGTAGCGAAACCGTTGCCCGCGCTTGAGGCCGTAGGCCGTGGCGGCTTCCAGTTGGCCACGGGGCACGGCGAGGATCGCGCCGCGAAAGGTTTCGGTGAAATAAGCACCGTAGATAAAGCCCAGGGTGATCACCCCGGCGCTGAATGGGTCGATCTCGATGTATTCCCATTCCATGAAGTCAGTGAAGCCGGTGAGCCAGGTTTGCAGGCTGTAAAAAACCAGCAGCATCAGGACCAAGTCGGGTACGCCGCGAATCAGCGTGGTGTAGAGCCGGGCGGGGATGCGCAAAAAGGGCAGGCTGGACAATTTGGCGCTGGCACCGAGCAAGCCGAGCACGATGCTGACGGCCAGGGACAGCACCGACAACTTGATCGTCATCCACGTGCCTTGCAGCAACAGCGGGCCGAAACCCTTCAAGCTGAGCGCGCTCAGCCCGAGGGTTTGCAACAGTTCTTCGAACATAAATCAGGACCTATGGCGATAAAAAAGCGCCCTTCCAGGGAAGGGCGCTCCAGGCATTATTTGCCGCTGTACAGGTTCAGATCGCCAAAGTGTTTCTTCTGGATGGTGGCGTAGGTGCCATCATCGTGTAACGCTTTGATACCTTTATCCAAAAGCGCCTTCAATTCAGTGTTACCTTTTTTGATACCGATGGCGGTTTTCGACGGCAGCAGTGGGTCGTCAATGGCGGCGCTGACTTCGTAGCCTGCACCGGCTGGCGACTTCAAAAAGCCCAGTTCGGCTTGCAGCATGTCCTGCACGGAAGCGTCGAGACGGCCGGAGGTCAGGTCGGCATACACTTGGTCCTGGTTGGCGTAGGCCTTGGTGGTCACACCGGCTTTATCCAATACAGCCTTGGCGTAGGCTTCCTGGATGGTGCCTTGCTCGTAGCCCACGGATTTACCCTTGAGGGACTCGGGCGTCGAGAAGCCAGCCCCCTTCTTGAACACCAGCGAGGTTGGGCCGGAGAACAGCTCGTTAGAGAAGTCGATGGCCTTTTCACGCACCGGGGTCACGGTCATGGACGAAATCACGCCGTCGAATTTTTTCGCTTTCAGGCCTGGAATCATGCCGTCGAAGTCACTTTCGACCCACTTGCACTTCACTTTCAGCTCGGCGCAGATCGCATTGCCCAGATCGATATCGAAGCCGACCAGGCTGCCGTCGGCGGCCTTGGATTCAAACGGTGCATAGGACGGATCGACACCAAAACGCAGTTCCTTGTATTCCTTGGCCAGCGCGGAACCGGCGGCCATGCACAGAGCCAGTGCAGAAAGGGTCAGCAATGCTTTTTTCATTATGTAATCCCTGGAAACCAAGATAAGCGCTTGTGGCGCGTTTAGGACTGTTACTGAACGGTGTCAGACGGATCACTGGTAGCAATTTCTGCACCATAGTTCCGAATGAGCGTTTTAAAAGGTGGGATGAGGGAAGTTAGAGTGTAGGAGATGCCCGGAAATGGGCATGGAAAATCTGACGCCCCAATTTGAGCCATGTGCAGGTCAAAAAGTGGGAGCGGGCTTGCTCGCTCCCACAGGGGGTATGTGTCAGACCAATAACTCTTGCAGTGAGGCCAAACTATCGGCTTCTTCCACCGCCTTATCCTGCCGCCACCGCAACATGCGCGGAAACCTCACCGCAATCCCGCTTTTATGCCGCCTGGAAAGGGCGATCCCCTCAAACCCCAGCTCAAACACCATGCTCGGCGTGACGCTGCTGACCGGCCCGAACTTCTCCACCGTGGTCTTGCGCACGATCGCGTCGACCTTGCGCATTTCCTCATCAGTCAACCCTGAATACGCCTTGGCAAACGGCACCAGCGTGCGTTCGGTACCGGGCGGACCGTCCCACACCGCAAAGGTGTAGTCGCTATACAAGCTGGCGCGTCGACCATGACCGCGCTGGGCATAGATCAACACCGCATCGATGCTGAACGGGTCCACCTTCCACTTCCACCATAGACCCATATCCTTGGTACGGCCCACGCCGTAGAGACCTTTGCGGTCCTTGAGCATCATGCCTTCCACCCCGAGGCTGCGAGAGGCTTCGCGTTGTTCGGCGAGGTCCTGCCAACTGCTCCCCGTCAGCAAGGGTGATGCCTGCAACAAGGATTGGTTGCACTGGGCAATCACCTGCTCAAGTTGCGCGCGGCGCTCAGCCTGAGTGTGGTTGCGCCAGTCGTCACCCTGATGTTCCAGCAGGTCGTAGGCCAGGACTGCGACCGGGGCGTCCTTCAGTACTTTTTTGCTCAGGGTCTTGCGGCCGATCCGCTGTTGCAGCAAGGCGAAGGGTTGCACCGCGTCTTTCCATACCACGATTTCGCCGTCGATTACGGTGCCATCGGGCAAGCCACTGACCAGGCTGTGAAGTTCAGGGAAACGCTCGGTGACCAGTTCTTCGCCCCGGGACCAGATCCACAGGCGGCCCTCACGTTTCACCAGTTGCGCACGAATACCATCCCACTTCCATTCCACCTGCCAGTCGGCGGGCGAGCCTAGCAGGGTGTCGAACTGCTCCACCGGTTGCGCCAAACCGTGGGCGAGGAAAAACGGATAGGGCTGCCCACCCCTTTGTGCATGTTCGTCGGACGATTCGGCGGCGATCAGCTTGAGGTAGCCCTCAGGCGTAGGACGGTTGGACAAGTCCGTGTAGCCCACCAGCCGCTGCGCCACGCGCTTGCTGTCGAGGTCGGCCATGGCAGCGAGGGCTCGCGTGACCAGCAACTTGGACACGCCCACGCGAAAACTGCCGGTGATCAACTTGATGCATACCATCAGGCTGGGCTGATCCAGTTGCGCCCATAACGCCGGTAGGCGCTCAGCCAATTCCAACGGAGGCAAGCCACGCAGGGGCAGGAGTTTTTCTTCCAGCCACACGGCAAGGCCGTCTTCTGAGGTGTAGGTGGATTCCGGTAACAGCAGGGAAATCGTCTCCGCCAAGTCACCCACCGACTGGTAGCTTTCTTCGAACAGCCAAGGTTCTATGCCCGACGCTTCGGTGGCCGTGTCCCGCAGTAGGCGCGTGGGGACCAACTGGCGAGGGCGACCCCCGGACAGAAAGTACACCGCCCAGGCGGCATCGGCCGGTGGCGCTTGCAGAAAGTAGGCTTGCAGTGCAGCAAGCTTGGCGTTGCTGGAGGTGGTGGCGTCGAGGTTGGCGTACAGCTCGGCGAAGGCCTTCATGCGCTGGCCTCCTCTTCGTCATCGCCGTATTCAGTGGTGAAGCCTTGGGCATCCAGACCTTTTTCCCGCAGATGGCGCACCAATACACCGACAGAGCCGTGGGTGACCATCACCCGTTCGGCGCCGGTTTGCTCGATGGCCCACAACAAACCGGGCCAGTCGGCGTGGTCTGACAGCACAAAACCTCGATCCACCCCCCGCCGCCGACGGGTACCGCGCAGGCGCATCCAGCCGCTGGCGAAGGCATCGCTATAGTCGCCAAAGCGCTTTATCCAACTGCTGCCGCCGGCGGAGGGGGGGGCGATGATCAAGGCCTGGCGCAACAACGGGTCGGTCTTTTTGAAGTCACCGGCATACAGGGTTTCGGGGATGTAGATCCCGGCCTCGCGGTACACCCGGTTCAGCGGTTCGACTGCGCCATGGCTGAGGATCGGGCCGATGCTGGCGTCGATCCCATGCAGGATTCGCTGGGCTTTGCCAAAGGAATAACAGAACAACACGCTGGCCTTGCCGGCTGCGATGTTCGCCTTCCACCAATCGTTGATCCCGGCAAAAATCTGCGCCTGGGGTTGCCAGCGGTAGATCGGTAGGCCGAAGGTGGATTCGGTGATGAAGGTATGGCAACGCACCGGTTCGAAGGGGGCGCAGGTGCCGTCGGGCTCGACTTTGTAATCGCCGGATGCGACCCAGACTTTGCCTTGATATTCCAGGCGCACTTGGGCCGATCCCAATACATGCCCGGCCGGGTGGAAGCTCAGGGTGACGCCGTGATGGACCAGTTGTTCGCCGTAGGCCAGGGTTTGCAGGTTGATGTCCTGGCCCAGCCGCGAGCGCAGGATGCCTTCGCCGGGAGCCGCCGCCAGGTAGTGCTGGTTGCCGGTGCGGGCATGGTCGCCGTGGGCGTGGGTGATGACCGAACGTTCCACCGGGCGCCAGGGGTCGATGTAGAAATCTCCGGCGGGGCAATAAAGGCCTTCGGGGCGGGCGATGACGAGGTCCATGGAATGACCGGGGAAGTGGGCTTGTTACTTATGAGGCGGGGCTGAACGCAGAAGTTCGATCGGAATGTATACAGAACAAATGTGGGCGCAGGCAAGCCAGCGCCCACATTCTTGTCCGGTTTCTTCAGTAAGGCCCCGGGTTATTTACCCGGCGTCAGGGTCAACCTTGTTTTCCCATACACCTTCTCAAAGTTCTGCGGCTGCATCGGAAAACTCAGGTATTGCGCCTTGAGCGACGGGTCGATGCCATTGGCATAGTTCGGGCTGGCCGGGTTGCCGGACTGGCCGATGCCCCCCTGGCCCATCATCGGTTCCACCTGGCCGAAATCGACAATCATGCGCAGCGCCGGCACTCGGGTGGTGGTGAAATCCTGGCCCCAGTTGTACGGTGCCGGGTTCAAGGTGTTGTGGTCGCCGCCGGACGCCAGTGGGCCACGAATTACCTGGCCATTGGTGTTTTTCCAGGTAGTCGTGTGCAGCTTGCCCCACTGCCAGGCCTTGTGATCGGTACCCAGTTGGCTGTCACCGGCGCTGATCGCCGC
The DNA here is from genome assembly GCF_963970975.1 of Pseudomonas sp. RA_15y_Pfl1_P11. Lineage (NCBI taxonomy): Bacteria > Pseudomonadati > Pseudomonadota > Gammaproteobacteria > Pseudomonadales > Pseudomonadaceae > Pseudomonas > Pseudomonas sp. RA_15y_Pfl1_P11. Next base: position 132,641 of record NZ_CAXAOY010000009.1, read on the forward strand.
AGCCAGGCTGCGGGCGAGGACCAAAGGTTTGTCTTCTTTCTGCGGGGTGCGCACGTCGTCCCAGAATGGGCTGTCTTCGCGGCCCAGCAAGTGATCGGCCTGGGCGGCGTAGGACAGGCTGGCATTGCTGACGAAAGCCTTCCAGCTGGTGCTGTTTTCCGGGCCGAGTTCGTCGAGGAAGATCTGACGGGTGCTTTCCTGCAGGAACAGTTCGTAGATCGCGGCGTCGGCGGACGTTGCCACCAGTCGACCATCGAAGGCCATCAAGCGATTCAGTGCTTCCCGCGCCTTGACCTGCTCAGCCGCCGGCAACGCATCGATCGCCTGTTTCAGTGGCTGGGCCATGCCTGGGGCCTGGAACATGGTCTTTAGCTTGGCAGCAAACGTGGTGGTCTGGTCGTATTGCATGGCGATCATGCTGCGGCTGTCATGCTTGCCGGCATTGGCCAACTGCGCCAGGCGCTCGCTACGTTCCGGGGCGTCCCAGGAATTGGACAACTGCATGCCATAGCCGCGTGGCGCGGTGCGCTGGTTGGCAGTGCCGACCCAGCCTTGGGCCGGGTCCTGGTCATAGGGGTGCAACATCGCGTCGGCGTAACCGTCCCAGTCGAAACGCGTGTCCCAGCCCGGCGACGGCAGCAAACCTTCGCCTTCGCGACGGTTGGGGAAGCGGCCGGTGACTTGCCAGCCAATATTGCTGGCGTCGGCGAAGACCATGTTCAGCGCAATGGCGCGAATCTCGCGGGTTGCGTCCGAGGCCTTGGCGGCGTTTTGCGCGCGCGACAGGTCGAAGAACGCATCCAGGCTCTTGTCGTCCTTGAAGTCGGCGGTGTGCAGGGCCAGGCCCAGGCCGGTGGTCAGCGCCTGGCTGCTGTTGAGCAGGGCACCGTGGCGGGTTTCGTACACCACTTCACGAATCGAGCGCTGGCCTTTCACGAAGAAGGTTTCGTTACGCACACCTGCCGGTAGCCATTTTCCGTTGTTCTCGTAGTACAACGCGTTGCCCTGGCGTTTGACCTTTTCCAGGAACAGGTCCTGAGTGTCGCCCTTGACCGTGCTCATGCTCCACGCGACCTTGCCGTTGAAGCCGGACAGCAGCGTCGGCAAGCCGGCAATCGAGGCGCCCACGGCCTGGTATTTAGGTGCACGGATCTGCACGTAGCTCCATGGCGACGGGGCTTGCGGCTGGGCGGCGAGGTCGTTGGCCAACAGGCTTCTGCCGCTGCGGCTGCGTTGCGGACCGATTGCCCAGTTGCTCGAGGTGGTGACCGCCAGTGAGTTGAGGCGACTCAGTTGCTGGCTGACCGCGTCCAGCCCGGCCAGGCCGGTGATCTGGCCCAGGCTCACACCCTTGAGTTTCTCGGCTTCGGCCAGCGGGACCGCTTCATCCGGCGCGCTTGGGGTCAGCCAGGCGAGTTTGTCGACGCCGACTTTCTGCGCCAGCACCAGGGATGAAATTTCTTCCTGCAGGTTGGCCGACTCGCTGAAATTCAGCAGGCAGAACAGCAGCGCCGAATCTTCCGGCTTCCAGTATTCCGGCTTGTAGCCAGTCTGGGCCAGGTCTGGCGGTAGCTTGTCGCGGTAGCGGAACAGGTAGGCGTTGACGCCACGGGCATACACTTCAAAGAAGCGTTTGAGGCGCGGCGACGAAGCGTTATACAGCTCGCCGGCACTTTTTTTCAGGTTGACCGCACGCATGAAACGGTCGACGTCCAGCACTTCAGCACCCGCCATTTCCGCCAAGCGACCCTGGGCCAGCAGGCGCAGGGTGACCATCTGGGTGATGCGATCGCTGGCGTGCACGTAACCGAGGCTGAACAGCGCGTCATGGAAGGTATTGCTTTCGATCAGCGGCATGCCCTGGGCATTGCGACGCACGGAAACGTTTTGAGCCAGGCCTTTGATCGGCAGCACACCGGCGACCGGCGGCAGGGTGTCCTGGGTGTTCTGGAGCTGGCAACCGGCCAGGCTTAACGCACTGGCCACTGCCGCGGCAACGCCGAACCGGGGAAGAAAATGTGAGAGGGCTGGCGAGGCCATGGCAAAGCTCCTGCGGGGGGTAGCGTCAGTAAAGGCGCTACGTTAGTGAGCGCGGCTAAACGACGCAAGCGGGAGTTTGGGGAAAGCGTGAGATCTTGAGTCTTGCGCAGACCAATGTGAGGGCTGCGGTGTGACGATTCGACTTGGTCGCGAAGGCGGTCGGTCAGTCACACACGTACCGACTGATACACCGCTTTCGCGAGCAACCCCACACATTTTGATTGAGTGCGACTTAAGATCAGGATTTGGGCGGGTTGATCTTCTGCACCAGTTCATAGGCGCGGACCGTCGCCGGCCGTTCCTTGATGCGGTTGAACCAGCGCTCCAGGTGTGGGAAATCTTCCAGCCGCTGGCTCTGCCACTTGTGGGAAACAATCCACGGGTAGATCGCCATATCCGCGATGCTGTAGGCCTCGCCTGCCACGCACGGCCGATCCGCCAAGCGCCGGTCCAGCACGCCGTAAAGCCGGGCGGTCTCATCTATATAACGCTTGATTGCGTAGGGAATCTTCTCCGGCGCGAACTGGCTGAAGTGATGATTCTGACCGGCCATTGGCCCCAATCCGCCCATTTGCCAGAACAGCCATTGCAAGGCTTCCTGACGACCGCGCAGGTCTTTTGGAATGAACTGGCCAGTTTTTTCCGCGAGGTACAGCAGGATTGCACCGGATTCAAACAGCGAAATCGGCGCGCCGCCGTCGGCAGGGTTCTGATCGACGATCGCCGGAATGCGGTTGTTGGGGGCTATCTTCAGGAAGTCAGGCTTGAACTGTTCGCCCTGGCCGATATTGATCGGGTGCACCTCGTAGGGGAGACCGGCTTCTTCCAGGAACAGCGATATTTTGTGACCGTTGGGGGTGGTCCAGTAATACAGGTCGATCATGAAGCTCTCCTAAAAGGGGAATGCTTGAGCGGATGCCTGTAGGTATAGGTGATGTTCAGTGCGCAAAAATTCAATGAAACATTTGCGCATAATCTTAGAAGCAATTTATACGGCCCCATCCACCAACCCAATGTGGGAGCGAGCAAATCGAATCGTCGCACCGCCGCTCCCACATTTGGATCTTCAGCGTGGCTTACGCCCCGTGGCACTTCTTGAATTTCTTCTCGCTGCCGCACGGGCAAGGGTCATTGCGACCCACGTCCTTCAACGCATTGCGCACAGGCTCCTGGTGAGCGTGGCCGCAGTTCGGGCCGTGGACATGGCCGTGGTCGTGATCATGGTGATCGTGATCATGGTTGCAGTCAGGACCATGGACATGGGGTTGCTGAGTCATTGATGTCGCTCCGGAATAAAATCGCCGGGGATTATCTCGCCATTGTGGTTCACCTGCACGTCATAACCGATGAATAATCCGGTTTTCAACTCACCTTCCAGGCGATACGGCACAGGCTTGTTGGGGTTTTTCAGCATCTGCACCACATCACGGATCTGCGGCCAGAGGTTGGTGCGTACCGACACCCGGAAAAACTTATGACTGCGCGGCGGTACGGTTAGCCACTCGTCGGACTCGCCCTCGGTCAACACGAAGTCGCCCAGGCTGACCTTGTAGATCAGGCCGCGCACGGTCAGGTCGGCGTCGTCACGGTTGTCCACGCGAAAGAACAGCTTGAACTTCTGCTCCAGCAGCTTGGCGCGCACCACTTCGACTTTCACCAGGGACACGTGCGGCGGCGGTGAGTCGTCTTCGAACCACGACGCGCAGCCGCTCAAACCAAGGGTTAACGCCAGCATCAAGCTGTACATCCGGAGCATGGCGTGAGTCCTGTGGTGGCTAGAGATAGCTGGAACAACACTTCTTGAATTTCTGCCCACTGCCGCACAGGCACGGATCGTTGCGTCCGGCCTTCACTTGCACTGTCGGGTCGATGAAGTACCAGCGCCCGTCATTCTGTACGAAAGAGGACTGCTCGCGGTGGCTATGTTCGCCGGTGCTGTCATGCCAGCGTGCGGTGAAGGTCACAAAGGCGTGTTCCGGCTGGCCGCCAAACACCTCGCAGCTTTCCACTTCAAGGCCGAGCCAGGTGCTCTGCGCGCTCCAGGCGCCGATGGCATTGCGGTCCAGGTCCGGCTGTTGGGCGGGCAGGGTGGTGGCGACCAGATAGTCCACCAGGCCCAGCACGTAGGCGCTGTAGCGCGAGCGCATCAGCGCGCTGGCGCAAGGTGCCGGGTGCCCGGCGTGATAATGGCCGCAGCAGGCATCCAGCAGGTTGCCACTGCCGCAGGGGCAAATGGGTGTGCTCATCGGGTTACCACCAGTACTTTCCGAAGTTTTCCGGGTTGGCCCAAAAGCGGGCGTTGAGCCAGTCCGGTACTTGTTTATAGTCAAGCAGATCATAAGTAAACAGCGTCAGAACCTGCTCATCACGCTGGAAACGCTCACCAGCCTGCAAGGCCAGGGAGAAGAAGTCGGTGTCTTTCCAGTCACAGGCGCCCAGGTCCACCAGTACCGCGATGCGGCTGGCATTGAGGTTGCGGATGCCGCCCAGCAGCGTCAGGCCTTGTGGTTTTGACAGGTGCTCCAGGCAGTCCACCACCAGCGCCAGGTCAAACCGCTGTGCGGCAAGCTCCGCCGGCAAGGCTCCCGGTGCCGCGATAGACACCTGGGTATCCGGGTGCGCCTTTTTAAAAGCCTCCAGCGCCGGGAACTGGCTGGCGCCCAACAGCAACAGGCGTTTTGGCGGGTGCAGATCAAGCAAGGCGGCCAAGGCTTGCTGGGGTGTACGAGCAGAAATACCAGCGGTCATCAGAGATCCTCACATCAGGACCGTAGAGACTAGCGCGGCTGAGCGTGCGGGCCTAGAGCGGGCGGCAGCGAAAAGTCCGACAGTAGCAACGAACCTCAATGAATACAGGGGGACGGCGCAGTGGCGAAGATGAAAAGAGCCGTCTTTACTCCACCCATCGGCCCCCGCCGATCCCCTCAGGAGAAATCAGATGAGCATCATGCGGACAGCTCTACCCTTGGTTCTGCTAACCGGAGTATTGACAGGTTGCGCAGGTTTGCAAAAAACCGACTGGCCCACCTGTGCCGCCGTTGGCGGTGTGACCGGCGCGGCGATCGGTGCCACTGAAAGCTCGGCCTATGCAGGCTATGGTGCGCTGCTGATCGGTGGCATGGCCGGCGCCTATTGCTGGGTGCACGGCGATGGCGACGAAGACGGCGACGGCGTGCCAGACAGCCGCGACAAGTGCCCGGGCACGCCAAAAGGCGTGCAGGTAAATGCCGATGGGTGCCCGCCTGCGCCGCCAGCGGCCGTGGTTGAGGAGGTCGTGGTGGTCAAGGAAGAAACCATCGTGATTCGCGATGTGCACTTTGAATTCGACTCGGCCAGGCTGACTGCGGCGGATAAAACCGAGCTCGACATCATCGCCACCCGCCTGAAACAGGAAGCCCCAAGCGCTCAACTGCGTGTCACCGGCCATACCGACAGCGTGGGCAAAGACGCCTACAACCAACGGCTCTCGGATAAGCGCGCGCATTCGGTGACGGATTACCTGGTCGGCTCGGGTGTGCCACGCAGCGCTTTTGTGGCGGTGACGGGTGCGGGTGAGAGCCAGCCGGTGGCTGACAATAAAACCGCTGAAGGCCGTGCCTTGAACCGCCGTACGGAAATCCAGATCAACCGCTGACGGCCCTTGCCCCTGTGGGTTCCACAGGGGCATTGCTGGCAACTTTCGCTGAAGTCTCCCCTTTGTTAACTTTTTTGATCCTTCACTGGCAAAACGCCGGTAGAAGTCGTTACTGTGCGTCCAAAGAATAAGTTGAAATAGCTTTTGTAATAATTCCGGGGAGCTTCATATGCGTAAGGTTTTACTGTTGGCCGTGTTGGTCAGCCCCGTTGCCCTGGCGCAAAGCGTCAGTGTTGAAACCAACTCGTTGATGCGCCTGCCCAGCAGCACCAGCGTGTTGCAACTGGAGCGCCTGGACGTGGCGGACTACGGCACCTTGCTGGTGCCTTCCACCATCAGCCAAGTCACGGTGGATGAGTTGCACCTGGGGCGTGACGCTCGTATCGCCATCGTGCCCGGCGGCACTGCGCTGCAATTGCAGGTGCGCCATGCGCAGTTGGATCACGGCAGCCAGATCACTTCGCGCGGTGCTCCCGGTACCCATGAAAAGCCTGCCAAGGCTGGGCGTGATTTGATCTTGCGCATCAATTCGCTGAACGCTGAAGAGCTCTCGGTGGACGCCCGTGGCGGCGCCGGTGCCCAGGGTTATGCCGGGCTGGATGGTGCCAATGGTGAAGACCCAGGTTGCACCTGGGGTTCGGCGGGCCGGGGTTTCAATGGTGATAACGGCGGGGATGGCCTTCCGGGAGCGGCGGGTGCACAGGTGCGGGTCGAATTGCCGCAGAGTTTTCCGACTGAGCAGATAAAGGTCTGGGTCGACGGTGGCGCCGGTGGTTTAGCGGGCACGGCGGGTAAACCCGGCAAAGGCGGGCAATCCAAAGGCTGTGTGGTGTACCGCGCTGATGGCGGCGAGAAGGGCCGCCCAGGGTTGGAAGGGCAGCCTGGGCCGACGGGGCCTGCGGGTACTGTGACCATTCAGCGGCTGTGAGTCGTTGGGGCTGACGTCTTCGCGGGCTTGCCCGCGAAGAAGCCCTAAAGCACACTATTAGAACATCGGCCGAGCCGAAGCGATCGCCACCACCACCAACCCCACAATCAAGTTAATCCCCACCAACCTGCGAATCTGACCCAGTACCGCCGCACCCGCCGGCCAATCCTCAGCCGCCACTGCCGTGCGCAATTCCGGGAGTTTCAACGCCTGGATACGGATAAACAGCGCCGTCATCACCAGATACAACCCCATCATCACCTGCACATAGCGAGGTGCCGTCTCAAACCCGCTGAAGCGCAGGTGCAACAGGCCAATTCCGCTGATCGGCAAAATCGCCACCGCGACCCACACCCAAACGAAAAAACGTTGAAATACATTTGCCCACAGCTTAAGCCGGGCAGGGCCTTCAAGCGCCGCCACAGCGGCGGGGCGCAGGATCATCCAGGCGAAAAACATGCCGCCGACCCAGATCAGGGCAGCCAGTACATGCAGGGTATAAACGAGGCTAAACACAGTCATTGAGGTACTCCGTTCTGCGCAGGATTAATTAGCGGGGTATGATAGCGGCCGATCCGAACCACTGAAAATTTATCCAGCGTTTTTTGCGCCCGACTATCCATGATCAGCACTGAACTCAAAACTACGATCCAGGGCGCCTACACGCGTTTTCTCGAAGCCAAGCGCTTGAAACCGCGCTACGGCCAACGCCTGATGATCGCCGAAGTGGCCAAGGTCCTCGGGGATATCGACACCGACGACGAAGGCCGGCGCAGTGGCGACCCGGCGATCGTGGCCGTTGAGGCCGGCACCGGTACCGGCAAGACCGTGGCCTACAGCCTGGCCGCGATTCCTACCGCCAAGGCTGCCGGCAAACGCTTAGTGATTGCCACCGCGACCGTCGCCCTGCAAGAGCAGATCGTCTACAAAGACCTGCCTGACCTGATGCGCAACAGCGGCCTGAACTTCACCTTCGCCCTGGCCAAGGGCCGTGGCCGCTACATGTGCCTGTCCAAGCTCGACGTGCTGTTGCAGGAAGGCCACGCGCAAACCGCCACGGCGTCGCTGTTTGAAGAAGAAGGCTTCAAGATCGAAGTGGATGAAGTCAGCCAGAAGCTGTTCACCAGCATGATCGAGAAGCTGGCCGGTAATAAATGGGACGGCGACCGCGACAGCTGGCCCACCGCGCTGGAGGACGCTGACTGGGCGCGCCTGACCACCGACCACAGCCAGTGCACCAACCGCCATTGCCCCAACTTCGGCCAGTGCGCTTTCTACAAAGCGCGCGAAGGCATGGGCAAGGTCGATGTCATCGTCACTAACCACGACATGGTCCTGGCCGACCTGGCCCTGGGCGGTGGCGCCGTGCTGCCTGACCCGCGCGACACCCTCTATGTGTTCGACGAAGGTCATCACCTGCCCGACAAGGCCATCGGCCACTTCGCCCACTATACGCGGCTGCGCTCAACCGCCGACTGGCTTGAAACCACTGCGAAGAACCTCACCAAGTTGCTGGCCCAGCACCCGTTGCCCGGCGACCTGGGCAAGCTGATCGAACAAGTGCCGGAGCTGGCGAGGGAGATCAAGACCCAACAGCAATTCATGTTCAGCGCCTGCGAACAGGTGGCTGACTTCAAGCCCGGTGAAGACGTCGAGGGCCGTGAGCGACCCCGTCATCGTTTCGTCGGTGGGTTGATCCCCGAACACATGCGTGAAATGGGCATCGAGTTAAAGAAGGGCTTCTCGCGCCTGACCGACCTGTTCACCCGCCTTACTGACCTGCTCAAGGAAGGCATGGACGGCGAGGTCAACATTGGCATCGCCAGCAACCAGGCCGAAGAATGGTACCCGCTGTTCGGCAGTCTGCTTTCCCGTTCCCAAGGCAACTGGGAGTTGTGGACCGCCTTTACCGTCGAAGACCCGGAAGACAACCCGCCCATGGCCCGCTGGCTGACCCTGTCCGAAAGCGGGGCACTGTTTGATATCGAGGTCAACGCCAGCCCGATCCTGGCGGCCGAAATGCTGCGGCGCAACCTCTGGAACGTGGCCTACGGCTGCCTGGTGACCTCGGCCACGCTGACCGCACTGGGTACTTTTGATCGCTTCCGCATGCGTGCCGGCCTGCCAAAAAAAGCGGTTACGGCGGTAGTGCCAAGCCCGTTCCATCACGCCGACGCGGGTGTGTTGCGGGTGCCGGACCTCAAGGCCGACCCGCGGGATGCCCCCGCCCACACGGCCGCGATCATCCGCGACCTGCCGGAGCTGGTAGAAGGCTCGCGGGGCACCCTGGTGCTGTTCTCGTCGCGCAAGCAGATGCAGGACGTGTTCGACGGCCTCGACCGTGACTGGCGCAAGCAAGTGTTTATCCAGGGCAACCTGTCCAAGCAGGAAACCCTGAACAAGCACAAGGCGCGGGTCGACGGTGGAGACTCCAGCGTGCTGTTCGGCCTGGCGAGTTTCGCCGAGGGTGTGGACTTGCCCGGTGCCTACTGCGAACACGTGGTGATCGCCAAGATCCCGTTCTCGGTGCCGGATGATCCGGTCGAGGCGGCGCTGGCCGAATGGATCGAAGCACGGGGTGGCAATCCGTTCATGGAAATCTCGGTGCCGGATGCTTCCTTGAAGCTGGTCCAGGCCTGCGGTCGCTTGCTGCGTACCGAAGAAGACCGGGGCACCATCACCTTGCTCGACCGCCGTTTGGTCACCCAACGCTATGGCAAGGCTATCCTTAATGCCTTGCCGCCGTTCAGGCGCGAAATTTCTTGAGCCACCGTGGGCGGATTCGCCCACTTCGTGGTCTATCTCAATTATGTCATCAGGCCATTCACCAGCCGCCTGGGAGAACCTTGCTCGTATGATTCGCACGCTGCCCGCTCTTTTTGCCCTGCTGTTTACAGCGCCCTTGATGGCTGCGCCTGTGGGGCAACAAACGCTGTTCAATTTCGTCCGGCCTGCCGATGTGGTCAAGGTGGCGACCCAGGACGCCAGCCTGCCGCAATACAACGCCGAACAGACCGCCGAAGGCGAAGTGCTGCGTCGCATCACCTTCAACCCGGCGGCCGAACCGAGCCTGGTGCTCAGCCCGCAAAGCGGCGCCTGGGACTGGTCGCAATCGAGCGCTATGAGCTTGCGTATCCAGAGTGCGATGGACTGGGCGTTGACCCTCTATGTCAAGGTGCAGAGCAGCGATGGCCGCACCCTGGTCAGTCGCATTGACTTGCCAGCCGGTCCGGCCCAGACCTTGCTGATCCCGCTGCAAGCCAATTCGCCGTTGAGCCAGGGCATGAAGGCTGGCCCGCCGATGCCGATCACGGTGGACGGCCAGCGCGTATTGCTGGCCGGCAGCGTGGGTGAAATTGACCGCAGCCAGGTGGTTTCGGTGACCTTGTCAATGCTCAAGCCTAACGCCGCCCAGAGCATCTTGCTGGAGCGCTTTGGCGTGCAGGACAGCGAGCCGGTGTTGAAGGCGGCCTACAGCGAGTTGGTGGATGCCTATGGTCAATCCACCCGGGCGCGCTGGCCGGAAAAAGTCAGCGGCGACGGGCAACTCAAAGCCGCCGCGGCCAAGGAGCAACAGCAACTTCAGGGCTGGCTGGCCACGCGGGATAAGTCCGCCCTGGACCAGTACGGCGGCTGGAACAAAGGCCCGGCGTTCGACGCCAGTGGGTTTTTCCGCACCGAAAAACGCGACGGCCGCTGGTACCTGGTGACGCCGGAGGGGCATCCGTTCTACTCCTTGGGCGTCAATACTGTGGCCCCGGACAACAGCCAGACTTATGTGGCCGGCCGTGAATGGATGTTCGCGGCGCTGCCTAAAGGTGGCGAACCCTTCGACAAGTACTACGGCAGCGGCGACAACCGTACCGGTAACGGTGCAGGCGAAGGGCGTAGCTTTGGTGCCGGTCGTTGGTATGACTTTTACGGCGCCAACTTGCAACGCACGTATGGCGGTGACGGTTTCGACCAAAAACGCTGGGTCACCCATGCCCTCGACCGCCTGCAAGCCTGGGGTTTCAACACCGTAGGCAACTGGAGCGACGAGGATTTGACCACTGCCAATCGTGTGCCCTACACCTTGCCGCTGTCGATCGTCGGTGACTACGCCAGCATCAGCACCGGCACCGACTGGTGGGGTGGCATGCCCGACCCGTTCGACCCGCGTTTCGCCATGGCCACCGAACGCGCCGTGGCTATCGCCGCCCGCGATCACCGTAACGACCCGTGGTTGGTCGGTTTTTTTGCCGACAACGAGCTGGCCTGGGCCGGTCCCGGCGATGATGCTAAATCCCGCTACGCCTTGGCCTACGGCACCTTGCGCATGACCACCGACGTACCGGCCAAGCGCGCCTTCCTCAAACAACTGCGTGACAAATACCGTAACGAAGGAGGCCTGTCGAAAGCCTGGGGCATCGAGTTGAAGGGCTGGGAATTGATGGAAGACCCGGGCTTCGAACCGCCGATTCCCAACCCTGAGCACCCGGAAATCGAAGCTGACTTCCAATACTTCCAGAAGACGTTTGCGGATGCCTACTTCAAGACCATCTCCGACTCGCTGAAATGGCACGCCCCCAACCAACTGCTGTTGGGTGGCCGTTATGCGGTCAGCACGCCGGAAGCCGTGGCCTCCTGCGCGCAGTATTGCGATGTGCTGAGCTTCAACATGTACACGCTTAAGCCACAGGACGGCTATGACTTTGCCGCGTTGCGTGCGCTGGACAAGCCGGTGCTGATCACCGAATTCAACTTTGGCTCGGCCGATCGTGGGCCGTTCTGGGGCGGCGTGACGCAGTTGGCCAAGGAAGAAGACCGTGGCACGGCTTACGGCAACTTCTTGAAGCAGGCCATGGCCGAGCCGTCGATTGTCGGCGTGCATTGGTTCCAGTACCTGGACCAGCCGGTGACCGGTCGATTGCTCGACGGTGAAAATGGCCACTTTGGCCTGGTGGGCATCACCGACGTACCGTTCCAGGGTTTTGTTGAAAGCGTGCGCAAAAGTAACCTGGCGGCGGTCGATCAACTCGGCAAAGAGGCAGAAAAGGCCAAGGCGGCCGGTGCCGTGCGCGAAAGCGAAGGCGGCAGGGCCGGGCACGGAGGCAAAGGCCCGGTGCAGGGCGCCGGGAATGCCGGTGGGCACTCCGGAAATGGTCATTGATTGAGTGCTGACGGGTTCACAAAACCCACAAGGGCTGGAACAATGTCGGCCACTTTTTGCTGTGTTGTCCGAGGGTGTTCAGGTGCAGATCCAGGGTCATTACGAACTCCAGTTCGAAGCGGTACGTGAAGCCTTTGCCGCGTTGTTCGATGACCCGCAAGAGCGCGGGGCCGGGCTCTGCATCCAGATCGGCGGTGAAACCGTCGTCGACCTGTGGGCCGGTACCGCCGACAAGGACGGTAGCGAGGCCTGGCACAGCGATACGATCGTCAACTTGTTTTCCTGCACCAAGACCTTTACCGCCGTTACGGCCCTGCAACTGGTGGCTGAAGGCAAATTGCAACTGGATGCACCGGTCGCCAACTACTGGCCGGAATTTGCGGCGTCAGGCAAAGAAGCCATCACCCTGCGCCAGTTGCTCTGCCACCAGGCCGGGTTGCCGGCGATCCGCCAGATGCTGCCCACTGAAGCCCTGTACGATTGGCAACTGATGGTTGACACACTGGCGGCCGAAGCGCCGTGGTGGACGCCGGGCCAAGGCCATGGGTACGAGGCGATCACCTACGGCTGGTTGGTGGGTGAATTGCTGCGTCGCGCCGATGGGCGCGGGCCGGGAGAGTCCATCGTGGCGCGGGTTGCACGGCCATTGGGGCTGGACTTTCATGTGGGCTTGGCCGATGAAGAGTTTTATCGCGTCGCACATATAGCGCGCAGCAAAGGCAATAGGGGCGATGAGGCCGCACAACGTTTACTGCAAGTAATGATGCGTGAACCTGAGGCCATGACTACACGTGCTTTTGCCAATCCTCCGTCTATTCTGACCAGCACTAATAAACCTGAATGGCGGCGTATGCAGCAGCCAGCGGCAAATGGTCACGGTAATGCACGTAGCCTGGCGGGTTTTTATAGTGGATTGTTGGACGGTAGTTTGCTGGAGGCCGACATGCTTGAACAATTGACCCGTGAACACAGTATCGGGCCGGATAAAACATTATTGACACAAACCCGTTTTGGCCTGGGCTGCATGTTGGACCAACCGCAGTTGCCCAACGCCACCTTCGGCCTTGGCCCGCGTGCTTTCGGGCATCCCGGTGCGGGTGGCTCGGTCGGGTTTGCCGATCCCGAGCATGATGTAGCGTTTGGTTTCGTGACTAATACATTGGGGCCTTATGTACTAATGGACCCGCGGGCACAGAAGTTGGTCGGAATATTGGCCGGTTGTCTGTAAACCCCTTGCTGTTTCACGTTTTTTTGTTACAAAGGCAACTATAAGAAGACGCTGAACGAAATGATGTAACTTTAATGTTCTGTAAGCGTCTGTTTAACGGGTCACCCAGACCCCCGTTTCTTTTCTCATTTTGTGGATATCTCATGTTATCGAACAAGTCCTTGGCACTGGCGCTGTGCCTCACTATTACTGGCTGCGCACAAACTCCACAAAATGATGCCGAGGGCGGGCATTGGTGGTCATTTGGATCTGATAAGGCCGCTACCAAGGACGCAGTGACCCAAACCGACGCCAAGCCGGATGCCAAGCCCGCTGCGGGCGCCAAGCCTGCAGCACCGGTAGCGGCCGCTGCTGCTGCGCAAGCCCCAGCGCCAACTGCAAAGGCTGACACCGGCTCCAGTTGGTGGCCGTTCTCGTTCAAAAGCGCCGACGAAAAGGCTGCCGATGCCAAGGCTGACCTGAAAGCCGACCTCAAGGCCGCGGAGCCAGCACCTGCCGCCGCCCCAGTCGTCGCCAAGACCGACACCAAATGGTGGTGGCCTTTCGAAAGCAAACCTAAGCCATTGGCCAAGGTCGACGTGACCAACGTACCAATGCCCGACCCGAAAATCACTCAGGCCTGGCTGGACGACTATGAGCCACGCCTGCGCGCCGCCATCAAGGACAGCAACCTGCAACTGGAGCGTCGTGACAATGTGCTGGTGGTGATTGCACCGGTAGACGGCTCCTACAACCCGAAACGCCCAGCGATGCTGCTGCCCGTCACCCTCGGCCCGTTCACTCGCGTTGCCAAGGCCGTTGAAGCCGATCCAAAGACCGCCGTACTGGTATTGGGCCACGTCGATGCCACCGGCACCGCCCCGGCCAGCCAGGTGCTGACCAAGGAACGTGCACAATCCATCGCCTCTATCTTCAGCCTCAGCGGCCTCAAGCAAGACCGCCTGATGCTGCGCGGCATGGGCGACATGATGCCACGTGCCGCCAACGACAGCACTCAGGGTCGCGCACTGAACCGTCGTATGGAAATCATGTTTACCCAGCGCACCACCATGCTGGCTTTGCTGAGCAAGTATCAGTCGGGCAAGACTCCACCGGTGGCTGAAATGGTTGCAGTACACAACGTTCCAGCCCCGGCCCCGGCTGCCAAAGCTCCGGGCAAGAAGGCTACAGCCGCCAAGAAAGCCGCTGCCAAGCCAGCCGCTAAAAAAGCACCGGCTAAGCCTGCTGCCAAAAAGCCTGCTCCAGCCAAAGCCAAGGCCGCTGCACCGGCAAACGACCAGGCGAAAAACTGATCTGTTGAACCAGAAGGATAAAGCCGCATGACCCAGGCACTGGCCGATATGCGCCGTGACTACACACGGGATGGTTTGAGCGAGGCCCAGGCCCCGAGCGAGCCGTTTGCGTTGTTCCACGAGTGGTTTGCTGACGCGGTGACAACCGAGCAGCCCCCGGTGGAAGCCAATGCCATGACCTTGGCCACGGTCGACCAGGACGGTCGCCCGCACTGCCGCATCCTGTTGCTCAAGGGCCTGGATGCGCAGGGCTTTACCTTCTTCACCAATTATCAGAGTGCCAAGGGCGAACAGCTCGCGGCTCGGCCGTTTGCGGCCATGACCTTTTTCTGGCCGACCCTCGAACGCCAAGTGCGCATCGAGGGTCGGGTGGTCAAGGTCACGCCTGAGGAGTCGGACGCTTATTACCAGGTCCGCCCGCTGGGCAGCCGCCTGGGGGCGTGGGCGTCCCCGCAGAGCCAGGTCATCCGTGACCGCGAAGAACTGCAGGACCTGCTCAAGGCCACCGAACAACGCTTCAGCGATTCCCAACCCGATTGCCCCGCGCACTGGGGTGGCTATCGTTTGCTGCCGGAGCGCATCGAGTTCTGGCAAGGTCGCGCCAGCCGCTTGCATGACCGCTTGAACTATCGCTTGCAAGGGGCCGACTGGACCCGCGAACGCCTGGCGCCCTGAGCCGCACCTTTCGTCACCTCACCTGAATGTTGCCGATCACTCCGAAGTCTCTATCGCAGAGGCTTCGGGCGTGTGCTGCTGCGCGGCTTTTTTCAACCAGTTCGGCAAATCGGACCGCCTGATTTTCAGCGCGCGAGCCTGTTCCAGCTGTCGCAGCATAAATGCGCGCTTGTGCAGATCATTGCCCGCCAGTGATAGCGCCAGGTCACGGTCGATCCAGCGCCTGATACGCAGGTACAGCCAGCCGTGAAAATACAGGCCGGCAAGCGTTGTGACTACAATGATGAAGTAATCCATGGAGGTCCTGGCTAGGCGTGGAGTGCTACCGTTCGTCGAGTTTTCTGGTACGGGCTGTCTGTACTCAGGCTGAATGAAAGCAATTTTCTGCGGCGCTTGCCGTGACAGGCGTCAAGCTGCAGCGTTTAATGAACACCTGTCCTTTGGAGTTGATGCTATGCGTAAGTCCGTTTTACTGGTTGCCTGCTTTACCACCCTGTCGTTGCTGCTGGGTGGCTGCGCCTCGAGTCTGACCGGTGACTCGTACTCCCGCGACGAAGCGCGTCGTGTTCAGACCGTGCGCATGGGGACCATCGAATCCCTGCGCCCCGTGAAAATCGAAGGCACCAAGACCCCAATCGGCGGCGCTGCTGGCGCAGTCATCGGCGGCGTTGGCGGCAGCGCTATCGGTGGCGGTCGTGGCAGCATCGTGACTGCCGTGATCGGTGCCGTTGCTGGTGGGTTGCTGGGCTCGGCCACCGAAGAAGGCCTGACCCGCACCCAGGGTGTGGAAATCACCGTACGCGAAGACGACGGCAGCATGCGTGCCTATGTGCAGGCTGTGCAGGAGAATGAAATCTTCCGCATTGGCGACCGTGTACGCATCATGACCGTTGATGGTACTAGCCGCGTTACGCGCTAAGCGCTGGTTGTAGAAATACAAAACCCCAGCCGGGTGACCGGTTGGGGTTTTTTGGTTTTATGGGGGGTGGCCGGTTTGAACTGCAAAAAATGCAGGCAATAAAAAACCGCCTTAGTAGGGCGGTTTTTTATTGCAAACCCAATTATCGACTGGGCTGCGACTTCAAAGATGCATTGACCTGCATTCAAAGGCCCACGTGTTCCGTTAAGTGCGCTGGAGGAAAGGCCTGACTTTAGGAGGGCCGAGTCTGTCGATGTTTGCACAACGTACGTGGAACCTCGTAGTGAATATCCTGCGTGTCTACCACGTGTGGGTATTTCTGCGGGACAGCTTCGATGACCTGTAGGTCTGAGAAGTGGCGCCGCCTCGGTTTAAGCCGAGGCGGCTTTTTGGTTTTCAGGGCTGTCAGTTCAAACCTGACGTTACGGCCTTCTTGCGACTCGCCATCGCTGTCACCGCATAACCAATACACGCCGCCAATATCGAACCGGTCAAAATCCCCATGCGGTCCTCACCCGCGAACTCACTGGCACCCGGCACGAATGCCAGCGAGCCCACAAACAAACTCATGGTGAAGCCGATGCCGCACAGGATCGACACACCAAACACCTGACCCCAGTTTGCGCCGTTGGGCAGGGCAGCGATGCCGGTCTTGATGGCCAGCCAAGTGAGCCCGAACACACCAACGGTCTTGCCGATCAACAGGCCCGTGGCGATGCCCATAGGCACATGGTGAGTGAAGCTTTCCAGGCTGACACCCGTCAGCGAGACCCCGGCGTTGGCGAAGGCGAACAGCGGCAGGATGGCGTAGGCCACCCACGGGTGCAGGGCGTGCTCCAGCGTGAGCAATGGCGACGACTCGGCGTACTTGGTGCGCATCGGGATGCAGAATGCCAACGTTACACCGGCGAGCGTCGCGTGCACGCCGCTCTTGAGTACACACACCCACAGGATCAGGCCAATAATCAGATACGGTCCGAGTTTGATAACACCCAAGCGGTTCATCGCAACCAAGGCGATCAAGCAGGCACCTGCACCTGCCAGGGCGGCGCCGGACAGGTCGGCGGAATAGAAAATGGCGATCACGATGATCGCGCCCAGGTCGTCAATAATCGCCAGGGTCATCAGGAACAGCTTCAGCGACACCGGCACACGTTTGCCCAGCAGGGCCAGCACGCCGAGGGCGAAGGCAATGTCGGTGGCCATCGGGATCGCCCAACCCGAAAGGGCCGCGGGATAGTCCTTGTTGATCGCCCAGTAGATCAGCGCTGGCACCACCATGCCGCCGATGGCCGCTGCGCCGGGCAGCACCACTTGCGAGGGCTTGGACAGGTGGCCGTCGAGCAGCTCGCGCTTGACCTCAAGGCCGATCAGCAGGAAGAACAAGGCCATCAGGCCATCGTTGATCCAAAGCAAGGCGGGCTTGGCGATTTTCAACGCGCCAATCTGCGCCACTACCGGTACGTCGAGAAACGCGCTGTACAGGTGCGACAAAGGCGAATTATTGATGATCAGGGCCAGGGCGGCTGCCGCGATCAACATCAGACCGCTGGCGGCTTCCAGCTGGAAGAAACGGGTGAAAGTGCTACGCAGAGGCAAGGGACGCTCTCCAATCCAAGTTCAATAGGTGGGTACCCTAACCCGTACCGTTAGCTGTTAAAACAAAATTTATATTCTTATTTGTTATAAACGGTGGTTCGCGATGACGTTACGTCGAACCCTCGCAATTGTGTCCTCAATTGAGCCGGTACTGTATCTGTGTGGTGTGTAGGAAACCCCATAAAATCAGGGCTTACACCATCAGAGAAACTCTCCATGAGCGACCAACGTCCCTGGGCCCGCGAAGCCATTCGTATCATTGAAGCAGACTTCCAGCGCAGCGCCGACACGCACCTGATTCCCTTGCCATTGCCGGGGTTGCCGGGTATCGAGTTGTACTTCAAGGACGAGTCCAGCCACCCCACGGGCAGCCTCAAGCATCGGCTGGCTCGCTCGCTGTTCCTGTATGCGCTGTGCAACGGTTGGCTCAAGCCTGGCGCGCCGGTGATCGAAGCGTCCAGCGGGTCGACGGCGATTTCCGAAGCTTACTTCGCCCGTCTGCTCGGCTTGCCATTTATTGCGGTGATGCCGGCCACCACCTCCCAGGAAAAAATCGCGCAGATTGCTTTCTACGGCGGTAAAAGCCACCTGGTACAGGACCCGACGCAGATCTACGCGGAGTCCGAGCGCCTGGCACTGGAAAGCGGTGGCCATTTCATGGACCAGTTCACCTACGCCGAGCGCGCCACCGACTGGCGTGCGAACAACAACATCGCCGAATCGATCTTCCAGCAGATGCGTTTCGAGCAGCATCCGGAACCGAACTGGCTGATCTCCAGCCCCGGCACTGGTGGCACCACAGCAACTCTCGGCCGTTATGTGCGCTATCGCCAGCATTGCACCCGTGTGTTGTGTGCTGATGCCGAGCGCTCCGTGTTCTTTGATTTCTATCAGAGTGGCGACGCGAGTTTGCGCCTGGACTGTGGCTCGCGCATCGAAGGGATTGGTCGGCCTCGGGTCGAGGCATCCTTTTTGCCAAAGGTGATTGATGCGATGGTCAAGGTGCCGGATGCGCTCTCGCTGGCGGCCATGCATTACCTTGCTGCACGGCTTGGACGGCGGGTCGGCGGTTCCAGCGGGACCAACCTGATTGGCGCGCTGGTGGCGGCGAAGCAGATGAAAGCGGCGGGGGAGTCGGGCTCGATCGTGGCGATCTTGTGTGATGGGGGTGAGCGGTATGCCACCACCTATTACGATCAAGCGTGGCTGGCGGGGCAGGGCTATGAATTGGGCGGGCTGATTGCGGCCGTTGCGGCCAGTGTGGAGCGGGGTGAGCCGTTACCGGACAGCATCCTGCGCGCAAATATCTAAGTCGCAGCGGCAAGTTGTAAGCGCCAAGCTACAAGAAAAAGCAGGTTACCTATCCGCTTTTAGCTTGCAGCTTGAGGCTTACAACGCGAAGCTTCAGCCCTGGCTGCCCAACATATCCCGCGCCAACGCCTCGGCAATCCGAATCCCATCCACACCCGCCGACAGAATCCCCCCGGCATAACCGGCGCCTTCACCGGCCGGGAACAGGCCTTTTACGTTCAAGCTCTGCATCGATTCGTTACGGGTTATCCGCAGCGGCGACGAGGTGCGCGTCTCGATACCGGTCAACACCGCGTCGTGCAGCGAATAGCCCTTGATCTGTTTCTCGAACGCTGGCAACGCTTCGCGGATCGCCTCGATGGCGAAGTCCGGCAACGCCAGGGCCAGGTCACCGAGAGCAACGCCAGGCTTGTAGGAAGGTTGCACACTGCCGATAGCGGTAGACGGCTTGCCGGCGATGAAATCGCCCACCAATTGCGCCGGGGCCTCGTAGTTGCTGCCGCCGAGGATGTAGGCGTGGGACTCCAGACGTTCCTGCAACTCGATACCCGCCAGCGGGCCACCTGGGTAATCCACTTCAGGCGTGATGCCGACCACGATGCCGGAGTTGGCATTACGTTCGTTACGCGAGTACTGGCTCATGCCGTTGGTGACGACGCGGCCCGGCTCGGAGGTCGCAGCAACCACGGTACCGCCTGGACACATGCAGAAGCTGTAGACCGAGCGGCCGTTCTTGGCGTGGTACACCAGCTTGTAGTCGGCGGCGCCGAGTTTTGGGTGCCCGGCGTATTTGCCCAGGCGCGCAGCGTCGATCAGCGACTGCGGGTGTTCAATACGGAATCCCACCGAGAACGGCTTGGCTTCCATGTAAACCCCACGGCTGTGGAGCATGCGGAAGGTATCGCGGGCGCTGTGGCCGAGGGCCAGGATCACATGCCTGGACGGGATCTGCTCGCCGCCATCGACGACCACGCCGTTCAACTGGCCGTCTTCGATCAGCACGTCGGTAACCCGCTGCTCGAAGCGCACTTCACCGCCCAGGGCGATGATCTGCTCGCGCATGTTCTCCACCACGCCGGTCAGGCGGAACGTACCGATATGCGGCTTGCTGACGTAGAGAATTTCTGCCGGCGCACCGGCCTTGACGAACTCGTGCAGGACTTTGCGGCCGTGGAATTTCGAGTCCTTGATCTGGCTGTATAGCTTGCCATCGGAAAAGGTCCCGGCGCCGCCTTCACCGAATTGCACGTTGGATTCGGGGTTGAGCACATTTTTGCGCCACAGGCCCCAGGTGTCCTTGGTGCGCTGGCGCACTTCCTTGCCGCGTTCGAGGATGATCGGCTTGAAGCCCATCTGCGCCAGCAACAGCCCGGCGAAAATGCCGCACGGGCCAAAGCCGACGACGATTGGACGTTCTGTCAGGCCTTCCGGCGCCTGGCCGACCACTGTGTAGCTGACATCCGGCGCCGGGTTGACGTTGCGGTCATCGGCGAACTTGAGCAACAGCGCCGCTTCGCCCTTCACGTTCAAGTCGATGGTGTAGATGAAACACAGCTCCGACGATTTCTTGCGGGCGTCGTAGCTGCGCTTGAACAGGGTGAAATCGAGCAGGTCATCACTGGCGATGCCCAGGCGCTGCACGATGGCGGGCCGCAGGTCTTCTTCGGGATGGTCGATAGGCAGCTTGAGTTCGGTGATTCGTAACATGACAGGATCCGGTAGGCGGCTGGCTGATTGGCCGGCTGTTTTGCAAACCGGCGATTATAAGCCCCAATGGCCGATTCCCGTCATGTTAAAACAACGCAGTGCCGAGTCAGTCGTCGCGCGAGCCGCCAAACGAGGCGCAACCGCGCTGTACCTGACCGTTGACGCGCAACTCGGCGGTCATGTGTTGCAGGCTGCCGCTCACGCTGTCGATGCAACGTTGCGGGGCCACCCACAGTTCGACGTGCTGGTTGTTGGCTTCAGTCATCAGGTTGAAGCGGCCGTCACCGATCTGCTCTTCCACATAAGGCACTGCCAGTGGCGGCTGGCCTTCACGTTCCAGCACCATGCCCTTGGCCGTCACGTTCATTGCCCAGGCCGGTTTGTGGCCGTTGGCGCGCAGGATCATGCGCTTGAAGTCCGGATCGTCGCAGGCCGAGGTCGAACGTTCAACACGATACAGTTGTTGCAGGTCCACGCTGCCTTGGGTGCCGCTGGCAACCCCCGAGAACTTGCCGCGCAGGTCGGCAAACAACGCGCCTTGCTGGCCGGCCAGGGAGGCCGCTTCCTGCAGGATGCTGGTGCCGCCGGTGTCGTTGACCACGTAGTTGCGTTTGTCGTTGCAGGGCTGGAACAGCAGTTTGTCGCCGACTGCCGTGAGTTCGCCCTGCATACGGGTCAGCCCGGCGAGAGACGGCTTGGCCGGGTCGCTGTCGAACATCTGGCAGGCGGCGAACAGGGGAAGCAAGGCAAGTAGAGTTAGGGTGTGGGCGGCGCGCATTATCGGTCTCCAGACAAGTGCCGCCACGTTACGCACGCCGGCGTTGCACCACAACCCCGGCTGCCAGATTCAGTCAAATCTGACAGGTATCCGATTCAACCCACCATAAAGGTCTGACCTGTCTGTAAACCTTCAACACTTTTTGCGTAGGCCAGCGCTACGTCGGCGGCTGGAGCTGGTTTGTAGCCGCGAAAATATGGCGCGTAACTGTCCATGGCTTCGAGCAGGACCGTCGGGCTCACGGCGTTGATGCGCAGGCCGCGCGGCAATTCAATTGCCGTCGCTTTGACAAAGGCGTCAATGGCGCCGTTGACCAGCGCAGCCGAGGCGCCGGTGGGGATGGGGTCGCGATTCAGAATGCCACTGGTGAAGGTAAACGAGGCGCCATCGTTGGCGTATTCACGACCGATCAACAGCAGGTTGACCTGGCCCATCAGCTTGTCACGCAGGCCCAGCTCGAAATCGCTTTCGCTCATGTCGCCCAGCGCGACGAAGTTCACGCTGCCGGCTGCGCAGACCAGGGCATCGAATGTGCCGGTCTGCTCGAACAGTTTGCGGATTGACGCGCTGTCGCTGATATCCACCTGGAAGTCGCCGCTGCTGCGGCCGACGCTGATCACTTCGTGGCGCTGAGCCAGTTCCGCCTTGACTGCCGAGCCGACGGTGCCACTGGCGCCAATCAATAGGATTTTCATGGTGCTGTTCCTCCAAGGGTAAGTGAAGGTTCAGTGTAGAGTGGCTTTTTAAGCGGATAAACGCACTAATGGGCAACCTTTGGTTTTCAAATGGAAACAATCCATGAGCGAAATGGATGACTTGGCGGCCTTCGCCGTGCTGATCGACGCCGGCAGTTTTACCGTGGCCGCGGAGAAACTGGGCTGTAGCAAAGGGCAGTTGTCCAAGCGAATCAGCCAGTTGGAAGCACAGCATTGTGTGGTGCTGCTGCACCGCACGACGCGCAAGCTCAGCCTGACTGCAGCCGGTGCGGCATTGCTGCCCCAGGCTCAGGCATTGGTGGTGCAGGTGGATCGCGCCCGTCAGGCGTTGGCCCGGCTAAAGGACGATCTGGCCGGGCCGGTGCGTATGACGGTTCCGGTCTCCTTGGGCGAAACCTTCTTTGATGGCTTGTTGCTGGAGTTTTCCAAACAGTACCCGCAGGTGCAGATCGAGCTGGAGCTCAACAACAGTTACCGGGACCTGGCGCGGGATGGTTTTGACTTGGGGGTACGCTCAGGCGCGATTGAAAACGAGCGCCTGGTGGTCAAGCCTCTGCTGGCCTGGCATGAAATGACCTGCGCCAGCCCGGCGTACCTTGAGAAGCATGGCGAACCGGAGACACCGGCCGACTTGGCCGCCCACACCTGCCTGCTCAACAGCCACTACAGCGGCCGTGAAGAGTGGTTGTACCACCAGCAGCACGAACTGCTGCGGGTGCGGGTGAGCGGTACCTTTGCCTCCAATCACTACAACTTGTTGAAAAAGGCTGCGTTAGTGGGCGCAGGTATCGCACGCTTGCCGTCCTACGTTCTGCCCGCAGAATTGGCTGACGGCCGCTTGCGCTGGCTCCTGCGTGATTATCAGACGCGAAGCATGCCGATGTACCTCGTGCATCCCTATCAGGGCGGTCTGCCGCGTCGCACCCAGGTGCTGGCTGACTACTTGGTGGACGGGTTCAAGCGCAGCGGCAAGGCCCTCGACCGACTCTAAGCGTAGCGACGCGCGATCAAGTGATCGATGGACAGGCGCCCCGGTCCTTTGGCTACGAGTATCAACAGCAGCGCAATCCAGGTGCCATGGGTCGGGTAGGCGTCCGGGTAGACGAACAGCTGAATCACCAGGGTCATGCCGATCAGGGCCAAGGCCGAGAAGCGCGTAGCGAAGCCTACCAGGATCAACACCGGGAAGAAGTGCTCGGCAAACGCCGCCATATGCGCCGCCACCTCCGGTGATAGCAGCGGCACGTGGTATTCGCTGCGAAACAACGGCAATGTCGAGGCGGCCAGTTTCGGTTCGCCCAGTTGGAAGGTGCCGCTGACCAAATCAATAACGAATCCTTCGACCTTGGTTTGCCCGGATTTCCAGAACACTGCGGCAATCGAAAAACGCGCGACAAAGGCAATCAGGCTGTAAGGGATTTGTTCGAAAAGCGCGATGACCCGATTGATCAGGCCTGATGGACGAGTGTTCATGGCGATACCTTTTGTTCTAGATGCAAATGAGTAATGGCGTTGTGGCTGATCAGCAGCGTGAGGCATTGGTGCAGGTCGAACTCGGCCGCTGCGTCAAGCGCATGCTCCACGGCTTTTTCCAAGGCATTGCCATGGGCCAGGCTGTTGATAAACGCCACTGAGCCACTGTCGGTAGCAAATACCCTGACCTCCAGCCCCTGACGTACTACCAGCGCACTCTGGGCGTGCCAGGGATTCAGGGTGGCCAGGCCGCCTTCGGTCTGGTGCGCGGCCCATACCGCCACCACCGCGTAGGCAGAATTCAAGGTGGCAAGGGATGGATGCAGTTGCAGGCGCAATTTCCCCAGGTCTGTTTGGCCTTGCAGTGCTTGAAGAACAGTCGGTTGGTCGAGTGGCTGGGTGTCCGCCGCGTGATAGGCGCGCACACGCAGTCGTTCCAAACGCGCCATATCGGCCAGGTAGGGCACGCTGGCGGCGGGCTCAAAGTCCTGGATAAATGCGGCGAGCGCACTGCCGTACTCGCTGATCAGCGGGCTGGTGGGTGGGCAAGCCCGGATAAACAGGCCGGCCATCGCACGGAAGAAGTCCTCGCCCACCAATTGCAATGTCACGGGGTAGGCCGTTGCGAGTGCGTTGATCAACGAACTGTGCACATTGTTGCGATACACCGCAAAACGGCTGGCCGGGTCGGCACCGTTGCTGCTGAACAGGCCATTGGGGCATGCCTGGTCCGGCGCCAGCAGCGCTGCGGCAAACTCGTCATGAAGGCTCATGGGCTCACCTGCGACAGATGCAGTTCGGCCTGTTGAGCCTCAGCCAGCAATACGCTGAACGCCGGCACTTGGTTGTCCCGTTCGATCAGCGTGGCTATCGGGCCTACGTGCGCCAATACTTTTTCGTAGAGCTGCCACACGGCGTTGTCGATAGGTGCGCCGTGATCGTCGATCAACAAGCGATCACCGAGGCTGTCAGTGTCTTCGGCAAAACCGGCCAGATGAATCTCGCCCACCGCATGCATCGGCAGGCCGTCGATGTAGGCAACCGGATCGCGTTGATGGTTGATGCACGACACATAGACGTTATTCACGTCCAGCAGCAAACCGCAGCCCGTACGGCGGATGATCTCACTGATGAAGTCGGTCTCATCCAGGGTTGAGCGCTGGAATTGCAGGTAAGTCGACGGGTTCTCCAGCAGCATTGGCCGCTTGAGGGTATTTTGCACGTGGTCAATGTGTTCGCACACCCGTTGCAGGGTCGCGCTGTCATAGGCCAGGGGCAGCAGGTCATTGAGAAACACCGGGCCGTGGCTTGACCAGGCCAGGTGTTCAGAAAAAGAGTGGGGTTGATAGCGTTCGATCAGCGTTGCCAACCGCGCCAGGTGCTCACGGTCCGGCGGGCCTTCTCCGCCGATGGACAGGCCTACGCCGTGCAATGACAGCGGGTACTGTTCGCGGATCAACCCAAGGTAGTGATGAAACGGGCCGCCGTCCACCATGTAGTTTTCGGCGTGCACTTCAAAAAAACCGATGTCGGGTGAGGTCTCCAGCACTGCAGTGAAGTGCTCATGCTTGAGCCCCAGCCCGACCCGGCGTGGGAGGCCGGGCGCCTGAGCCTGGGAGACGGCTTGCAGGGATGAAAGAGTCATCATCAGTACTCAGGTTTTATGAGGTTCAGGACTTGGCGGTGAAGGCCGCTTCCTGGCCGAAACCGGTCGGCGAGGTGGAGCTTGGGGTTTGGAGGCAGGTGCCGGTTGGAACCAGTTGCCAGGCGTTGGCCTGGTCCTTGGTTTTCGAGGTGCCGGCGCAGGAAGTGCCAGCGCCTGCGGCGCAATCGTTCTTGCCGGCTTCGGCGACACCGAAGCACTTTTGCATGTCGTCGGCGGCGTGGGCGGTGGTGGTCAGGGCAGACAGGCTCAGCGCGGAACCGAGGGCCAGGACGAGGGTGGCAGCGGACAGTTTGGTGGTCATGGTGTATCTCCTAGTGGGGTGGGTTGGCGGGCTTGAATGCCTGCTTGTAGCACTAGAGAGAGGGGCGTGGGGTTCGTTACAAATCAGCCGAAAATAGTTTCAAACAACGTAATTCCAGGGATCACACAAAGCAAATGTGGGAGCGGCGGTGCGACTTGCTCGCACCGCCGCTCCCACGTTTTTGATCCGGTTCATCCAGCAACCGTTTTTTAACCGCCGAGGTAGGCCTCGCGCACCTTCGGATCGGTCAACAACTGCTCGCCCGTACCCTGCATCACCACCCGGCCGTTTTCCAGCACGTAGGCCCGGTCAGCAATCTTCAGGGCCTGGTTGGCGTTCTGCTCCACCAGGAACACCGTCACACCGTCCTTGCGCAGTTGTTCGATGATGTCGAAGATCTGCTGGATGATGATCGGCGCCAGGCCAAGCGAAGGTTCGTCCAGCAGCAACAGCTTGGGCTTGCTCATCAGCGCCCGGCCGATGGCGAGCATTTGCTGCTCGCCGCCGGACATGGTGCCGCCGCGCTGGCTGAAGCGTTCCTTGAGTCGTGGGAACAGGTGCAGCACCTTGTCCATCTGCTCCTGGTAGTCGCCCTTGTCGGTGAAGAACCCGCCCATCGCGAGGTTCTCTTCCACGGTCAGGCGGGCAAACACCCGACGGCCTTCCGGCACCACGGCAATGCTCTTGCGCATGATCTCGGAAGAGGCCTGGCCCACCAGTTCCTCACCCATGTAGCGGATGCTGCCGCTGTGAGCCTGGGGCGAACCGCACAGGGTCATCAGCAGCGTGGATTTACCGGCACCGTTGGCGCCGATCAGCGTAACGATCTCGCCTTGGCGCACTTCCACGTTGACGCTGTGCAGGGCCTGGATCTTGCCGTAGAAAGTGGAAACGTTTTCGAATTGCAGCATTTTACGCTTCCCCCAAATAGGCTTTGATCACTTCAGGATTGTCGCGGATCTGCTCCGGCGTGCCGTTGGCCAACGGCGTGCCCTGGTTGATCACCACGATGTGGTCGGAAATGCTCATGACCAGTTTCATGTCGTGTTCGATCAACAGCACGGTGGCGTTGTTTTCTTCACGCAACACGCTGATCAGCGCCTTGAGGTCTTCGGTTTCCTTGGGGTTCAGACCCGCGGCCGGTTCGTCGAGCATCAGGATCCGCGGGCGGGTCATCATGCAGCGGGCGATTTCCAGGCGACGTTGCTGGCCATAAGCCAAGGTGCCGGCAGGGCGGTTGGCAAACTCGGTGAGGTTGACCTTGTCCAGCCAGTACTCCGCGTATTCCATGGCCTCGCTCTCGCTTTTGCGGAACGCCGGGGTCTTGAACAAGCCTGCGAAGAAGTTGGTGTTCAGGTGACGGTGCTGGGCAATCAGCAGGTTTTCGACCGCCGTCATGTCCTTGAACAACCGCACGTTCTGGAAGGTCCGCACCACGCCCTTGCGGGCGATCTCGTGACCGGCCAAACCCTGGATCGGCTGGCCATCCAGCAGGATGCTGCCACCACTCGGCTTGTAGAAACCGGTGAGGCAGTTGAACACCGTGGTCTTGCCGGCGCCGTTCGGGCCAATCAGCGCCACAACCTGTTTCTCTTTCACGGTCAGGGCCACGCCGTTGACCGCCAGCAAGCCGCCGAAGCGCATGCTCAGATTTTCGACTTTCAGGATCTCGCGGCTCATTTGCGCAGCTCCATGTGTGGACGTTGCATGGGCAGCAGGCCTTGAGGACGCCAGATCATCATCAGCACCATCATGGCGCCGAACATCAACATGCGGTATTCGCTGAACTCACGCATCATTTCCGGCAGCAGGATCATCACGATCGCCGCCAGGATCACGCCCAGTTGCGAGCCCATGCCACCCAGTACCACGATGGCGAGGATGATCGCCGACTCGATAAAGGTGAACGACTCCGGCGTCACCAGACCTTGGCGAGCGGCGAAGAAGCTGCCGGCGAAACCGGCGAATGTTGCCCCGAGGGTGAAGGCCGAAAGCTTGATGATTGTCGGGTTCATGCCCAGTGCACGGCAGGCAATTTCATCTTCGCGCAGTGCTTCCCACGCGCGGCCGATCGGCATGCGCAGCAGGCGGTTGATCACGAACAGTGCGGCCAGTGCCAGCAACAGCGCCACCAGGTACAGGAACACCACTTTGCTCACCGGGTTGTAGTCGATCCCGAAGTATTCGTGGAAGGTCTGCATGCCCTCTGCTGCGGTGCGGTCGAACGACAGCCCGAAGAAGGTGGGCTTGGGGATGCTGCTGATGCCGTTGGGGCCGCCGGTAATATCGGTGAGGTTACGCAGGAACAGACGGATGATTTCACCGAAGCCCAGGGTCACGATCGCCAGGTAGTCACCGCGCAAACGCAGCACCGGGAAGCCCAGCAGGAAGCCGAACGTCGCCGCCGCCATGCCCGCCAACGGCAGGCAGATCCAGAAGCCCCAACCCAGGTAGTGCGAGAGCAGCGCGTAGGTGTAGGCACCCACTGCGTAAAAGCCCACATAACCCAGGTCGAGCAGGCCGGCCAGGCCCACCACGATGTTCAGGCCAAGGCCCAGCAACACGTAGATCAGGATCAGGGTGGCGATGTCGACCGCGCCGCGCGAGCCAAAGAACGGCCAGATCAACGCGGCCACGATCAGGCCGATGATGATGTAGCGCTGGGTGCGTGGAAGGGTCAGGAATTGACTGACCTTAGGCGACACCAACGGACCACGGTTGCCCTTGAGCAAGGCGCTGACCTGCTGGGTGAACAGCACGCGCAGGAACAACAGTACCGAACACAGGGCGATGATGGTGAGGGTCACGGGACCGGTACCATGCACTTCCAGGTTGATGCCGACAATGCTCAGCTTGAGGCCGAGTACCGGGAAGGCCACTGCCCATACCAGCAAGGCGCTGAAAAACGCCGATTTAAGATATTTGCTCATACTTTCTCAACCTCCGGACGGCCCAGGATGCCGGTCGGACGGAACAACAGGACCAGAACCAACAGGCTGAACGCTACGACGTCCTTGTACTGGTCGCCGAAGATATCGGCACCAAAGGCTTCGGCCACACCCAGCACCAGGCCACCGAGCATGGCGCCCGGAATGCTGCCGATGCCGCCCAATACCGCTGCGGTAAAGGCTTTGAGACCTACCAGGAAACCGGCGTTGGGGTTGATCACGCCGTACTGCATGCTCAGCAGCACGGCCGCGACGGCCGCCAATGCGGCGCCGATCACGAAGGTCAGGGCGATGATGTTGTTGGTGTTGATGCCCAACAGGTTGGCCATCTTGATGTCTTCGGCACAGGCCCGGCAGGCGCGCCCCAGACGGGAACGGGAGATGAACAGGGTCAGGCCCAGCATGGCCACCAGGGTAACGACGAAGACCAGGACCTGCATGTACGAAATCAGCACTTCTTGTGCGCCGCCTGGGCCGAAGGAGAAGCTCCCCGGGATCAGGTTGGGAATGGACTTGTCCTTGGAGTCCTGGGACAGCAATACGGTGTTCTGCAGGAAAATCGACATGCCGATAGCAGAAATCAGCGGGATCAAACGGTTGCTGCCACGCAAGGGACGGTAGGCAACGCGCTCGATACTGTAGCCATAGGCACTGGTCACGACGATCGACGCCAGGAACGCGGCGGTCATCAACAGCGGCAGGGAGTGGATACCCAGCATGGCCAGCCCGGCAAGGGCGATGAAGGCCACGTAGGAACCAATCATGTAGACCTCGCCATGGGCGAAGTTAATCATTCCAATGATGCCGTAAACCATTGTGTAGCCAATGGCTATCAAGGCATAGGTGCTGCCAACGGTCATGCCGTTAACCAGCGTTTGGAAAAAATGATAGATCTCAGGCATTACAGCGCTCCTAAAAACCCGATACGCATTTCACTGGTGGAGTCATTTCCGGCCCGTGCCCTGTTCTGTGAGCAGGTTGCACAAAGCGTTTGCCAGCGAACCGCTGGTGACGGTTTTAAGATTTTCAGGTGAGCCAGCACCCGGATCGCGAGTGACAGGCCCATAAACCTCGTAAAACAAAGCCCACTGCTCTCACAGTGGGCTTGTTGGACCAGTAACGCCTGGCTTACTGAGGGGAAACTTCGGTTTTTGGTTTACCGAAGTGCCATTCGTAGACCACGAATTTGAAGTCCTTCAGGTCGCCCTTGGCGTCAAACGTCAGCTCGCCGGTAGGGGTCTTGAACGTGCCTGCGTGGATGGCTGCAGCCACTTTGGCGGTGTCTTCAGACTTCGCGGCAGCGATACCGCCGGCGATGACTTCAACAGCCGAGTAGGCCGGGAACACGAACGGGCCGGTTGGGTCCTGCTTGTTCTTGGCGAACTCTTCAACGATTGCCTTGTTGGCCGGATCGGTGTCGAAAGACTTCGGCAGGGTGACCAGCAGGCCTTCGGAAGCGCCCTGGGCGATTTGCGAGATGGAGTCGTTACCGACACCTTCAGGGCCCATGAACTTGGCGTTTACGCCTTTTTCCTTGGCTTGGCGAAGGATCAGGCCCAGCTCAGGGTGGTAACCGCCGTAGTAGACGAAGTCGACGTTGGCTTGCTTGAGCTTCTGGATGAGGGAACCGAAGTCTTTGTCGCCAGCGTTGATGCCTTCAAAGAGGGCAACCTTGACGCCTTTTTTCTCGAGAGTCTGTTTAACGGCGGTAGCGATGCCTTCACCGTATTGCTGTTTGTCGTGAATCACAGCAACGACTTTCGG
This sequence comes from Pseudomonas sp. RA_15y_Pfl1_P11, assembly GCF_963970975.1. Taxonomy (NCBI): domain Bacteria; kingdom Pseudomonadati; phylum Pseudomonadota; class Gammaproteobacteria; order Pseudomonadales; family Pseudomonadaceae; genus Pseudomonas; species Pseudomonas sp. RA_15y_Pfl1_P11. The sequence goes on from NZ_CAXAOY010000009.1 coordinate 162,772, forward strand.
CTTCACGTGGTCGGCAATGTAGTTGCCAGCCGCAGGCCCCTGAGCGCTGTCCAGGCCGATAGTGCGGAAGATCAGCTTGTAGCCACGGGCAGTGATTTCCGGGCTGGTAGCCGCCGGGGTAATCATGATCACGCCTTCGTCTTCATAGATGTCGGAGGCGGGCTGAGTGGAGCTGGAGCAGAGGTGGCCGACCACGAACTTGACGCCGTCGTTGACCACTTTGTTGGCTACGGCAACGGCTTGTTTAGGATCGCAAGCGTCGTCGTATTCCTTGGCTTCGAGCATTTTGCCATCTACGCCGCCTTTGGCGTTGATGTCGGCGATGGCTTGCTTGGCACCCATGAATTGCATGTCGCCGTATTGCGTCACTGGGCCGGTTTTAGGGCCCGCAATACCGATCTTGATGGTATCGGCTGCGAACGAATGGCCGGCAACCCCAGCCAGGACCATAGCGGCAAACAGTTTGGAAATCTGCTTAGTAGCCTTATTCATATTGCTCCACTCTTACTGTTGTATTTTTTATAGTTCTAGCGGCCTTGTGAGCTGCAGAACCGGATCAGATATCTCGGATATCCCCCCGGCAGTGCCCTGGCAACTGTACCGGTACAGTGTAGAGCGCCGGTTGATCGCTTGAAAAGCTGGCTGCTGGGGGCAAAACCCGGGCGTGTCGCATAAATGAAAGAAAAAGACAGAATTGCGGCGGGGTGATGCCAGAGTTCCGGGCAATCCTTGGCTTTCCTGACACTTTCAATCGGTAACTCATTTGCAACTGGGTTTTTCTACCTGATGCGTGACGTTATGATTGCGCCGATTTTTTCTTCAGGTGAAGTCCCATGACGCAAGAACCTAGCACCCTCTATGCCAAGCTGCTCGGCGAAACCGCCGAAATATCCTGGAAGGAGCTTGAACCGTTCTTTGCCAAGGGTGCCCTATTGTGGGTCGATGCCGGCCTGGATTTGATCGAGGCCGCCGAAGGCATGGCCGAAGATAACCGCGACAAAGTCGCTGCCTGGCTGGCTGCCGGGAGCCTTGGCGAAGTGTCTGCGACGCGGGCGCTGGACCTGGTGGAGCGTGATCCAGGCTTGTGGGCGGTGGTGGTTTCGCCTTGGATCCTGATCCAGGAAAGGGCAGCGCCTAGGAGGTGAGCACTAAAACGGTGCGCGCTTTGCCCGTTTAAAAGTGTGTAGCGGGGTAACCGCTGGCGTCTTGATGGCATCTTGCCGTGAAGAAAGGTCACAGCCCAGGATGACGCGCACGTCATGGGAACAGTTTTCCAAAGGCCGAAACGGCTGCAGAATTGTTTCTCGGTGTGAACAAGTACCCGGTAGCGGTGAGATCGCAGGGTAGAAAAGGGTGAAATCCGGTAGAGTTCGCCGCTTGTTATTCGGAGCTAGTCATGCCGTCAGCGCTGCCCCCTTCAGCGAAACCTTCGCACCAGTTGCTATACCTTATCTACGGTAAACAAGAGGTTTACCGGCGAGAGGCCAAGTTCAGCATTCTTACTGCCCTGGCGCAGCTCAAGCCTGGCGAGCCGCTGTGCATCCGGGTCATGACTGATCGGCCGCAGGACTTCACCGGCTGGCCGGTGGAGACCCTCGAGTTGGACGAGCAGACCCTGAGCCAATGGCAGGGCCACAACGGCTACCTCCATCGACGCAAGGCGTGTGCGATCGCCCAAGGGTTGACGTTGGCGGACAAAACCTTGTTCGTCGATACCGATACGCTGTTCCTGAAGTCGCCTCACCGTGTGTTCGAACTCATCGAGCCTGGCCAGTATGTGATGGACGAGTTTGAATACGACTGGAGCTACGTCTGCAAGCGCCCGGACTACCTCAAGCTGGGCAAGCACCTGCATGCCCATGGTGTGTCTGCCAGCAACAGCTTCAAGCTTTACAACAGTGGCCTGTGCGGTGTATGTGACACCGATGCGCCGCTGCTCGAAGCCGCGATACGCTGGATCGACGAGTGGACCCAGGGATCCTTCGACATCCACACCATCGAGCAAGTCGCGATTTCCTTTGCGATGCGTGGCAAGACGGTGCGTGAGTCCAAGAAGCTGGTCTATCACTACTACGCCGAAAAGCGCTTCTTCCATGCCATGCAAGCGCACTTTTTCAGCCTTCATGGCGAGACCTTCGGGCCTGAACTGGTCGCGCGTTGCCTGGACGTGCCACAGGTCAAGCCCGTGCCATCAGCCTGGCAGCGGCTGCTGATTAAATGGAAGCTGCGCAATCACCGCAAACATTTGAAAAGGGTCGGTCGCGACTTACTCTACGGCAGCGCGGCACCTGAGCATCCGTATTACGAGGTGTGCCGGCAGGGCTGGTGGGAGTCGGCTTCGCGTGAAATTCGCGGTTGGGATGAGGCTGAGCAGAAGAAGTTTTTCGGGACGCACGACACCGGTTGGCCGAAGCAACTGCCACGACCTGCCAAGGCTGCAGACGAACAAGCGATCGTCGATTACCTGCAACAACGAAGAGCCTAGTCAGACAGCGACGGCGCCCAGCGGCGCCGTCGCAATGCCTCAGCCGGTCTTACCGGTGTGGTTATTCAGCGAAATAACCTTGGTCTTCCCGATCCGGTGACGATAAATCTCACGCAAGTACTTGATGGCCTTCTTCACGCAGTCCCGCGACAGGCGGATGTCATTGATCGACACAAACTTGTCTTTGTCGTTGATCAACTCGCGGTACTTCTTCTCATACATCGGCTTGATCGCGTACCAGTTGGTGTCGAGGATCTTCGCCGGGTTCTCGAACTCGTTGAGTAGCTCGTCGATACGGTCTTCGTCGAAGTCCTCGTGGATGATGAAGTCCAGGATCGAGTTGTCCAGGGTGTCATCGAAACGGTACGGGTTGCGCGCAAAGCAGCGTTTGATAAACGCCACGATCAGCGTCAGGAAGTCATCCGACAGGCACGGGCTTTTCGCGATCAGGGTGGTCAGCGACAAGTTGGCTGAGGCACCGATCACCAAGGCGTAGCGCTTGAGCGTGGTGTTGGGGAACAGGCTGTTGAGGTGAGTCTTGAGCCGGTTCAGGTCCATGTAGGACAGCTTGTAGTCCTTGGGCAGGGACACGATCGAGACCACTGACGAGCAGTTCTTGAAGAAGTGCAGGTCATGCAGCGCTGCCGCGTCGTAGCCGGAGTTCTTGTACTGCTCCAGGGAGGCCTTGTAGCGTTTGGATTCGATCGGCAACAGGCTGATGCCTTCGATGGCCTGGGTGACCTTGTTGAAGTGCGGCAGGTCGATGGAACGGAAGAACAGGTCGTCGATGTTCAGGCGCTGTGGCTCTTTCTCGAATACCTTGAATTTGTCATTCGACGGTGCCGGCGTTTCCGGAACCACGGACTCGGCGTAGGCAATCGCCACCGGGCCGGCCAGGCTCATGAACAGGTCGTTGGCATCCAGGCGAATGGTTTCGCCGATGTCGATGCCGGCGCGGCGGAAGTAGTTCTGGTCGTAGTCGGTGGTGACGGCCTGGGCCGTGAGGATGTTGAAGATCTGCTGGGAAATGTACTGGTTGGCGTGTTTTTCCATGGCATTGACGTCAATGTTCTGAATATTGCCGTCATCGCTCTCTTCGGCGTAGCGCATGATGTCGTTGGAGATCAGCATCATCGCGTTCCACGGCCGGATGCGGCCCTTCACACTGGCTTCGCTGCTGTCTTCGTTGTCGAAGTTGTAAGAGAAGTCCCATTCTTCCGACAGGTATTTGCACAGCAGTCGCCCGGCGTTGATGTGCAGCGCTTCGGACATTTCGCTGCGGTGGTCGGAGATATTCGGCAGCACGCAGATGCCGCTGGTGAAGATCGGCTCGAACACAAACGCGTGGCCGCTTTTGCTGTCGTGCTCGTCGGCGGGCTTGGTGTCGAATGTCTTGTTCATGTACGAGTGTTGCTGGGCCAGACCGAATTCCGAGGCCATGCCCGAGCCGGTGCCGCCGCCGGCGCTGAAGATCGAGAAGTACAGGCGCGACTGGTTGGCCTTGATGCCGCAGGAGTCGATCAGGTACGAGTGGATCATCTTCCAGTCGGGGCTGGAAAAACGCTGGGTGTCTTTATTGAGGATGATCTTGGCCAGGTACTGGCCGAGGATCGGCGCGTTACCGGCGCCACCGGCATGGACTTCCGAGAGGTCCATGATTTTCATCTTGCTGTAGTCGCGCAGGAAGCCGCTTTTTTCGCCCTTGCGCGAGAAGCGGATGCGCCCTGCGATGTCCTTGTCCAGGTCGCCGAGCATCACCAGTGGTTCCACCAGGAACACCGGTTTGCTCGCCTTGCCGCTGCCCAGGCGCAGGTTGTTGCGGATCCACTGGGCCGGGCTGTAGCCCTTGTCCTGCGACTTGTCTTCGTTGCTGAACTCGTTCAAATAGAACTTGCGCGCGTTGTACACCAACTCCGCCACGTCCAGCGCAATGTTCGAACCGCAGCGGCCCAGGCCGATCAGGCACACCGAGGGGAATTCCTGCTCATTGCGCGGATCGCTGTCGCCTTCCTGGTGGGGCGGGCGCGGGAACACCATGTCACGCAGGCCATCGAGGTTGTCGAGGATGCGGTCGGTATTGGTTTCGGTGAAGTACAGGTATTGCTGGGTGGCCAGCGGCCGGGCGGTGCTCAATGACTTTGAACCTGAGGGTTTGTCCGCAGGAGCTGGGAGCAACACGTCGGATACCACGGTGGCAGAGCTATTTTTAGAGGTCATTTTGCGCCATGTGCCTGGACGGATGGCTGAAACAAATCAAAGGGCCATCACGGAATGGGTGTTCGCGACTTTGCAGTGCGTCCTTGTCTTGGGCGAAGGGGGATAACCCTGGTTTCTCCAGGGAAAACCTGGCCGGACTCTGATGAATCGGCCGTTTGTCGGCGTTCTTTAGGCGAATGATGGCGAAATGCCAAATGTTGGGCGTCAGCGAATTGGCCTGACGATGGACTTTGAGCCGCCGCGGCTTGAGGACGTTTCTTTCGGCGAGCTGTTGTCTTTGGTGTCCACCACGCTGCGCGGGTAGATCGGGTTACGCATGTTGATGCTCTGGATCACACCAATGATGTCACTGGCCGCCACTGCTGGGCTCAGCAGGTAACCCTGGACGAAATCGCAGTCATGCTTGAGCAGCAGCTCGAATTGCGCCTGGGTTTCGACGCCTTCAGTGATTACCTGCAAGTGCAGGGTGTGGGCCATGCCGATAATTGCCTGAACGATCTCGATATCCGTGGTGGACTTGGGAATATCCTGGATAAACGAGCGGTCGATCTTCAAGGTATTGAGCGGCAGGCGCTTGAGGTAGGCGAGGGACGAGTAGCCGGTGCCAAAGTCGTCGATGGCCAGTGACACGCCCAGCGCGCGAATTTGCCGCAGCAGCGTCAGGGTGCTGCTGATATTGCCCATCAGCGCATTTTCGGTGACTTCCAGCTCCAGGCGGGTGGCGGCGACGCCGCTGAAGCGCAGCGCATCTTCGATTTCATCCGCCAGCTCGTCACGGGCGAGGTTCAGGGCCGAGCAGTTCACCGACATCGTCAGTTCGGTATAGCCTCTGTCAGAAAGCATTCTTAGGTCATGACAGGCTTGGCGCAACACCCAGTGGTCCAACTCGGCAATCAGCCCATTGTTTTCGGCGATGCCGATAAACCGATCTGGCGCCAGCAGGCCGTGCTTTGGATGTTGCCAGCGTACGAGGGCCTCCAGCCGCGTAACTTTGCCCAGTTTCATGTCAAAGATCGGTTGATAGAACAGCACCAGTTGGTTGTGGGTGCGCAAAGCGCCGCGCAGTTCCTCTTCCAATTGCAGCTCGAGAAAGGCGCGAGCTTTCAGGTTGGAACTGAAGAAGTTCAGGTTATTGCGCCCAGTGTCCTTGGACTGATACAGCGCCAGGTCGGCAGTTTTCAGCAGCTCCTCGCAGGTGAGGCCGTCATCGGGGAACAGGCTGATGCCGATGCTGGTGGTCATTACCATGCGTCGACCGGCCAGCTCGATGGGTTCTTTCATCTGTTGCATGATGCGCTGGGCCAGGTGCCGGGCTTCGTCGCGGTGGTGGATGCTGATCAGGATGCAGAACTCATCGCCGCCGAACCGCGCAACCACGTCGGCATGGCTGCGCACCGAGCCCTTGATATGCGCGGCCAGCACGGTGAGCAACTGGTCACCTGCGTCATGCCCGAGGCTGTCGTTGATGCGTTTGAAGTGGTCTATATCAAGAAAAATCACCGCCATCATGCCGTGGGAGGCGGTTTTTTCGGCAAGCTTCTCTGCAAAGATCTGATTGAAACCCCGGCGATTGAGCAGGCTGGTCAGGGCGTCGTAATGGGCCACTTGTTGCAATGAAGCGCGCGCCTGATCCAGTTCGCTGAGCAACGCATTAACCCGGCGCAGGTCGCGTTCCTTATGCTGCAGTTTCTTGTCGGCCAGGGCAGCACTGATGCTGCTGCCAATCACCAGCAGGGTGATGACCGCCACCGACAAGCCCAGCTGGATAGGGTTGTTACCCGAAGGCAATGAGAGGTCAGCCCCGGTGGGCACTATTAATTGCATCGCGGCCATGCCGGTAAAATGCATGCTCAGGATTCCCGCGCCCAATACCAGGCTGGCGGTGTATTTGAGCAGTTGATGAAACATGCCGGTGCCGGTGCGCAGGTAGCTCGACAGTAACAACGCAGCCAGGCTTGCGCCCATGGCGATGGCCACCGAGGCTATGAACAACTCTGTCTCAAAATACAGCTGGGCCTGGGAACGCATGGCCGACATGCCGACGTAATGCATCAAGGCGATGCTGGCGCCCATCCATAGGGAGGCCAGCCCATACTGGTGCAACCGCAGGCGAGGATGGCTGAGGGTCTGCATGGCGATCAACGAGGCGATCAGCGCGATGAGCAAGGACGCGAACGTCATCAACAGGTCGTAGTGAATCGCGATAGGCGCCTGGAAGGCCAGCATGCTGATGAAGTGGGTGGACCATATCCCGCCAGCCAGGCAACTGGCGCCGAGCCAGCGCCAATGGCGCTGCGCGGTCGGGTCCTCGACATGACCTACGCGCTCAGCCATGTCGAGCGTGCCGAAGCCTGCCGCGCAAGCGACGAGGTAGGCCAATAGCACCAAAAAGGGGTTATGACTGCAATTGAGTAATAAATGCCCGCTTTCTGGAAGCCCGGTGAAAAAATGCAGACCCAGCCATTCCATAGCATGCCCTGTCATAGCGTCACGTCACTGCCTACGGCGATGACCTATTAGGTCGAGTATAGAGGCCTTACGGAATTTGCCATGGGTGATAGCACTTTGCTCTGAATTATTTTGGCATCCTGCTCATAGCGTTTGATGCTAAGCGCTGATGGGCAGCGCCAATTCGAAGGGCGCTTGCAACGGCGCCAAGCCAAACGCGGCGCGTGCGGCATCGCAATCGACGTTCTGCACGCCCCGGCTCCACGACGCGTCAAACTCGCGGCAGGGGCTTGAGCGTTGCTCATAGATCGAGCAACTCGTCCCTTTACCCACTTCACCTTCAAGGCTGCAGCAGCGGACGGGCTTCTTGTCGGTACCGATCATCGCCACGCGCGTTGGGTTGATTTGCACCACCAGGTCGTCGGGCACCGTGCCCCCCGATGAGGCGCACTCTCCCCAGAAGAAAGACACACGAAAGTATGAACAGCAGGCACCGCAACTCAGACACGGACTGGCTTCGGACATGGGCGTCATCAATAGGATAAGGAGAGGGGGGACTACGGGAAGGCTCGCCATTCTATCCGTGCCATGGCGGTTGGGAAGGGGGGCGCGGACTTATATTTTCGTAGCCAAAGTCCCGCAGCACCGGGTGAAATCATGCCCTATCAGCTTTACGAATCATTACAGACAACCGCCGCCCGCCTGACTATGTTGCAGGTACCGGGCAGGATGCAGCGGGCATCGCAGCTCTCATAACAATAAAAGAGACGGACCCATGCAGAACTCGACCCAAGCGGCGAATGCCTGGCGCATTCTGTTCCTGCTGTTCCTGGCCAATCTGTTCAACTTTTTCGACCGCACCATTCCGGCGATCATCATTGAGCCAATCCGTATGGAATGGCACCTGAGCGACTTCCAGCTCGGCATCATCGGCACCGCCTTCACCCTCGTCTACGCCATCGCCGGCTTGCCCCTGGGGCGTATGGCCGACACCGGCTCGCGCAGCAAGCTGATGGGGTGGGGCCTGTTCGCCTGGAGCGGGCTGACGGCGGTCAACGGCCTGGTCGGCAGTTTTTGGACGTTTTTGCTGGTGCGCATGGGCATCGGCATCGGCGAAGCCAGCTATGCGCCAGCGGCCAACTCGCTGATTGGCGACCTGTTCCCGGCGCACCGTCGCGCGCGGGCCATGGGCATTTTCATGCTGGGCTTGCCATTGGGGTTATTGCTGGCGTTTTTCACCATCGGTTGGATGGTCAAGGCGTTTGACAGCTGGCGCGCACCGTTCTTTATCGCGGCAGTGCCGGGGCTGATCCTTGCGGTGTTCATGTTCTATATCAAGGAGCCCAAGCGCGGCGCGGCGGAAACCGTGCAGGTTTCCCAGGAACGCATCGATCGCCCGGTTCGCCGCGTGCTGGCGGTGCCTACCTTCCTGTGGCTGGTGCTGGCCGGGCTGTGCTTTAACTTTGCCACCTACGCCTGTAACTCGTTCCTGGTGCCGATGTTGCAGCGTTACTTCCTGATGCCGCTGCAAGACGCCGCCGTGGCCACCGGGGTGATCGTCGGCCTGACCGGCCTGGTGGGCCTGACCCTCGGCGGCTGGATCGCCGACAAGATCCATCAACGCGTTGCCAATGGCCGGCTGTTGTTCGCCGCGTTCAGCCTGATCATCTCCACCGTGACCACCGCCTGGGCGTTGCACGCCGGGCGCATCGAGATTGGCGTATTTGTGGCGTTGTTCAGTGTGGGCTGGTTGTTTGCCTATAACTTCTACACCTGCGTGTACACGGCGATTCAGGACGTGGTGGAACCGCGCCTGCGGGCCACGGCGATGGCGCTGTTTTTTGCCGGGTTGTACTTGCTGGGTGGGGGGATGGGGCCGATCGTCGTGGGTGGGCTTTCCGATCATTTTGCCCATTCTGCGATGTATGCGGCGGGGGCGGAACAGATGACGGAGGCCTATAAAGCGGTGGGTTTGCATGACGCCATGTACCTGATTCCGGTGGCGCTGTTCTTGACCATGTTGTTTTTGTTTCAGGCGTCGCGCTGTTTTGTGCGGGATGCCAAGCGGATGAAAGAGGGGTTGGTGGCCGTGCAGGTGCCGGCTGCTGTGGCTACGGCTTGAGACCGAGTTGACCCTTTCGCGAGCAAGCCCGCATTTGGAATGCGTTCCCCTGTGGGAGCGGCGGTGCGACGATTCGACTTGCTCGCGAAGAGGCCATCACAGGCAGCAATATGCTCAAGCGAATAAAAAAGGCCCGCATTGCGCGGGCCTTCTTGTTAGCGGAGTAGGGCGGTAATCAACCCGCCACCAACACCCGAATCGCCTCCAGTCGCAGCGCCGCTTTATCCAGCATGGCCAAGCCTTGCTCGCGCTGGTTGCGCAGGGCAACCAGCTCGCTGTCACGCACGGTCGGGTTGACCGCTTGCAACGCGGTCAGGCGCGCCAGCTCTTCGTCAGTGTCCGCCGCCAGGCGACGTTTGGCATCGGCTACGCGCTCGGCGTGGCGCGGGGTGATCTTCTCTTCGCCGGCGTTGATCCGTGGCGTCAGATGGTCGCGCTGGGCCTGGATAAACTTGTTGGCGCTGGCCCGAGGCACGCTTTCCAACTGGTCGTTGAGGGTTTCGAACGACACGCGGCCCGACAGGTCGTTGCCATTGGCGTCCAGCAGACAGCGCAGTGCCGCCGGCGGCAGGTAACGACCCAGTTGCAGCGCGCGCGGCGCTACCACTTCGCTGACGTAAAGCAGCTCCAGCAACACGGTGCCCGGCTTGAGGGCCTTGTTCTTGATCAGCGCCACGGCGGTGTTGCCCATGGAGCCGGACAGCACCAGGTCCATGCCGCCTTGCACCATCGGGTGTTCCCAAGTGATGAACTGCATGTCTTCGCGCGACAGTGCCTGGTTCCGGTCGTAGGTGATGGTCACACCTTCGTCGTCGCCCAGGGGGAAGCTGGCGTCGAGCATTTTTTCGCTGGGCTTGAGGATCAGCGCGTTTTCCGAATGGTCTTCGCTGTCGATGCCAAACGCGTTGAACAAGGTTTCCATATAGATCGGCAGGGCGAACTGGTCGTCTTGTTCAAGGATGTCTTCCACCAGTGCATCACCTTCACCCGCGCCGCCGGAGTTGAGCTCCAGCAAGCGGTCGCGACCGGTGTGCAGCTCCTGCTCCAGGCGCTCGCGTTCGGCGCGGGCCTCGTCGATCAAGGCTTGCCACTCGCCGTCGTCGCCGTTTTCCAGCAGCGGCAGCAGGCGCGGGCCGAACTGGTGCTGCAAGGCGTTGCCGGTCGGGCAGGTATTGAGAAACGCGTTCAGCGCTTCGTGGTACCACTGGAACAGACGCTCTTGCGGGCTGGTTTCCAAGTAAGGCACGTGCAGTTCGATCACATGCTTCTGGCCGATCCGGTCCAGACGGCCGATCCGTTGTTCCAGCAAGTCAGGGTGGGACGGCAGGTCGAACAGCACCAAATGGTGGGAGAACTGGAAGTTACGGCCTTCACTGCCGATCTCGGAGCAGATCAGCACCTGGGCGCCAAACTCTTCATCGGCGAAGTAAGCGGCGGCGCGGTCACGCTCGAGGATGTTCATGCCCTCGTGGAACACCGTGGCCGGAATGCCGGAGCGCACTCGCAGGGCGTCTTCCAGGTCCATCGCGGTTTCGGCGTGGGCGCAGATCACCAGGACCTTGGTGCGCTTGAGCATTTTCAGCTGGTCGATCAGCCACTCGACCCGTGGGTCGAAGCGCCACCAGCGGTTTTCTTCTTCGATGTCCGGCTGCGACTGGAAGCTGACTTCCGGATAAAGCTCGGCGTGCTCGCCCAGCGGCAGCTCAAGGTATTCGTCCGGGTTCGGCAGCGGGTAAGCGTGCAGCTTACGCTCCGGGAAGCCCTGCACGGCGGCGCGGGTGTTACGGAACAGCACGCGCCCGGTGCCGTGGCGGTCGAGCAGCTCACGCACCAAACGCGCGCTGGCTTCGGTGTCGCCATCGTTGACGGCGGTGAGCAGTGCTTCGCCTTCGTTGCCGAGGAAACCCTGGATGGTCTTGTGGGCTTTTGGCGACAGGCGACCTTTGTCCAACAGCTCTTGTACCGCTTCGGCCACCGGGCGATAGTTTTCGCTTTCGGCGCGGAAGGCGTGCAGGTCGTGGAAACGGTTCGGGTCCAGCAGGCGCAGGCGCGCGAAGTGGCTGTCCTGGCCCAGTTGTTCCGGGGTGGCGGTGAGCAGCAGCACGCCGGGAATCACTTCAGCCAACTGTTCGACCAATGTGTATTCGGGGCTGGCTTTCTCTTCATGCCACACCAGGTGGTGGGCTTCGTCGACGACCAGCAAGTCCCAGCCAGCCGCGAACAGTGCGTCCTGGGCCTTCTCGTCGTCCACCAGCCATTCCAGCGCGACCAGCGCCAGTTGGGTGTCTTCGAACGGGTTGGCGGCATCGCTTTCGATAAAACGTTCTTCGTCGAACAGCGCGACTTGCAGGTTGAAGCGCCGGCGCATTTCTACCAGCCACTGGTGCTGCAGGTTTTCCGGGACGAGGATCAGAACGCGGTTGGCGCGGCCCGAGAGCAGTTGGCGATGGATCACCAGGCCGGCTTCGATGGTCTTGCCCAAGCCTACTTCGTCGGCCAGCAATACCCGAGGCGCGATACGGTCAGCGACTTCACGGGCGATGTGCAGTTGGTGCGCGATAGGTTGCGCGCGCACGCCGCCCAGGCCCCACAGCGAGGACTGCAATTGGCGGCTGGTATGTTCCAGGGTGTGGTAGCGCAGCGAGAACCAGGCCAGCGGGTCGATCTGCCCGGCGAACAGACGGTCGCTGGCCAGGCGGAACTGGATAAAGTTGGAGAGTTGGGTTTCCGGCAGGGTGACCTGCTCGTTCTCCCCTTTGAGGCCGTGGTACACCAGCAAGCCGTCGACATCGTCGACTTCCTGCACGGTCATCTTCCAGCCTTCGAAATGGGTGATGGAGTCGCCCGGCGAAAACCTTACGCGGGTGAGGGGCGCATTCCGTAGCGCATACTGGCGAGTGTCGCCAGTGGCCGGATAGAGCACGGTCAACAAGCGGCCGTCCTGTGCCAGAACGGTGCCTAACCCCAGCTCTGCTTCGCTGTCACTAATCCAGCGTTGCCCCGGTTGATACTGCTGCGCCATGCTGCCTGACTCCCGCCGTGAAAAAGCCGACTATCTTAACGGAACAAGGCCCTCATCCAAAGGACTCTGACAAAAACTACTCCGTTTGGTGGACGCATTCAGCGCTGAATCGACGGGTGGCGGGCACTTGCCAGTGTCGACTGGGTCACAGCCTGGCGAGCTTCTGCTCAAGTCACCCTGCAACCCGCCGACAGCCTGTTGATCAGGAGAGTAATCATTATGCTGCCACCCATGTTGCCCGTCAGCGTTGTGCCGGTGACGTCACAACTTGATCCGGTGCGCCAGAAGCCGGATATCCCGCCCGTTGTGCCCGTTCAGCCGAGCTCCAATGAGAGCACCATCGACCTGAAAAAGGGCGACGCCGAGACTTCGGCGTTTTTGCTGCGCGAAGAACAACGCCGCCAGCAGGAACAACAGAAGCGCCGGCGTGAAGCCGATGAAGATCCAGAGCAGCACCTGGCCATTCCGGGGGATGTGCTCAACGCCGACAACACCGTGCCGGTGATTCCACTGATCGAAGACGCGCCGCGCCAGGGCCTGTGGGTCGATGTCGAGGTTTAGTCGCGCAACTCGCGTAAGGCCGCTGACAGCAACGCGATATCGTCCTCGTTGTTGAGCGGGCTGACTGAAATCCGCGCCACGCTTTGCAGGCCTCGCGCTTGCATATCCAGCGGGGTATACGCCACGCCGTTAGCGCCGATATTGATGCGCTTCAAGCCCAGGCGCCGTTTGAGTTCGAAGGCGTCCCAACCGGCCAGGTTGAAAGCGATCAAGCCTGATTGACGGGCGCCCAAGTCATGCAGGGAGATGCCCGGCATCTCACGCAACGCTTCGCGAATTCGCTCACTGGTCTGCGACACTTGCTCCCAGACACGCTCGATGCCCAGTCGATTCATCTCCTGCAACGCATTGCCCAGCCCGGCCAGCAAGGCAAACGACGTCTCGCTGGTTTCAAAGCGGCGGGCATCGTTGCGCAGGTCGAACCCCTGGGCGGTCCATGGCGCTGAAAACACGTCACGCTGAGCAGGCTTCAATCGCTCGAGAAACGCCGGGCGCACATACAACAGCGCTGTACCACGTGGCCCGCGCAGGTGTTTTCGACCGGCCGACTTGAGCACATCACACTGCAGCGCCTGCACATCTACTGGCATCTGGCCGACGGCTTGGCCGGCGTCGATGAAATAAGGGATGGCGTGGCGCCTGGCGACCTCGCCGATGGCCTGGGCGGGGTTGATCAGGCCACCGTTGGCCGGCAGCCAAGTGAGGTCGATCAACTTCACATGGGCATCGATCATTGATGCCAGCGCCACTGGGCAGGCCGCTCCACTGTCATCGCAGGGGATGACTTCGATCCGTGCTCCGGCTTGCACGGCCAGTTCCATGCTCGCCAGGTTACCACCCCACTCGTGACGGCCCACCAGAATGCGGTCGCCGGGCTGCCAGCGGCCCAAGGCCTGGAAGGCCATGCTCCAGGCGGTCGAACCGCTGCTGGCAAAGGCAATTGAGGACGCCGGCGCATTGAGTAACTGCCCGGCGGCGCTGCGGGCTTTTTCTAGCAGCGCCTCGCCGTGTTCGCCGGCCTCCATCGGACCGTCGCGGGCTTCGCGTTGCAGCTGCGCGATGATTGCGTCGAGGGTCGCCTGGCTGGGCAGCGAGGCGCCGGCATGGTTGAAATGCACGATGCCGGACTGGCAGCCTGGTGTTGCATCCCGCAATTGTTGGATTTCGCGCGGGCTCATGGGCGCAACTCAAAAATCGCATCAACCTCCACCGCCACGCCGGCCGGAAGGCTGGAAACGCCCACGGCGGTACGCACATGCCGACCTTTTTCGCCGAGGGCGTTGACCAACAGGTTGGAGGCACCATTGGCGACCACGCTCTGTTGCTTGAAATCAGCGTGGCTGGCGATAAAAACGCCCAGGCGCAGCGTGCGCATCAGGCGTGACAGGTCATCACCCAGCGCATCGTTCAACTGAGCCAGCAGGCTCAACACGGCGAGTTCCGCCGCTTGTGCGCCTTCTTCGTCACTCAAGGATTCACCCAGCCGGCCCACGTAGGCAGGTTTACCGTCCACCAGTGGAATTTGCCCAGAGATGAACAACTGGTTCTGGCTGATGACGTGGCTGATGTAGTTGGCAGCCGGTTGGCTGGGGACGGGCAGCGTGAGACCGAGCGCTTGCACGCGTTGGCGGATGGAGTCGCTCATGATGAATCCTCTTGAGTCAGGAGGTTTCAGCATGTTGGTTGCTCAGATAGGCGACAAACGGATAGATCTCACGCGACGTATCGAAATCACTCACGCGTCGGCGCAGGTTTCCTTCAGCCACTGGCTGAAACATACGGCTGCTTCACTCGTCGTGCCCTGCGGGGCGACGAGCCAGTAGCCAATGTCGCTGTGATAGGGCGGCCAATCGAAGGCTTGTACCAGGCTGCCGTCCAGGAGCTTGCGCTCGATCAGGCGATGACGGCCCATGGCGATGCCTTGGCCAGCCACAGCGGCTTCAACCACGATGTTGTAGTCGTGCAGCATCACACGGGGGTGGTTGGCGAGGTCGACGTGGTAATGCTCAGACCAATCGGTCCATTCAAACGGGCGGTGCGAAGTGGCCATCAGCAGCGGGCCGTCATGCCGGGCCTTGAACGCCGGGCTGCACACCGGGGAGAGGATTTCCGGCATCAGTAGCGTGGCCTGTACATCGGGCCAATCGCCCTTGCCATAGCGGATGGCCAGGTCGACCTCGGCGGCTGCGACGTTCGCCAGCTGGATCGCCGGCAACAACTCCACTTGGATGTGCGCGTAGCGGTTGAGAAAACCGGCCAGGCGTGGTGCCAGCCACAGGGTGGCAAAGGAGGCCAGCAAGCCGATGCGCAATACCGTGGCGCTAGGGGGCACGCGTTGGGCACGGGTAGCGGCGGCAATGGCGCCAAGGGCCGGGCTGATTTCGTCGTAGTAACGTTGGCCGTCGGCAGTCAGGTCAATCGCGCGCGTGCGTCGGATAAACAGCGGTTTGCCCAAGTGTTGCTCAAGTTTCTGTACTTGATGACTCAGGGCGCTCTGGGTCACCGACAACTCGTTCGCGGCCTTGATAAAACTCAAATGCCGCGCCACGGCTTCAAAGGCGCGCAGCGCCAGCAACGGCGGAAGGTCCTTGTGCAGTGCCACCTGAGTGCGTCTCCTGATAGGGAAAAGTACCGATTTTGTGGGATGGCCTGCCTTTTGTCGCCCGCTGATTTGCCGTTGGGCGGGGGAGGCCGCATTATTGAGCCATTCTAGCCACCACGTAAGCCAAGCCATGAGTGAAGACGACAAACTGATCGACCTGAATGCCGAACGCGCCAAGCGGGTGCACGACCTCAATGACAAGCGCTTGAATGAAGTACGCCAAGCGTTTGAACAGGCAATGCCGCTCGGCAAAGTGAAGAAGAAACCTAAGAACAAGCCCAAAAAGCGTTGAAACAGCCTGCATCCGTTGATGCAGGTCAGTTATTTCCCTTCTTTACGCCCCGTCGTGGGCGACATTGATCCCCGTCAATTTTTCAATCCGCCTTCTCCATTAACTTAGCCCTATCGCAACAGGGCAAGTGCAGGAGGCCGGTCATGTTTTTCGATAATGTGGTGTTTGCCGGAGTGCTGACAGTGAGCCTCATGGTGATGTTTTTTGTAGGGTTTGGATTTTTTATCTGGAAAGACGCGAACAAGCGTAAAAAATCATAGGTTTTTCCGGGTTACATGAGCACGCAAGGCATTTTGGGCGACTTCGGTCGCCCTTTTTTTGCCTGTTATTTGATCGCTGAAGATCAACTTTGGGTATGGAGTCGGGGCATAAAAAAAGGTGCGACCCTCGCGGATCGCACCTTTTTTATGGCTGCTAGGCTATCAGCTACCGAGTGCCCAGGAGGCCAGCCAGAACAACCCGGCCGACAAGCCCACGGTTGCCGGCAGCGTCAATACCCAGGCCATCAGGATGGTTTTGACGGTGCCGCCTTGCAGGCCGCTTTTGTTCGCGACCATGGTGCCGGCCACGCCCGAAGAGAGCACGTGGGTAGTGGACACTGGCAGCGCGAAGATGTTGGCAAAGCCAATCATGGTCGCGGTGGTGATCTGTGCCGACATGCCTTGGGCATAGGTCATACCCTGCTTGCCGATCTTCTCGCCGATGGTCAGTACCACACGTTTCCAGCCCACCATGGTGCCCAGGCCCAAGGCCAGTGCGACGGCGAGGATGACCCAGAACGGCGCGTATTCGGTGGTGGCGGTCAGGTCTTTGCGCAGCTTGTCGAGGTCGGACTTCTCACGCGCCGGCAGACCTGGCAATTTGCCGACTTTCTTTGCGGTATCGTCCAGGCAGAGCAGGTAGCGGCGCACTTCAATGCGGTGATCGGCGGTCAGCGAATGGTAGTCGGAGACACCTTTCAAAGTACCCAGCAGCGCGTTGATGGTCGGCTCGGTCTGCTGCGGGTTACAACGGAACTTGCCCGGCAGGTCATCCTTCACGCTTTTACCCAAGGCCAGGAATTCACCCAGAGTCTCGTGGTTGCGCTGGTAGAACTGGTTCAGGTGCAAGGTCGCGTCGCGGGTCCGCTCGATCTGGTAAGTGGTGCTGCCCAGGTCGAGTACAAACTGCGCTGGCACGATGCCGATCAGCACCAGCATGATCAGGCCGATACCTTTCTGACCGTCGTTGGAGCCGTGCACGAAGCTCACCGCCATGGCAGAAATCACCAATACCAAGCGGTTCCAGAACGGCGGGTGCTTCTTGTCATCAAGTTTGCGGCGCTGGTCCGGGGTCTTGTGCATCTTCGACAGCGGGCGCCACCACTTCAGGCCAATCAGCACAAGGGCTGCGACCAGAAAGCCGGCCATCGGCGAGAACACCAGGGAGGCGCCGATATCGATCGCCTTCTGCCAATTCACACCGTCAGCCAGGGGGATGTCGTTGATCAGCGCATTGGCCAGGCCGACACCAAGGATCGAGCCGATCAGGGTGTGCGAGCTGGACGCGGGAATACCGAAGTACCAGGTGCCCAGGTTCCAGGTGATCGCCGCAGCCAATAAAGAGAAGACCATCGCCAATCCATGGCCGGTGTTCACATTAATCAGCAACTCCACCGGCAGCAAATGCACGATGGCGTAGGCGACACCGACACCACCGAGCAACACGCCGAGGAAGTTGAACACCCCGGAGAAGAACACGGCCAGGTGCGGCGGCATGGCTTTGGTATAGATGACTGTGGCCACCGCGTTAGCGGTGTCATGAAAGCCATTGATGAACTCGAAGGCGAGGACAAAGGCCAGGGCGAGCAGCAGGCTCACTAGAACCCAAGCATCCAGTCCGCTGAATAAATCGATCATGAAGGTTTTCTGACCCGGTCGTAAGGGGGCGCGATTATGCCAGAAAACCTCAGTAATCGATGCACTAGCTGCTCATCGGTAACAATCTTCCTTGAAAAAAACCGGCGCTAGGGTGCGCATCCCAGGGATTTCGGGGCTTTGGCAAGTCTTTGATTCATAAAGCAGAGGGGTTGCGGGGTAGGGGGTTGTCACAAAAACGTCACGTCTGAAACATTTGTATGAAATTTTACAGCTGGTGGTGCAATGCAAGGTGGCCGGTTGCTGGCTATATGCCAGCAGCCGAGGCCAAAACCTTGAGTGCCAAACCGAATCGCTTATGGCTCTTCGGTTTTGAGTTCCTGTTCAATCTTTTGAATTTCTTGGGCAAACGCCTGGTCGAGGAGACTGGCTCGCTTGCGCCAGGGTTTGCGTTCAGGCTCAGGCTGGGCGGCGTAGGTGGTGACTTCCCCGCCGTAAACGTCCTTGTAACGTTGCTCCTGGCGCTCAAGTTCCGCGCGCAGTTCATCTTTCGTCACATCGTTACCTAATTAAGTTGAGTGTAAATACGTTGCAGCGTTATGCCTGAATGCCGTTCCTGGCGTCTTCCAAGTTGAACCGTGAAAATGTCCGAGTTTGAAATAGGGACGGGCGGCCACACTGTTAGTGCAGTCATTCAAAGCAGGTAGTTGCGGTCGTCAATGCACAGCGTGCATCACCGGGCGAGCGCTGCTTTCGAGAGTAAACCGGGCAGACCTGTACACAGGGTGCATTATAGCGGTGCATTTGAATAACACTATCGGCATAAAGTTAAAAAGCGTCAACTTTGTGTGAGCATTTTGTTACACGGGTGTGTCGCTAATTTCGTGAATTCTGGCGTCATAAAATGAACCCAACTTCAGACTTTATTTTACTGCGTTCCGCTGGCTGGCCAGGGGAGGGCGCCAGCAAATTGCGATAATCGAATGACTGTCCGATAATCGCACAATGTTCTCGGCCCCGCCTTGTGCACGCGGCCGACGCGACTTGTAATAGCAGCCAAACCTCCCCTGCGGTTGACAATAAGAGTAAGGACCCCGACATGAAC
The DNA here is from genome assembly GCF_963970975.1 of Pseudomonas sp. RA_15y_Pfl1_P11. NCBI lineage: Bacteria > Pseudomonadati > Pseudomonadota > Gammaproteobacteria > Pseudomonadales > Pseudomonadaceae > Pseudomonas > Pseudomonas sp. RA_15y_Pfl1_P11. Next base: position 181,482 of record NZ_CAXAOY010000009.1, read on the forward strand.
GATCAATTGCGCAACTCTTTCGCGTCAGTGGCGCCGCCGATCGTTGCGTCCCCGGCCAAGCGTATCCAGGCGTTCACCGGTGATCCGGACTTCATGACCTCCCTCGCCCGTGGCCTGGCGGTGGTGCAAGCGTTCCAGGAGCGCAAGCGCCATCTCACCATCGCCCAGATCAGTCATCGCACCGAGATCCCCCGCGCCGCCGTGCGCCGTTGCCTGCACACCTTGATCAAGCTCGGTTACGCCACCACCGACGGGCGTACCTATTCGCTGCTGCCCAAAGTCCTGACCCTGGGCCATGCCTACCTGTCGTCCACGCCACTGGCGGTCTCGGCCCAACCGTACCTGGACCGCATGAGTGAGCAGCTTCACGAAGCCTGCAACATGGCCACCCTCGAAGGCGACGACATCCTCTATATCGCCCGTTCGGCCACCACCCAGCGCCTGATTTCCGTGGACCTGTCGGTGGGTGGGCGGTTGCCGGCCTATTGCACCTCCATGGGCCGCATATTGCTCGCGGCGCTGGACGACGCCTCGCTGCAGGATTATCTCGACCACGCCGACCTGCAAACCAAGACCAGCCGCACCTTGACCACGCCGCAGGCCTTGTTCGAATGTCTGCAGCAAGTGCGTCAACAGGGCTGGTGCATCGTCGACCAAGAGCTTGAGCAGGGCCTGCGTTCCATCGCCGTGCCGGTGTATGACGCCTCGGGCCAAGTGTTGGCCGCGCTGAACGTCAGCACCCACGCCGGACGGGTCAGCCGTGCTGAGCTGGAACAGCGCTTCTTGCCGAGCATGCTGAGTGCCAGCTGCGAGCTGAGTGCGCAGCTGTTTGCCTAAGCTGTTCGGTGACCGCACAGATCCTGGTTTGATCAATTGACGGTGTTTCCTCAGGCTTATTAAGGTGCGGCAGCGCTGTCAGCGCCAAATAATAACGACGACCCCAGGTCGTCAGCCCGCCATCGGTGTGGAAATAACAATAATGACTCAGCCCTCTGTCGGTACCACGCTGGACGTCCAGTCCTTCATCAACACCCAGCCACTGTCACGCTATCAGTGGCGCGTGGTGATCCTGTGTTTCCTGATTGTCTTCCTTGATGGCCTCGACACGGCCGCCATGGGCTTTATCGCGCCTGCGCTGTCCCAGGATTGGGGCATCGACCGCGCCAGCCTCGGCCCGGTGATGAGCGCCGCGTTGATCGGAATGGTCTTCGGCGCGCTCGGCTCCGGCCCGCTGGCGGATCGCTTCGGGCGCAAGGTGGTGCTGGTAGGCGCGGTGTTGGTGTTTGGTGCGTTCAGCCTGGCGTCTGCCTACAGCGCCAACGTTGATCAGTTGCTGGTGCTGCGCTTTCTCACCGGGCTGGGCCTGGGGGCCGGCATGCCGAATGCCACCACGCTGCTGTCCGAATACACCCCGGAACGCCTTAAGTCGCTGCTGGTGACCAGCATGTTCTGCGGCTTCAACCTGGGCATGGCCGGCGGCGGGTTTATTTCGGCCAAGCTGATCCCGGCGTTCGGTTGGCACAGCCTGCTGCTGATCGGCGGCATCCTGCCGTTGATCCTGGCGGTGGTGTTGTTGGTGTGGCTGCCGGAGTCGGCGCGTTTTCTGGTGGTGCGCAATCGCGGCTCCGACAAGGTGCGCAAAACCTTGTCACCCATCGAGCCTTCAATCGTTGCCCAGGCCACCCGCTTCAGCGTGCCTGAACAAAAAACCGTCAAGGCGCGCAACGTGTTCGCGGTGATTTTTTCCGGCACCTACAGCGTCGGTACGTTATTGCTGTGGCTCACCTACTTCATGGGCCTGGTGATCGTGTACCTGCTCACCAGTTGGCTCCCGACGCTCATGCGCGACAGCGGCGCCAGCATGGAACAGGCCGCGTTTATCGGCGCCTTGTTCCAGTTTGGTGGTGTGTTGAGCGCGGTGGGCGTGGGGTGGGCGATGGACCGGTTCAACCCTCACAAGGTCATCGGCATTTTCTACTTGCTGGCCGGGGTGTTTGCCTACGCGGTAGGGCAGAGCCTGGGCAATATCACCGTGCTGGCGACCTTGGTGCTGATCGCCGGGATGTGCGTCAACGGTGCGCAGTCGGCAATGCCGTCCCTGGCCGCACGCTTCTACCCGACCCAGGGGCGCGCCACCGGCGTGTCGTGGATGCTCGGCATCGGCCGCTTCGGCGCGATCCTTGGCGCTTGGATGGGCGCCACCTTGCTTGGCTTGGGTTGGAACTTCGAGCAGGTGCTCACCGCGCTGGTGATTCCGGCTGCATTGGCGACGGCCGCCGTGGTGATCAAAGGCATGGTCAGCCACGCCGACGCGACCTGATGCGTATTGCAAGCCAGCTCCCACATTGACCGAGTCCCTTCAGATGATTAGCAAGGCAACAATATGTTCGATTATCGAACGCTTAGTCGATTATCGGATTGTTTGGCTCATTTCCCCAGCTTAATCTTCAAGCACTTCGGCGCCACCTCAGCGCCTTTTTCGATCCACACTGGGAGCCCGAACCCCATGGCTGAAATCCTCGCGCTGCGTGACGCGGTGAAGCAATTTGTGAACGACGGCGACACCGTCGCTCTGGAAGGCTTCACTCATCTGATCCCTACGGCAGCGGGTCATGAAATCATTCGTCAGGGTAAGAAAGACCTGACGCTGGTGCGTATGACGCCTGACCTGGTCTACGACCAGTTGATCGGTGCCGGTTGCGCCCGCAAGTTGATTTTTTCCTGGGGCGGCAACCCGGGCGTTGGCTCCCTGCATCGCCTGCGCGATGCGGTCGAGAAGCAATGGCCGCAACCGCTGGAGATCGAAGAGCACAGCCACGCCGACCTGGCCAATGCCTACGTCGCCGGTGCTTCCGGCCTACCCTTCGCGGTACTGCGTGCCTACGCCGGTTCCGACTTGCCCAAGGTCAACCCGCTGATCAAGACCGTGACCTGTCCGTTCACCGGCGAAGTGCTCGCTGCGGTGCCGTCGGTGCGTCCGGATGTCACCGTGATCCATGCGCAAAAAGCCGACCGCAAGGGCAACGTGTTGCTCTGGGGCATTCTTGGCGTGCAGAAGGAAGCGGCACTGGCGGCCAAGCGTTGCATCGTCACCGTCGAGGAAATCGTCGATGACCTCAACGCGCCGATGAACAGCTGCGTGTTGCCGACCTGGGCCCTGACTGCGGTGTGCCATGTACCCGGTGGCGCCCACCCTTCCTACGCCCATGGTTACAACGAGCGGGATAACCGCTTCTATCAGGCGTGGGACCCAATCGCACGCGACCGTGGGACCTTTACCGCCTGGATTGACGAATACATCCATGGCACCGCCGATTTCACTGAATTCCAGGCCACGCTGGCCGCCGCGCAGGAGGCCAAGTAATGGCTTACTCGACCCATGAAATGATGACCGTCGCCGCCGCGCGGCGCCTCAAGAACGGCTCCGTCTGCTTTGTTGGCATCGGCCTGCCGTCGAAGGCGGCCAACCTGGCGCGCCTGACCTCGTCGCCGGATGTGGTGCTGATCTACGAGTCCGGCCCGATTGGCGCCAAGCCCAGCGTATTGCCGCTGTCCATCGGCGACGGCGAGCTGGCGGAAACCGCTGACACCGTGGTGCCGACCGGTGAGATCTTTCGCTATTGGCTGCAGGGCGGGCGCATTGACGTGGGCTTTCTTGGTGCGGCCCAGGTCGACCGTTTCGGCAATATCAATACCACCGTGGTCGGTGACTACCACCAGCCTAAAGTGCGCCTGCCGGGTGCCGGTGGCGCGCCGGAGATCGCCGGTTCCGCCAAGAGCGTGCTGATCATCCTCAAACAGTCGGCGCGTTCGTTTGTCGACAAGCTGGACTTCATCACCTCGGTCGGCCACGGCGAAGGCGGCGACTCGCGCAAACGCCTGGGCCTGCCAGGCGCGGGACCGGTAGGGATTATTACCGACCTGTGCATTATGGAGCCTGAAGAGGGCACCCACGAATTCGTGGTTACCGCGCTGCACCCCGGTGTTACCCGTGAACAGGTAGTGGCGGCGACCGGCTGGGCGATTCGATTTGCCGACAAGGTCGACACCACCGCTGAACCGACCGATGTAGAGCTGACCGCTTTGCGTGACCTTGAAGCACGTACCGCGGCGGCCCATGGCCAAGCGCCGGGAGAAGCCTGATGCGCGACGTATTTATCTGTGACGCCATTCGTACCCCCATCGGCCGTTTCGGCGGTGGCTTGTCCACCGTGCGTGCCGATGATTTGGCGGCGTTGCCGATCAAAGCGCTGATCGAGCGCAACCCTTCGGTGGATTGGAGTGCGGTTGATGAGGTGTTCCTCGGTTGTGCCAACCAGGCCGGCGAAGACAATCGTAACGTGGCACGCATGGCGCTGTTGCTGGCGGGCCTGCCGGAGAGCATTCCAGGCGTGACGCTCAACCGCCTGTGCGCCTCGGGCATGGACGCCATCGGCACGGCCTTCCGCGCCATTGCCAGCGGTGAAATGGAGCTGGCGATTGCCGGTGGCGTCGAGTCGATGTCCCGTGCGCCGTTCGTGATGGGCAAGGCCGACGCGGCGTTTTCGCGCAACATGAAGCTGGAAGACACCACCATCGGCTGGCGCTTTATCAACCCGTTGATGAAGGCCCAGTACGGCGTGGATGCCATGCCGCAGACCGCCGATAACGTCGCTGACGATTACCACGTATCCCGCGCCGACCAGGACGCCTTCGCCCTGCGCAGTCAGCAACGCACCGCTGCCGCGCAAGCCGCTGGGTTCTTCGCCGAAGAAATCGTGCCGGTGCGGGTTGCCCATAAAAAAGGCGAGACTGTTGTCGAGCAGGATGAACATCCACGTGACACCACGCTGGAAACCCTGGCCAAACTCAAACCGGTCAACGGCCCTGACAAAACCGTCACCGCTGGCAATGCGTCGGGTGTGAATGACGGTGCGGCAGCGTTGATCCTGGCCTCCGCCGACGCCGTCAAGAAACACGGCTTGACCGCCCGCGCCCGCGTGTTGGGCATGGCCAGCGCTGGCGTCGCACCGCGCGTGATGGGCATCGGCCCGGTGCCGGCGGTGCGCAAACTGGTGGAGCGGCTGGGCCTGGCGGTCACCGACTTTGATGTGATCGAACTCAACGAAGCCTTCGCCAGCCAAGGCCTGGCGGTGCTGCGTGAACTGGGCATCGCCGACGACGCGCCGCAGGTCAACCCGAATGGTGGTGCCATCGCCCTCGGCCACCCGTTGGGCATGAGTGGCGCGCGGCTGGTGCTGACCGCCTTGCATCAACTCGAAAAAACCGGCGGCCGCAAAGGCCTGGCGACCCTGTGCGTGGGCGTCGGACAAGGCTTGGCCCTGGCGATTGAACGCATCTAACAAGAGAGGATTGTTCCATGAGTGACAAGCCCGGATACCGACGCCCGCAAGCGGGCACCCAACCTGATTACCTGCACCCGGCCTACCAGTCGACAAACCTGCGCTCGCCGTCCCAGCCGTTGGTGTTCTTGCCACACTCTTTGTCGGAAATCACCGGCCCGACGATCGGCGCCGAGCGGATCAATGAGAAGGACAATGACCTCACTGCCCAGCATGAGGGCGAGCCCCAGGGCGAGCGCATCATCATTCACGGCCGCGTGCTGGACGAGAATGGCCTGCCGGTGCCGGGCATTCTTGTGGAAATCTGGCAGGCTAACGCCGCCGGCCGCTACAACCACAAACGCGACCTGCACGATGCACCGCTGGACCCGAATTTCACCGGCACCGGTCGCACCGTGACCGACGCTGACGGCGGGTACCAGTTCCAGACCATCAAGCCCGGTGCCTACCCATGGGGCAATCACCACAACGCCTGGCGCCCGGCGCATATCCACTTTTCGCTGTTTGGCCCGAGTGTGCTGACGCGCCTGGTCACGCAGATGTACTTCCCCGGCGACCCGCTGTTGGAATACGACCCGATCTACAACTGCGTGCCGGATACCTCGGCCAAGGAACGCCTGATCGCCCGTTTCGACCTGGAAAAAACCGTCCCGCACTACGCCCTCGGCTACCGTTGGGACATTGTCCTTCGCGGCCGCGACGCCACGCCGATGGAGAAATAAGATGACACTCAACGCGACCACGTCCCACACCGTTGGGCCTTATTACCACATTGGCCTGACCTGGCTGAACCGCGAAGACCTGACCGTGGCCGCCACCCTTGGCGAGCGTGTGGCGATCAGCGGGCAAGTGGTGGATGGCAACGGCGATGTCGTCAACGACGCCATGCTTGAAGTCTGGCAGGCCAACGCCGCCGGTAAATATGACCACCCCGAAGATGAGCAGGACAAAGCGCTGGACCCGAACTTCGAAGGTTTCGGCCGCGTGCCGGTGGATGCAGAAGGGCGATTTCGCTTTACCACCATCAAGCCGGGCGCCGTGCCGGGGTTGAAGGGCACGACCCAGGCGCCGCATCTGGTCGTGCTGGTGTTTGCGCGAGGGTTGGTGAAGCACCTGCTGACGCGGATTTATTTTGACGGTGAGCCGATGAATGGGGATGACCCGTTGTTGGCGTGTGTGGCGGCGGAGCGGCGTAGCACCTTGATTGCCAAGCCGGATGCGGCGGGTGTGCATCAGTGGAATGTGGTGTTGCAGGGGACGAATAAGGAAACGGTGTTCTTCGATTATTGATCGGTAGCAGCGGCAAGTTTCAAGCGGCAAGCTACAAGGAAAAGCAGGCGATCGCTGTCGCTCTTCTCTTGCAGCTTGCCGCTTGAAACTTGTCACTGCTTCAAATGCGGAACATGGTTGTTGCAAAGTATGTCTAGGCTATAACCGTTCCCACTGAGTGAAAAAAACATGACAACAACCACCAGTCACTACACCGGAGAAGAACGCAGCAAACGGATTTTTGCGATTGTCGGTGCTTCGTCCGGCAACCTCGTCGAATGGTTCGACTTCTACGTCTACGCCTTCTGCGCCATCTACTTCGCCCCAGCGTTTTTCCCGTCGGACGACCCCACGGTCCAACTGCTCAACACTGCGGGTGTGTTCGCCGCCGGGTTCCTGATGCGGCCTATCGGCGGCTGGCTGTTTGGTAGGGTGGCCGACAAGCACGGCCGTAAGAACTCGATGATGATCTCGGTGCTGATGATGTGCGCCGGCTCGCTGGTCATTGCCTTCCTGCCGACTTACAAAGACATCGGCGCCTGGGCCCCGGCGTTGCTGTTGGCGGCACGACTTTTCCAAGGCTTGTCAGTGGGTGGCGAATACGGCACCACCGCGACCTATATGAGTGAAGTCGCGCTCAAGGGCCAGCGCGGTTTCTTCGCCTCGTTCCAGTACGTAACCCTGATCGGCGGGCAATTGCTGGCTGTGCTGGTGGTGGTGATCCTGCAACAGATCCTCACCGAAGACGAATTGCGCGCCTGGGGCTGGCGGATTCCGTTCGTGATCGGCGCGGTGGCGGCGATGATCTCGCTGCTGCTGCGTCGCACCCTCAAGGAAACCGCCAGTAAGGAAATGCGCCAGGACAAGGACGCCGGCAGCATCGCCGCGCTGTTCCGCAACCATAAGGCGGCGTTTATCACCGTGCTCGGCTACACCGCCGGCGGCTCGCTGATTTTCTACACCTTTACCACCTACATGCAGAAGTACCTGGTGAACACTGCCGGGATGCATGCCAAGACCGCCAGCTACATCATGACCGGCGCGCTGTTCGTGTACATGTGCATGCAGCCGCTGTTCGGCATGCTTTCGGACAAGATCGGCCGGCGTAACTCGATGCTCTGGTTCGGTGCCCTCGGCACCCTGTGCACGGTACCGATCCTGCTGACCCTGAAAACCGTGACCAGCCCGTTCCTGGCTTTTGTGCTGATCTCCCTGGCGCTGGCCATTGTCAGCTTCTATACCTCTATCAGCGGCCTGGTGAAAGCGGAAATGTTCCCACCGCACGTACGTGCATTGGGTGTGGGCCTGGCCTATGCGGTGGCCAATGCGATCTTCGGCGGTTCGGCGGAATACGTGGCCTTGGGCCTGAAATCCATGGGCATGGAAAACACTTTTTACTGGTACGTCACCGGCATGATGGCAGTGGCTTTCCTGTTCAGCTTGCGCCTGCCTAAACAGGCGGAGTACTTGCATCACGATCTTTAAGGGATGAGCTATGACGCTGCGCACGAGCAATCAATTGTTCGACGCTTATTTCACGGCGGACAGCATGGCCGAGGTGTTCTGCGACAGGGGACGTTTGCAGGGCATGCTGGATTTTGAGGCGGGGTTGGCCCGGGCCGAGGCTCGGGTCGGTTTGATCCCCCAGGCCGCGGTCGCACCGATCGCCCAGGCGTGCCTGGCGTCGCTGTATGACGTCGATGCCCTCGGCGTGGCGATTGCCACGGCGGGGAATTCGGCGATTCCGTTGGTGAAGGCATTGGGCAAGTTGATTGCCGCTGAAGACCCCGGCGCCGAACGTTATGTGCACCTGGGCGCGACGAGCCAGGATGTGATGGACACCGGGCTGGTGCTGCAACTGCGCCAGGCCGTGGCGTTGATCGAAACGGACCTGGCGCGCCTGGGCGACATTCTTGCCACCCAGGCCCAGCGCTATGCGACCGTGCCACTCGCTGGGCGGACCTGGTTGCAGCATGCGACGCCGGTGACCCTGGGGATGAAAATCGCCGGTTGGCTGGGGGCAGTCACGCGCAGTCGGCAACGTCTCGCCGAACTGAAACCGCGCTTGCTGGTGCTGCAATTCGGCGGTGCCTCCGGAACCCTCGCAGCGCTGGGCGAACAGGCCATGCCGGTGGCCGAGGCGCTGGCAACAGAGCTGCAACTGACCTTGCCCGAACAGCCCTGGCACACCCAACGGGATCGTCTGGTGGAATTCGCGAGCGTGCTTGGCCTGATCGCTGGCAGCCTCGGCAAACTGGGCCGCGATATCAGCCTGCTGATGCAAACCGAAGCGGCGGAGCTCTTTGAGCCCTCCGCGCCGGGCAAAGGCGGCTCATCGACCATGCCGCACAAGCGCAACCCGGTGGGCGCCGCAGTGCTGATCAGCGCCGCGACCCGTGTGCCCGGGTTGGTGGCGACAATGTTCAGTGCCATGCCCCAGGAGCACGAGCGCAGCCTGGGCCTGTGGCATGCCGAATGGGAAACCTTGCCGGAGATTTGCCGGTTGGTCTCCGGCGCGTTGCAACAGGCCTTGCTGGTGAGCGAAGGGTTGGAAGTCGACCCGCAACGCATGGCGCACAACCTCGACCTGACCCAAGGCCTGGTGCTGGCCGAAGCCGTCAGCATCGTGCTCGCCCAGCGCCTGGGCCGTGAAACTGCACACCATCTGCTGGAGCAATGCTGCAAACGCGCCGTCGCAGAAGGCCGGCATCTGCGCGCGGTATTGGCGGATGAGCCGCAAGTCACCGCCGAGCTGTCAGCGGCTGAACTGGACCGCTTGCTTGATCCCGCCCATTACCTGGGCCAGGCCCGCACCTGGGTCACCCGCGCTGTAGCCGAACACTTTGCTTGAGGAGACCACCGTGGCATTTTTACAACTCGCCGAGGGCGAACTGCATTACAAATTGGACGGGCCTGTGGACGCGCCAGTGTTGGTGCTTTCCAACTCATTGGGCACCGACCTGCACATGTGGGACATCCAGATCCCGGTCTTCACCAAACATTTTCGCGTGCTGCGTTTTGACACCCGTGGCCATGGCAAATCCTTGGTCAGTCCTGGGCCCTACAGCATCGAGCAACTCGGTCACGACGTGATCGCGCTGCTCGACGCACTGGCCATCCAACGCGCACATTTCTGCGGCTTGTCCATGGGCGGCTTGATCGGCCAGTGGCTGGGCATCAATGCGGGCGGCCGCCTGCACCGCCTGGTGCTGTGCAACACTGCCGCCAAGATCGGCACGCCCGACGCTTGGAACCCACGCATCGAGAGGGTGCTGCGCGATGGCGCAGCGGCGATGGTTGCGCTGCGCGATGCGTCGATTGCGCGCTGGTTTACCGCCGACTTTGCGGCGGCCAACCCGCACCAGGCCCGGCAGATTACCGACATGCTTGCGGCGACCTCGCCTGAGGGTTACGCCGCCAACTGCGCAGCGGTGCGGGATGCGGATTTTCGCGACCAACTGGCCTTTATCAAAGTGCCGACCCTGGCGATTACCGGCACTGAAGACGCAGTCACACCGCCTGCGGGCAGCCACTTTATCCAGAACCATGTGCAGGGTGCCGAGTACGCTGAGTTCTACGCAGCGCATTTGTCCAACGTTCAGGCCGGTGCTGCGTTCAGCGAGCGCGTTATCGAATTTTTACGCACTACAGATCGCGTTTCCTAGTGAATCAGGAGTTTTTTGTGGACGAGAAACAACGTTATGCCGAAGGCCTGCAAGTGCGTCGCGAAGTGCTGGGTGATGCCCATGTCGACCGCAGCCTCAATGCCCTGACCGAGTTCAACAGTGAGTTCCAGGAAATGATCACCCGCCATGCCTGGGGTGATATCTGGACCCGTCCCGGCCTGCCTCGGCACACCCGCAGCCTGATCACCATCGCCATGCTGATCGGCATGAACCGCAGCGAAGAACTCAAGCTGCACCTGCGCGCCGCCGCCAGCAATGGCGTGACCCGTGCTGAGATCAAGGAAGTGCTGATGCAGAGCGCGATCTACTGCGGGATTCCGGCGGCGAATGCGACGTTCCATTTGGCTGAGTCGGTGTGGGATGAGCTGGGGGTGGAGTCGCGCGAGCAAGACTGAACCTGAAATACGATCAAATGTGGGCGCTGGCCTCTATCGCACCGGGAATCAGTGGGAATCCGCATCCCACACCCAGTGCCACACACCCGGCAGATGCACCTCTTCACTCACATCCTTCACGGTCCTTGCCAACGCCGCGCGCTGAAGCTGGGCGGTGTCGGTGTAGAACGGCGCAGCGGCCGTCTTCATGCCAGTGACGCGCGCGCTGTCCAGCAGGATCTGCAAGTACTCCTGCATATGGATCGCGGTATAGCGGTTGATGTCGTGGAACGTCACCACCACTGGTATCACGCCGTCCACGGTCGGCAGTTGCCCCAATGCGATGCGCTCGCGCACCACCGACAGTTGCCGATACACATTCGCCCGGCGCCGTGGGCTGCCGTTGAAGCCCCAGATCTTGCCGTCATTGGCGCTCAGGTCGGTCAACAACACGTGCATGCCATGGCGCTTGTAGGCGGCGAAGGTGCGGCGGTCGTAGTTCCAGAACGGTGGACGTACCAGCGTGGGCGGTGCACCGGTGATGGCGGCAATGTCGGCTGCGCCCTGGGTGAGGGTGCTTTCAAGTGTCGCGTCATTCAGCCAACGATGGTTGGTATGAAACGCCGTGGCCGTGTGGAAGGCCAGGATATGCCCGCCCGCGTATTCACGCTCCATCGTCTTGCGGCCCCGCGAACTGCCACCGGAGCGGGCTGCTTCGGTTTGCAGGAAAAACACCGCCTTGATCCCCGGCAATACCGGGTTCTGCGCCAGGTCGGCCACCACCGAACGGCTCGGGTTGTTGTAGCCCGATGCGCTGGGGCCGTCATCGAAGGTCAGTAGAAAGCGGATCGGCGCCTGAGCTTGCAGGCGTTGTTCGGTCTGCGGTGTCAGGGCGATGGGGGCGCCGATGCAGCCGCTGAGGCTCAGGGCCAGGGCTAGCATGGCGGATGCGATGGCGAAGGATTTCATGGCGGGCGCGGGCTCAAATAGAAGGCCGCTGTTGGGTGGGATCAGCAGCGGCAGGCGCGCACGATACAGCAAGATCGGCTGTGTGAGGTGACAGTCTGACAGGCGAGCGCTGATCGGCGTCAGCCCAGGTATTGGCTGTTGCTGAAGACCTCATGGCGCGCAGTCGTCGAACTGTGTGCCCCTTTGGGGTGGCTCGGGTGAGCGTGTGTAACAGGTTTTGAAACGCCCATGTATTGTCCTTTTCGCGGAGCCAGTTGCTGACCCTGTCTCTTGGAATCGGTCGGACGCGTCAGATCGTTCCCCGATACATGTCATTCGGGTTTACAGCAGACTGATCGGATAGCTGATGATCAACCGATTCTCATCAAACTCATTGTTGCTGTAGTCACGCCGCATGCTCGAATTGCGCAGGCGCACTGTCAGGTTTTTCGCGGCGCCGCTTTGCACGGTATAGCCCAATTCGCTTTCGCGGCCCCATTCCTTGCCATCAGTGATCGTCCCGGTGTGCACATTGCTGCCGCTGATGTAGCGATTCATCAGGGTCAGCCCGGGCACGCCGAGGGTGGCGAAGTTGTAGTCGTGACGCACCTGCCAGGATTTCTCTTGGGCGTTGTCGTAGCTCGAGTTGTAGCTGTCGTTGGCCAGGGTGCCGCCGCTGGTGCCGTTGACGCGCATCCAGGCGCTGTCGCCGGTGAGTTTTTGCAGGCCGACATAGAAGGTGTTGCCGCCGTACTTGGCCGAGAACAGGCCGGACCAGGTCTTGTTGTCCAGCTCGCCTGCGCGGGCGCTGCCGTCGTCCTTGCCATAGAAAAAGCCAAGGTTGGCGCCCAGGGTCCAGTCGCCCAATGGCTGGCTGTGGGTCAGGTTAACGAACTGCTGGCTGTAGATGTCCTTGAGCTGCGCGTTCCACAGGCCGATCTGCGTGCGTTTGTCATTGAACGCGTACTCGCCGCCCTGGAAGTTGAAGCGGTCGGAAGTGAACGCGGTTTTACCGACCATCGACATGTCGGTCATGCTGCTGTCGTCACGCGGGCTGTTGGCGCGGAACTGGCCGCCGTAGAGGGTCAGGCCGTCGATTTCCCTGGAGGTGATCTGCCCGCCGCGCAAGGTTTGCGGCAGGGAGCGACCATCGTCCGAGCGCAGGATAGGCAGCACCGGCATCCATTCACCGACCTTCACGTCGGTCTTGGAGATGCGCGCCTTGAACGCTACACCGAGGCGTCCGAACTCATCCGCAGGGCGGCCATCATGGTCCAACGGCAGCAACTGGGTACCCCCGGTGCCGCGCCCACCGTCCAGCTTCAACGAATACAGCCCCAGTACATCCACGCCAAAACCCACGGTGCCTTGGGTGAAACCGGACTTGGCGTCGAGGATGAAACTCTGCGTCCACTCCTGCGCATTGCCCTGGGCTTTAGTGGGGTTGGTGAAGTTGCGGTTGAAGAAGAAGTTACGCAGGTTGAGGTTGGCGCTGGCGTCTTCGAGAAAGCCGTGTTCTTCGGCGACGACGGGCAGGGCAAGGCTGGCGACAGCGGTTGCCAGCAGGAGCTGGCGCGGGTGGAAAGTGCTCATGGCGTAAGGGCCTGTTGTTATTGGGTTTATGCAGGTGGCGGCCATGGTGCGGGGCGGTGCGGGGGCGATTCAATTGGGGGAGGACGGGTTGTGGGCGATGATCGAACGCAAGTTGGCGGGCGCTCAGTCCCGGCATTTCCGGTTATCGCTTGGGCAGATCGAAGTGGGTCCAGGGCACTGGCGGCAAGTAGTGCTGCGCAGCAATGATTAACGCGACCATCACCACCAGGAACACCGCTTGCAACGGGCTCCAGAAGGCCCAGTGCAAGCCGTTCAACCACGGGTAACCTTCGCTGAATTTCTGGCTCATGTGGCCGATGCGTTTTTTGTGCTGCAGGTTGATCAGGACCATACCGGCGTAGGTGAGCATGCCCAGCACGCCGAGCATCAACCCGCAGGCCACCAGCATGATCGCCTGTGGTACACCATGGCGAATCACCAGCCAGTAGTCATTGGGGTTGAGCCGCTTGGGAATCAGGTGCTGGCTCAGCCACACATCCTGAACCCGGTAGGTTGAGCTCATCCCGGACCACAGTTGGGTGACGCGGAAGCCAATGGCCGCCGGTACGAATGCCATCAGCATGAAAATGACCACCGACATCCCGTCAAGGTTGTCGGGTTTGTCGTGCGCAATACTCAGGCCAAACCCCAGCGCGAACACGGCCCACAGCCGGATAAACACCTGGGTGTAGATGGGGCGGGGCACGTACTTGCGCCAGAAGAACAGGTCGGCCTGGGGCAGGCGTTCAACCAATTGCGGGTAGCGCCAGGTCAGGGTTTGAGCCAAGTGCTGGCAGGCGTTCCACTCGTTTTCGCCAAACCCGTCGATCATGCGTTTTTGTTGGGTGGCGCTCATGGGCGTCAGCAGCAGGCGCGCGGCGAAGGCATCGGCGGACGTGCGTCGTTTGTCCTGGGCTTTGTCTTGCAGGTGAACATAGAAACTTTCCTGCTCACAACGCGACACCCATTCGCGCCACATCCACGCCGGTTCCGGGTAGACGCCTTTCTGGTCGTCCCAACCAAACACCTGGCACACCCGCTCGAACAGCGGCACGCTCCAAGTGGTGTCGTGGAGCAGGTGCAGGATGATGCGTTGCCACTGCTGTTGCAGGTCGAACACCCGTAGCCAGGGCTGGTTGTTGTACTGCGTGAGCTGGGTGATGAACTCGCGCTCGGCCTTTTGCTCCAGCAGTTCCTGCAAGGTGTGGCGGTAGTCCTGCAGCAGTTCGCTGGTCAGCGCATCGTATTGCCAAGTGGTCATTGCCACCTGCTGCCACGGGGTCAGCCATTCCAGGTTGTGTAGCGCCCATTGGGCGATAGGACTGCGTTCGCCCGGTGCTTCAAAGCAGTGGCGCAGCAGGCCAGCCTGGAAAGCGTCGGTGCAGTCCTGCTGATTGGCCAGGTTCCAGCGTTCGATGAAGTTGCTGACGTTGAGTCCACTGAGCAGGGCATGCGCCGGGTCGGCCTTGGGCGCTTCGAAAGGGGCAGGGTGCAGGATGCTGACGTCCATCAACTCGGCGAGGTCGTTGAGGTTACCGCAGGCCTGTTCGGCAGCGGGCGTTGCGGCGATGTTTGGCTGTTCTTCGCAGTCAGCCCGCCAGCGTGCGTAGGCCAGTGCTTCTTCATAGGCTTCGCGCAATTGCTGGAAGCCTGCGGCATCGTCATCCGGCCGGCAGCTTTTCAGCAGCCGCGCATAGCTGCGCTTGATGGTGCGCTCGTCAGCGTCTTCCGACAGTTGCAGCACGGTCCAGCAATCCATGGTGTGTTCCCTCAGCGCCAGAACCCGTTGTCGAGTTGCTCAAGTTGCCGGGTCAGTTCGCTGCGGGCTTCACGGATGCGGCGTTCATCCTGGGAATCGAGCACCTGTTGGAACTGCCCGGCCCAGTGCCCAAGCTGCTCGCGAAGTTCGCCGAGGCTTTCCTGGTAGAGCCGCTCGAGCCGCGCGGTGAGTACGGTATTGACCTGTTGGTCGCGCGGGTGAACCTTCAACTGCGCCAGGGCTTGCAGGCGTTGCTGGATCTCCTCGGGGCTGAGCACGCCAGGGTTGTTCTCGATCACCAGCGAATGTTGCTCGCCGGTCAGCGGAATGCTCACCTGGGCTTCCAGCAGGCCGTTGTTGTCGTAAGTGAAGCGCACGTCCAGCGAGACTTCACCGGCCTTGCGCTTGGGCACGGGAATTTCCAGTTGGCCCAGCTCGATGTTGTCTTTGACCAGGCGGCTTTCGCCTTGGTAGATCTTCAGCAGTACGCGGGTCTGGTCGTCAGACAGGGTGACCACGCTTTTGACCCTGCTCACCGGCACGCTGCTGTTGCGTTCGATCAGCGGCAGGTAATGGCCGCTCTCGATATGGCTACCGTACTGGTTAGAGGTTTCGATGCCCAAGGTGTAGGGGCAGACGTCGGTCAGCACCACTTCTTCCAATGCGGCGGAGCGGGCTTTGAGCGCCGCCTGGATCGCAGCGCCATGGGCGACCACTTGGTCCGGGTCGAGACTGATGGACGGGAAACGCCCGAACAACCCGGCGGCGAGTTTGCGCACCAGCGGCATGCGCGTGGTACCGCCCACCAGCAGGATTTCATCCAGGTCGCCCACACGAATCCGCGCATCACGCAGGGCCCGTTCGATCGGTGCGCGCAGGCGTTCCAGCAGCGGCGTGTAGAGCTTGGCCAGTTCCTGTTGGGTGATGGTTTTTACCCATTGCTGGCCATCGACACGCAGAGCGAAGTCGGCGCTGTCGTCCTGCCCAAGGGCCTTGCGCACGCGTTCAGCTTCGCGGCGCAGGGCTTGCAGTACGCTGCTGGTGGGCGGGAAGCCTTGGGCGTTGCGCTGGCTGTCGACGAAGTGTTCCAGCAGCAGGGTGTCGAAGTCTTCGCCGCCGAGGAAGTTGTCGCCGGCACTGGCACGGACTTCCATCACGCCGTCGAACAACTCAATGATCGACACGTCGAAGGTACCGCCACCGAGGTCAAAGACCAGGAACGAGGTTTCCTTGTCGCGCTGATGCAGGCCGTAGGCGAGGGCGGCAGCGGTGGGTTCGTTGATCAGTTTTTCGACGTTGAGCCCTGCCAGTTCACCGGCGATGCGTGTGGCCTTGCGTTGGCCGTCGCTGAAATAGGCGGGCACGCTGATCACGGCTTCGGTGACGGTATGGCCGTAGGTGCGCTCGATGTCTTCCTTCAGGCTTTTGAGCACCAATGCGCAAAGTTCTTCCGGACGGAACGAGCGGCCGCCCAGGCGCACTTCGGTGGCACTGCCCATGTAGCGTTTGAACAACGACGTGGTCAGGTGAGGGTGAGTGTGCAGGCGTTCTTTGGCAGCCTGGCCTACCAGGACACGGCCTTGATCATCCAGACCGACCACGCTTGGGGTCAGCAACTGGCCAAGGGCATTGGGCACCAATTCCGCGGTATCACCGCGCCAGACAGCGGCGAGACTGTTGGTGGTCCCCAGGTCGATTCCTACGATCATTACGACAAGCGCCCTCTGTGGTCTGTAAGAATCTGTGACCAATTTTATCCTGAAAGGTTGGGCGAAAAGCAAGGCAATGGGCGTTTGAGCCCGCTCACTACAAAAGCCGGCGGCCACCCATCAGGCATAAAAAAACCGCTTCCGGTGAGGGAAGCGGTTTTGTTTACAGCGGCGTTACTTTTTTACAACCGCATCAGAACAACTTCAGTGCCGGTGCTTCTTCTTTCAACGGCTCGTTCTTCGCGCTCTGCTCGTTCCAGCCGCCGCCGAGGGCCTTGTACAGGTTGACCTCGCTGTTCAACTGCGCCAGGCGGTCGGTGATCAGCGACTGCTGGGCACTGAACAGTTGGCGCTGAGCGTCAAGGAACGTCAGGTTGCTGTCGACACCAATGCGGTAGCGACGCTCGGCCAGGCGGTAGTAATCCTGGTTGGCCGCGACAAAGCCACGCTGGGCCTCCAGTTGCTGCTTGTAGGTCTCACGCGCGGCGAGGCCGTCGGAGACTTCCTGGAAGCCGGTCTGGATCGCCTTCTCGTAGTTCGCCACGTTGATCTCTTTCTGGATCTTCGAGTAGTCCAGGCTGGCGCGCAAGCTGCCGGCGCTGAAGATCGGGATGTTGATCTGCGGAGCGAACGACCAGGTGCCCGAGCCGCCTTTGAACAGGCCGCCGAGGTCCGGGCTCAGGGTGCCGGCGTTGGCCGTCAAGCTGATGCTCGGGAAGAACGCAGCACGGGCGGCGCCGATGTTGGCGTTGGCCGCCTTGAGGTTGTACTCGGCCTGCAGGATGTCTGGACGACGTTGCAGCAGGTCCGAGGGCAACCCGGCCGGCACTTCGCTGAGCAGGTCATCCGACAGCGGCTTGCTGGCGATATTCGCCGGCAGGCCAGTGCCCAGCAGCAGGGTCAGGCTGTTTTCGTCCTGGGCCACCTGGCGCGTATACCGGGCAAGCTGCACCCGGGCGTTTTCCACCGAGGTGCGTGCCTGGCTCAGGTCGAGGGCCGAGGTCACGCCGACTTCGTTGCTGCGCGAGGTGAGCTTGAAGCTCTGCTCGAAGGCGCCCAGGGTGTCCTGGGTCAGCTTGAGCAGTTCCTTATCGGCTTGCCAGGTCAGGTAGGCATTGGCCACGCTGGCCACCAGGCTGATCTGGGTGCTGCGGCGGGCTTCTTCAGTGGCGAAGTACTTCTGCAGCGCTTCTTCACTCAGGCTGCGTACGCGACCGAACAGGTCCAGCTCATAAGAGCTGATCCCGAGGGTGGCCGAGTATTGGCTGGTGATGTTCGCTTCGCCGGTCTGGGAGGCACGGGCCGGCACACGCTGGCGGCTGCCGCTGCCATTAGCCGACACTGCCGGGAACAGGTCGGCACGCTGGATGCGGTACTGCGCCGCGTAGGCGTCGATGTTCAGGGCCGCAACGCGCAGGTCACGGTTGTTCACCAGCGCGGTCTGGATCAACTGTTGCAGTGCAGGGTCATGGAAAAACTGCTTCCAGCCCTGTTCGGCAGCGGCCTGGCTCGGTGCCTGGGCCGACGAATACGCCGGCCCCTGCGGGAACTGCGCGGCCACTGGCGCTTCGGGGCGCTGATAGTCAGGTATCAGCGAGCAGCCACTGAGCACGAATGCCGTGACGGCTAGGGAAAGTAGCGACTTGCTCATTGGCCAGCCTCTTTAGGAGTTTGCTTGGTTTCTTTCGGTTTACGGTCGCCGATGGCGGACACGGTTGCAAAGAACAACGGCACCCAGAAGATCGCCAACACTGTGGCCGTGATCATACCGCCAATTACACCGGTACCGATCGCGTGCTGGCTGCCTGAACCTGCGCCTGAGGAGATCGCCAGCGGCAGTACGCCGAGGATGAACGCCATGGAGGTCATGATGATCGGACGCAGACGCATACGGGACGCCTCGATGGCCGCCTCGACGATGCCTTTGCCCTGTTCGTGAAGCTCTTTGGCGAACTCCACGATCAGGATGGCGTTTTTCGCCGCCAGGCCCACCGTCACCAACAGGCCCACCTGGAAGAACACGTCGTTGGACAACCCGCGCATGCTGGTGGCGATCAACGCACCCACCACGCCCAGCGGCACTACGAGTACCACCGCAATCGGGATCGACCAGCTTTCGTACAGTGCCGCCAGGCACAGGAACACCACGAGCAGCGACAAAGCGTACAGCGCAGGTGCCTGGGAACCGGACAAGCGTTCTTCGTACGACAAGCCCGTCCAGGCGTAGCCGATACCCGCCGGCAATTGCTTGGCGATGCGTTCGACTTCCGTCATGGCGTCACCGGTGCTGTAGCCCGGTGCCGGGGTGCCGAGGATCTCCATCGCCGCCACACCGTTATAGCGCGAGAGCTTCGGCGAGCCGTAGATCCACTTGCCCGAGGCGATGGCCGACAGCGGCACCATCTTCCCGGAGTCGCTGCGCACGTACCATTTGTTCAGGTCTTCAGGCGACATGCGGCTGGCGGCTTCACCTTGCACGTAGACTTTCTTCACCCGACCACGGTCGATGAAGTCGTTGACGTAGCTGCCACCCAAGGCAATTGCCAGGGTCTGATTGATGTTCGACAACGTGATGCCCTGGGCGCTGGCCTTCTCGTCATCGACGGTGAGCTCATACTGCGGCTCATCGTTCACGCCGTTGGGGCGCACACCTGCGAGGATCTTGCTCTGGGCAGCCATGCCCAGGAACTGGTTACGGGCCGCCATCAACTTCTCATGGCCGACACCGCCCTGGTCTTGCAGGAACACGTCGAAACCGGTGGCGTTACCCAGTTCCAGAACAGACGGCGGCACAATGGCGAATACCATGGCGTCCTGGAAGGTCTGCATGAAGTAACCCTGGGCGCGCTTGGCGATTTCAAACACGGAGGTGGACGCATCACGTTCATCCCACGGCTTGAGCATCACGAAGGCCAGGCCCGAACTCTGGCCACGACCGGCGAAGTTGAAGCCGTTTACGGTAAACACCGATTTCACGCCTTTGCCTTCGCCAGGCTCGCCTTCCTTGTCATTGAGCAGGTATCTACGCATGTCATCGATGACTTTCTGCGTACGTTCAGCCGAAGAACCCACAGGCGTCTGCACCTGGGCAAAGATCACGCCCTGGTCCTCATCGGGCAGGAACGCGGCAGGGATGCGCATGAACAGCCAGATCATGCCGGCGAAGATCAGTGCGTACACCAGGAACGCCGGGATCTTGTGCTTGATCATGTTGCCCACGCCGCGCTCGTAGCTCAGTACGCCACGGTCGAAGGTGCGGTTGAACCAGCCGAAGAAACCGCGCTTGGGTTGGCCGTGTTTTTCAGGGTCGATCGGCTTGAGCATGGTGGCGCACAAGGCCGGGGTGAAGATCAGGGCAACCAGTACCGACAGCGCCATGGCCGAAACAATGGTGATGGAGAACTGTTTGTAGATCACACCGGTGGAGCCGCCAAAGAAGGCCATCGGCAACAGTACCGCCGACAGCACCAGGGCAATACCCACCAAGGCGCCCTGGATCTGGCCCATGGACTTGACCGTCGCCTCTTTCGGCGACAGGTGTTCCTCGGCCATTACCCGCTCAACGTTTTCCACCACCACGATGGCATCGTCCACCAGCAAGCCGATGGCCAGGATCATGCCGAACATGGTCAGGGTGTTGATGGTGAAGCCGAACGCCGCGAGGATCCCGAAGGTACCCAGCAATACCACCGGCACCGTCATGGTGGTGATGATGGTGGCGCGGAAGTTCTGCAGGAACAGGAACATCACCAGGAACACCAGCACGATCGCTTCGACCAGGGTGTGCACCACGCCGGAGATCGATTCGGTCACTACAGGCGTGGTGTCATACGGCACCACCGCCTTCATGCCTGGCGGGAAGAACGGTTCCAGGGACGCCACTGTGGCGCGGATAGCCTTGGCGGTGTCGAGGGCGTTAGCACCCGAAGCGAGCTTGATCGCCATACCGGAAGCCGGATTACCGTTGAACTGCGCGCTGATGCTGTAGTTCTGGCCACCCAGTTCGATACGGGCCACATCACGCAGGCGAACCTGGGAGCCGTCGCTGTTCACCTTCATCAGGATGTTGCCGAATTGCTCTGCGGTTTGCAGACGGGTCTTGCCGATGATGGTTGCGTTCAGCTGGTTGCCGGGTAGGGCAGGCAGGCCGCCCAACTGGCCGGTGGCGACCTGGACGTTCTGTGCGGAGATGGCCGTGCTGACATCGACCGGGGTCAACTGGAAGTTGTTCAGCTTGGCCGGGTCCAGCCAGATACGCATGGCGTACTGCGAACCGAACACCTGGAAGTCACCGACACCCGCGGTCCGCGAGATCGGGTCCTGGATGTTGGACACGATGTAGTTGGACAGGTCGTCCTTGTTCATGCTGCCGTCTTCCGACACCAGCCCAATCACCATCAGGAAGTTCTTCACCGACTTGGTCACGCGGATACCCTGCTGCTGCACTTCTTGCGGCAGCAGTGGGGTCGCCAGGTTCAGTTTGTTCTGCACCTGAACCTGGGCGATGTCCGGGTTGGTACCCTGGTTGAACGTCGCGGTGATGGTCATGCTGCCGTCGGAGTTACTGTCCGAGGCGACATAACGCAGGTTGTCGATACCGTTGAGCTGTTGCTCGATCACCTGCACCACGGTGTCCTGCACGGTTTGTGCCGACGCGCCTGGGTAGGTCACCTGGATGTCGATGGCGGTTGGCGCGATGGCCGGGTATTGGTTGATGGGCAACTTCAGGATCGACAGTGCCCCGACCAGCATGATCACCAGGGCAATTACCCAGGCGAAAATGGGACGGTCGATAAAAAATTTCGACATGAATTACTCCCCTTTGCCCGTAGTGGCAGCAGGAGCAGCAACCGTTCCCGCAGGCTTGGCGTTATCCGCCTCCTTAACCTTGACTTCGGCGCCAGGCTTGACGTACTGCAAGCCTTCGGTGATCACACGGTCACCGGCGTTCAAGCCTTTTTCCACCAGCCAGTAGGCGCCGACGGTGCGGTTGGCGACCAGGACGCGCTGCTCGACTTTGTTGTCGGCATTGACGATCAGGGCCGTCGGGATGCCTTTGAGGTCGCGGGTTACGCCTTGTTGCGGAGCCAGGATCGCCTTGCTGTTCACGCCGGCTTTCAACTGGGCGTGTACGAACATGCCAGGCAGCAGGGTGTGGTCAGGGTTGGGGAACACGGCGCGCAGGGTCACGGAACCGGTGGTCTGGTCAACCGACACTTCGGAGAATTCCAGCTTGCCATCCTGGCCGTAGTCGCTGCCGTCTTCCAGGGTCAGCTTGACCTTGGCGGCATTGGCGCCGGCTTTTTCCAGCTGGCCGCTTTCCAGGTCGCGGCGCAGTTTCAGCATTTCTACCGAAGACTGCGTGACGTCGACGTAGATCGGGTCGAGTTGCTGGATGACGGCCATGGAGTCGGCTTGGCCGTTGCTGACCAGCGCGCCTTCGGTGACCAAAGAACGGCCGATGCGACCGGCGATCGGCGCGTACACCTTGGTGTAACGCACGTTGATCTGCGCGCTTTGAACGTTTGCTTCTGCGGTCATGCGGTTGGCGACGGCGGTGTCGTATTCCTGACGGCTCACGGCTTGCTCATCGACCAACTGCTTGTAGCGGTCGGTGATGGATTTGGTCTGGGTCAGGGTGGCTTGCGCGCTTTTCAGAGTGGCTTCATACATCGATGGGTCGATCTGGTAGAGCTGTTGCCCTTCCTTCACGTCCGCGCCTTCCTTGAACAGGCGCTTGAGAATGATGCCGTTGACCTGCGGGCGAACTTCCGCGATGCGGTAGGCGGTAGTACGGCCTGGCAGCTCGGTTGTCAGGGTAAAGGCTTGCGGTTGAATGGTGACCACGCCGACCTGAGGGGTTTGAGCGGGCGGAGCCGCTTCTTCCTTTTTACATCCGCTGAGCAGCGATGCCAGGGCGACGGCAGTGACCAGAGCGGTAACAGCTGGCTTAAGTTGCATGAAGATCCTCGGGTCAGGCGCGCAGAGTGCGCACCAGCAGTGTGGAAAGGTAAAAAACAAATGGCGAGTGGATAAGTAGCTTGCTACGCAATATACTTACGTTCATGGTTGTTTGTAAACTCTTGACAGGCTTTGCGCAATGTTGACAAAGCAACGCCCAAAGCCTCGATTCCATTACGTTCGGCACCCATGACGGTGTCGTCCCACAAATATTCAGATGATCATTACCGGCGATTAATTCTGCCTTAACGATAGTCTCAAGTGTCCTGATTGAGGTTTTACTGCCATGGTTCGTCGCACTAAAGAGGAAGCTCAGGAAACGCGCAGCCAGATCCTCCAAGCCGCCGAGCAAGCCTTCTATGAGCGCGGCGTTGCGCGCACTACGCTGGCGGACATCGCCGCGCTGGCCGGTGTGACGCGGGGTGCTATCTACTGGCATTTCAGCAACAAATCCGATTTGCTGCAGGCGCTGCTCGATACCCTTCATGAGCCGCTGGACGAATTGGCCAGGGCCAGTGAAAGCGAGGACGAACTCGACCCGCTGGGCTGCATGCGCAAGCTGCTGATTCATTTGTTCCATCAAGTGGCCTTGGACCCGAAAACCCGGCGCATCAACGAGATCTTGTTCCATAAGTGCGAATTCACCGATGAAATGTGCGACATGCGCCGCCAGCGTCAGACCCACAGCCTGGAATGCAACCTGCGCATCAGCCTGACATTGCGTAACGCGGTCCATCGCGGGCAACTGCCGGAAAACCTCGACACCACCCGTGGCGCGGTGTGTATCCACGCCTACATCAACGGGCTGATCGGCCAATGGCTGCTGGTCCCCGACAGCTTCCAGCTACATCAGGAAGCCGAGCGCTGGGTGGACGCAGGGCTGGACATGCTGCGCTGGAGCCCCAGCCTGCGCAATTGAGACAACATGCGTAATTGCGTCAGGTTGTGTCACGAGTAAAGCATAAGGATGGTCAATCGTCCTTCTGCCTGATTGGTGGGATGACTTTATATACGGGCTGGCGGGTGGTTGATAGGTAGCCGGCTAAGTATTTTGTAGCGATTTTGTTGCAGGGCTGTGAAGGAATGTTACCCCTGGCTGCACACATTCGAAATGTGGGGGCTGGCTTACCTGCGATGGCGGTGGATCAGTCACTTCACCTGTTACTGAAACACCGCCATCGCGGGCAAGCCCGCACACATGGGGTCGTTGGTGTGTTCAAGGTACGAGTAAAAAAGCCCCGGTTCCTGCGAACCGGGGCTTTTTCATTTCAGCACGTTACGTCAGAGCGCCAGCGTCGGGTAGTCGATATAACCGACCGGGCCCTTGCTGTAGAAGGTGTCCGGGCGTGGCTCATTCAGCGGCGCATCCGCCTTCAGCCGCGCTGGCAAGTCCGGGTTGGCAATAAACGGCACGCCCCAGGCCACCGCATCCGCCTTGCCTTCAGCCAGCCAGGCATTGGCGCTGTCCTTGGTGAAGCGTTCGTTGGCAATGTACATACCGCCAAAGGCTTTTTTGAGTTGTGGGCCGAGGCTGTCAGCGCCTTCCTTTTCACGCGAGCAGATGAAGGCGATGCCACGCTTGCCCAATTCGCTGGCGACGTAGGTGAAGGTCTGCGCCAGGCTGTCGTCGCCCATGTCATGGGAGTCGGCGCGTGGTGCCAAGTGCACACCCACGCGACCGGCGCCCCAGACTTCGATGGCGGCGTCAGTCACTTCCAGCAGCAGGCGTGCACGGTTTTCCAGGGAGCCACCGTAGTTGTCGGTACGCTGGTTGGTGCTGCTTTGCAGGAATTGGTCGAGCAGGTAGCCATTGGCACCGTGGATTTCCACGCCGTCAAAACCGGCGGCCTTGGCGTTCTCGGCACCGGTGCGGTATGCGTCGACGATGTCGGCGATTTCAGCGGTTTCCAGCGCGCGAGGGGTCGGGTAGTCGGCCAGTGGGCGCACCAGGCTGACGTGTCCTTTAGGTTGGATCGCACTCGGTGCAACCGGAGTTTCGCCGTTCAAGTACGACTCGTGGGAAATACGGCCCACATGCCACAGCTGCAGGAAGATCTTGCCGCCTGCGCCATGAATCGCCTTGGTCACGTTGGCCCAGCCGCGTACCTGGTCGTTGGACCAGATGCCCGGGGTATCCGGGTAGCCCACGCCCAGCGGCGTCACGGAAGTGGCTTCGCTGAGGATCAGCCCGGCGGAAGCGCGTTGCACGTAGTACTCGGCCATCAGCGCGTTGGGTACGCGACCGTCGTCTGCACGGCAGCGGGTCAGCGGCGCCATGATGATGCGGTTCGACAGTTCCAGGTCGCCCAGTTTGATCGGATCGAAAATAGTCGTCATCGGGAAAATACCTTTGTCTTTGAAGTGGATCAGTTGGTCGCAGGGGCCAGGCCGGCATCGCCGCTCTGACGGAAAGTAATCAGGGTCACCACCAGCGCGAGGATCGCCAGGGCCGCTGCGGCTAACGGCACACTGGTCAGGCCGAAACCGTGGGCTATCACACTGCCGCCGACCCAGGCGCCAAGGGCGTTGCCGATGTTGAAGGCGCCGATGTTCAGGGTGGACACCAGGTTCGGTGCGGCCTTGCCAAAGGTCACCACGTTGATCTGCAACGCAGGCACGGCGGCGAACGAGGCGGTGGCCCACAGAAACAAGGTGATTTCAGTCGGGATGATGGCGACGCTGGTCCAGGTCAGCGCGGTGGAAACTACCGCCATACTGATGAACACGCCGATCAGGGTGGCCGCCAGGCGTTTGTCCGCCAGCTTGCCGCCAATGATATTGCCCACGGTGAGGCCCAGGCCGATCAGCAGCAGGGTCCAGGTCACGCCTGTGGGCGACACGCCGGTGACATCGCCTAGCAGCGGCGCAACGTAGGTGAAGAGGGTGAACATAGACGCGGCGAACAGCGCGGTCATGCTCAGCGACAGCCAGATGCCGGCGCCTTTGAGCGCGGCCAGTTCGGCGCGCATGTCGAGTTTCTCTTCATCACGCTTGGCGGGCAGGAAACGGATCAAGCCAATCAACGCCACCACACCCATCACCGTCACCGCCCAGAACGTCGAGCGCCAGCCGGCTTCTTGGCCCAGTGCGGTACCCAGTGGTACGCCAAGCACGTTGGCCAGGGTCAAACCGGTGAACATCAAGGCTACGGCCGAGGCACGCTTGTTGGCCGGCACCAGGTTGGCCGCTACCACTGAACCAATCCCAAAGAAAGCACCGTGGCACAGTGCGGTGACGACGCGGGCAAACATCAGCACGTTGTAGTCACTGGCCAGGGCGCAGAGGAGGTTGCCGATAATGAAGATACCCATCAACGCTACCAGTGCCGCCTTGCGTGGCAGCTTGGCGGTGGCCAGTGCCATGAACGGTGCACCGATGGCCACACCCAAGGCGTAGCCGGTGACCAGCCAGCCTGCGCCGGGAATCGACACACCCAGGTCCGCCGCTACATCGGGCAGCAAGCCCATGATGACGAACTCGGTGGTACCGATGGCGAAGGCGCTGAGGGCCAGTATGAGTAGCGAGAGGGGCATTATCGTTTCCTTGTTACAACGCTACGTTTTCGTCAGCGCTGAGTTCAGTGATGAGCGCCGCAAGGAAGGCCTGGATGGTTTCCTCGTTGCGTTTGAAAAAGTGCCACTGGCCGGCCTTCTGGCTGCTGATCAAACCTGCGCGTTGCAAGGTGGCCAGGTGGGCCGACACGGTCGACTGGGACAAGCCGCAGCGCTGATCGATCTGACCGGCGCAGATGCCGTATTCGTGGTTGTGCAGTTGCTCGGGGAACTGCACTTTCGGGTCTTTCAGCCAAGTGAGGATGTCTCGTCGTACTGGGTGCGCCAGGGCTTTTATTATTTCGTCGAGGTCGATGGACATGGCAGGTGCTCGGTTTCGTAAAGCGTTATATCGCGATGAGGCGAACTTTAAATCGCTCTATCCCGATATACCAATATGATTTTGATCTGAACCTAGGCTTAATCGGTATATCGGGTTATAACGATACGTTGCTGGCAGTGATAGACTGCGCGCCATGAATTATCTCGCACATCTGCACTTGGGCGGCCAACTTCCTGCGCAATTGCTGGGTAGCCTGTATGGCGATTTCGTCAAAGGGCGCCTGCAGGGTCAGTTCGGCCCGCAAATCGAATCGGCGATCCAGCTGCACCGCTCGATTGATCGTTTTACCGACAGTCACCCGTTGGTGGGTGAGGCGTTGTCACGCTTCAGCCTGACCCGCCGGCGCTATGCCGGGATCGTCCTCGATGTGTTTTTCGACCACTGCCTGGCGCGGGATTGGGCGCTGTATGCTGACCAGCCGCTGGAGCGCTTCACGTCCCAGGTGTACCGCGTGCTGGCGGCCGAGCCGCAGTTGCCGGGGCGGCTGGCGCAGATTGCGCCGTATATGGCGGCGGATGATTGGTTGGGTTCTTACCGCGAGTTTGCGGTGATGGAGCAGGTGTTGCGCGGGATCTCGCGGCGGCTGACACAGCCCGAGGAACTGCGACATGCCATGCAGGAGTTGCAGGTGTTATATGAGCCGTTGAGTGAAGACTTTCGAGTGTTCTACCCCGAGCTGCAGAAATTTGCACAAGCCCAACTGACTATTGGGATCTAAATGTGGGGGCGGGCCCGCTCCCACATTATTTTGACCCTGCTCGCCTCAGGCCGCGAACGCCGGTCGAGCATCCACTTGTTCTGCCTCCGGCAGCGGCCCGAACAACGCTATCTGCACCGCCTGCTGCGCCTGATAAGCCAGCGCCGCACGTTCCTGCCCGGCACAGGCAATAGGCTTGAGCACGTGAATCTCCACATCACCCTGGTCATTGCCAAACAGACGCATCAGGTGCGACAGCAAATCATCATCGCCAATAAACGGTGCCAGTGGGTCCGCTTGGCCGTCGCGCAAATAACGGATCGCCACCGGTTGCAGCGACACATCCGCATCGATCGCACTGGCCAGCAAGCGCCCGTGGAACGTGCGCAGGCTGCGGCCGTCGGTGGTGGTGCCTTCCGGGAACATCAGCAGCGGGTGCTGTTGCTCCAGATGACGGGTCATCTGCTTGCGGATCAACTGGCTGTCACCCGAACCCCTGCGGATAAACAGGCTGCCCGCTTTAGCCGCCAACCAGCCGGCCACCGGCCAGGTGCGCACTTCGGCCTTGGACAAGAACGACATCGGTGCCACAGCGCCCAGCAGCGGAATATCGGTCCAGGACACGTGGTTGCTCACCCACAGCATCGGCTGCGTTGGCAACTCGCCGTGCACCGTCACGCGAAAGGGCAGGGCATTGGTCAGGCGCGCCATGAAGAACCGCGACCAGCGCTGGCGGCGCACCATCGAGTTGGCTACGCCCAAACGCTCAAACAGGCCAAACACGCTGGCCATGCTCAAGCCCAGCGCCACCACCACCAACACGCGGGCAATGCGCCCGTAAATCCGCAGGCGGCTCATCACATGGCGGCCTTGAAGTGGCGGGCGTAACGCGGGCATAGCTCATCGCGCTTGAGCAGGATGAACACGTCGGCCACTTGGAAGTCTTCATCCCAGCACGGCTCGCCGCAGATCTTCGCACCCAGGCGCATATAGGCCTTGAGCAGCGGTGGCATCTCGGCGATTACGTTGGACGGCAGGTCCAGTGCCGGCAGTGGTTTCTTCGGTTCGGCACGCAGGTGTTCGTTGCACAGGTAGCGTTCGCGCAGACGCTGCATGATCGCGTGAGCCTGGATGCCGCCGTCGTGCATCGGGATGCTTGCGCACCCCATCAGGTAGCTGTAGCCGCCTTGGTTCAACACTTCGGCCAACTCGCCCCACAACACGGCGATCGTGCCGCCGTTACGGTAGGCGGGGTCGACGCAGGTGCGGCCGATTTCCAGGATCGGGCCCTGCAAGTGCAGTAAACCGTGCAGGCTGAACTCTTCTTCGCTGTAGAATCGTCCCAGGGTGCTGGCGGCCTGGTGATCGAGCAAACGGGTGGTGGCGACCAATCGACCGCTGTTCAAGTCCCGCACGCCGATGTGGCTGCAGTGAACATCATAGTCATCCATGTCCAGGCCCAGTTCCGCGCCTTTCAGCTTGGCGTTGAACTCGCCGCTGAACACGTTGAACCGCAGGGCCTGGGCTTCCTGCAAGGCCTTGGCGCCCACCAGGCGTTCGGCTTGCAGACGGCGTTCATTGCCTTTGTCGCTGATGCGGGCGATCTGAGTCATAGCGAGTCTCCGGGTGCCGGCCAGGTTGCGGCCAGTCGACTTTGTTGTCCAAAGTCAGGCTATGTAGGCTCGGTGTCATCTCCATGAACTTACGGTGACGGTTGGGTGACAGCCTCCGTGTAGCAAATCTGTCATTGGCCTGCGCTAGGCTCGCGGGCTTGAATGCCCTCCTTGAGTTTGCGTCCATGGTCAGAGGCCTGTTGTGCGTTGCCTTGCTACTCGTCACCGTTACCGTCCACGCCGAAACCTGGCCCGACAAAGAATGGGCCAAGGGCACACCGCTCGCAGGTCCTGCCGTCGACGCCTTGGATGCCTACGCTTTCCCTGCGCGAGACGACACCACTCGCCAAGGCATTCGCACCGACGCGTTGCTGGTGATCCGCGACGGCGAGGTTATCTACGAACGCTACGCCGCGCCCACCACGGCCAGCACGCCGCACCTCACCTGGTCCATCAGTAAAAGCCTGATGGCCACCGTGCTGGGCGTGGCCTATGGCGATAACCGCTTTAAATTGACCGACCCGGTCGCGCGCTTCTACCCGCCGATGAAGCAACACCCAACCGTGACCATGGCCGATTTGCTGCACTGGGCCTCGGGCCTGGACTGGCAGGAAGACTACGAATACGCGCCACTGAACTCTTCGGTGGTGGCGATGCTCTACACCCGTGGCCGCGCCGATATGGCTGACTTTGCAGCGGACACGGAGGCGGCCAGCGCACCCGGCCAGGCCTTTCGTTACTCCAGCGGCGACACCAACATCCTGTCCGCCGCCCTCAAAGGCATGCTCGGCCTCAAGGCTTATATGAGTTACCCCTGGGACGCACTGTTCAAGCCCTTGGGTATCCGCAGTGCCACGTGGGAAACCGACGCCGATGAAACCTTTGTCGCCTCGTCCTACGCCTACCTCACCGCCCGCGACCTGGCGCGCGTCGGCCTGCTGATGGCGCGGGATGGGCGTTGGGGGGATCAACAGTTGCTGCCAAAGGATTGGGTGACCTTCAATCGCCAGCCGTTCGATAAATACAAAGCCGGCCAGGACGAAGCCGTCCCTGGCGGCCATTGGTGGCTCAATCAAGGCACTCCACGGCCCTGGCCCGACGCCCCCGCCGACACCTTCGCCGCCCTCGGCCATTGGGGCCAGGCGCTGTACGTGATGCCCGACGAACGCCTGGTGATCGTGCGCTATGGCGACGACCGCGACGGCAGCTACCGCCACAACGAACTGCTCAAGCGCGTGCTTGCGGCGGTGCAACCATGATCCGCCGTCGTCCGTTCGCCAGCCTGTTCCTCCTGCTGCTCCTCGCCCTGCTGGGGTGGATCTGGCACGAGCGCGTCAACCTGCAAGCCTTCCCCGACATCATCGCGGCGTACACCGCCAAGGAGTATTGCTCGTGTCGGTACGTGGCGAACAACCCGGCCGAGTATTGCCGTGGGTATGTAAAGCAATACGTGCCGACCAGCGCATTCAGCGACAACCCGGCGCGCAGTGAAGTGACGGCGAGTGGGTTGGGGCGTACGCACAGTGCGCGGTGGTTGGGGGACCGCCAGGGTTGCCGCCTGACGCCCTGACGCCCCACATTACCCCTGTGGAAGCGGGCTTGCTCGCGAAGGCGGTGGGTCAGTCAACTTACGTGTTGGCTGGTATTGCGTCTGATTCTTTGCTGATGTCGGGCCTCGGGTGAGGCCCGTTTGGGTTACCTGAGCTTTGCCAGAATGTATGCAGCCGCCAACCAAATCAGAGCCGTACAGATTAGCGTTGTAACGATTATGAAAAGACGTTTTAGATAGGGTGGGAAGTTTTCAAAGTCCACTGGATCCAAGTTGCCATGCCGGATATGCACCTTTGGCATCAGGATCATTCCGGCAATTTGTGACATTTCCAAAAGAGACCAAATCAAACCGCGCTTCCCAAGGCTGTCTCCCCAAAGATAGATATAACGGCTGTTTTTCAAAGCCTCTTTTATGGCATCCATGTGACGGTGAGTAAGATATAGATTAAGCGCGAGACCAGTAAATCCAAGAAGGAATGGGCTGGCCAAAAGCCAGATTTCTAACCAGGCGTTCCAAGACTCATCCGTTGTCATGGCAAAGTTTTTTCGTACAGTTTTTCGCCTATCTGTTCTCCACGCATACCGCCGATAGTCGTACCCGCCCATGCGCCTGCCCCAACTAAAGTCGCGACACATACAACGCCTCCTATACCGGTCGTAACACCAAGTGCAAGACAGATCGCGCCACCAGCAACACCGCCTGCCGATCCGCCAAATGCGCCGCCGCCAACCGAGCCTGCGAACTGTCCACCCTCTGTGAACTTGATCTTTTCGCAAGCCGCCCTGGAATCGTTATTGCAAACCTGTTGTATCGCCAGCAAGGAGGATACGCCGCCAAGCCCAATCCCGATGTAACCACCCGCCTTCATGTATCTGGTAGCGCGGCTGGTCGCTTCCACATGCGCGGAATAACCCGGAATCTGCCCCGGCGCACCGGCCTTGTCCCAATGGTGCACCAAGCTACGACTGGAAATGCCGAGGGCCGCTTTCAACTTGGGGTGATCGCCCAGGGTGGTTTGGCCACGTAAGCGCGTGGAGTTGAGCAGATGGGCATCTAGCTGGTTCATGAGACGCTGGCGATCGGTGAAGAACTGCGACGACTTGAGGTGGCCGTGCTGGCGATAATTTTCTTGATGTAAACGTTCGATAGCTTGGAGAGTGTCGCGCAGGTTGTTCATGTGCTTTTCCATCACCACAGCGCTGACGCCGAGCCAGGTTGAGGTGTGCCCGATGAAACCGGCGATTTCGGCACCGTGTCGATACAGAAAGTCGGCCTCATCAGGCGTCAGCGAATCCAGAGATTCGCTGACTTGTTGTGCAGCCTGCATCAGTTGCGCTTCCTGATAGGTGCAGGAAGTATTGTTCGGATCGCTGAGCACGATCATCGAGCCGGCTTTGACGTTGCCGGTGTTGGGATTCAGTGATTGAAACTTACGCATCACAGCCGGATCAATTGTCGAAAAAAGTGTGGCCTCCAATGCTTCGCGGGACATGCTCTTGGGCACGATATAGAAGCCTGGTTCCTGACCCAGCGCCCCGTTGAATGCCGTTGGCACTGTACGACCGGAAGGCGTGAAAGCAGATTGAGACGG
>NZ_CAXAOY010000010.1:0-197133 GCF_963970975.1 Pseudomonas sp. RA_15y_Pfl1_P11
ACCAGGAGCTGCATCTGGTGCCGGAAATGACCGTGGCCGAGAACCTGTTCCTCGGGCATTTGCCGTCGCGTTTTGGGGTGGTCAATCGGGCGCGGCTGCGCAAGCAGGCGTTGGCTTGCCTCAAGGGGCTGGCGGATGAAATCGACCCGGATGAAAAGCTCGGCCGCCTGTCCCTGGGCCAACGCCAACTGGTGGAAATCGCCAAGGCGTTGTCCCGTGGCGCGCATGTGATAGCGTTTGATGAACCCACCAGCAGCCTGTCGGCGCGGGAGATCGACCGCTTGATGGCGATCATCACGCGCCTGCGCGATGAGGGCAAAGTGGTGCTCTACGTGTCGCACCGCATGGAGGAAGTGTTCCGCATCTGCAACGCGGTCACGGTGTTCAAGGATGGCCGCTACGTGCGCACCTTCGAGGACATGAGCGCGCTGACCCACGACCAGTTGGTGACCTGCATGGTCGGGCGCGATATCCAGGACATTTACGACTATCGCCCGCGTGAGCACGGCGAGGTCGCGCTCAAGGTCGATGGCCTGCTCGGCCCCGGCCTGCGTGAGCCGATCAGTTTCAACGTGCGCAAGTGCGAGATTCTCGGCTTGTTCGGGTTGGTGGGGGCTGGGCGTACCGAGTTGTTCCGCCTGCTCAGCGGCTTGGAGCGTGCGGGCGCCGGTCAACTGGAGCTCTGCGGTCAAGCACTGCAACTGCGCTCACCGCGCGATGCCATCGCCGCGGGCGTGCTGCTGTGCCCGGAAGACCGCAAGAAGGAAGGCATCATTCCGCTGTCCAGCGTCGCCGAGAACATCAATATCAGCGCACGCAGCACGCACTCCCGGTTCGGCTGGCTGTTGCGCGAGGGGTGGGAGAAGGGCAACGCCGACCAGCAAATCAAGGCGATGAAGGTCAAAACGCCCAACGCGGCGCAGAAAATCATGTACCTGTCCGGCGGCAATCAGCAGAAGGCCATTCTTGGCCGCTGGCTGTCGATGCCGATGAAAGTCCTGCTGCTGGACGAGCCGACCCGTGGCATCGATATCGGCGCCAAGGCCGAGATCTACCAGATCATCCATAACCTCGCCGCCCAAGGCATTGCAGTCATTGTGGTGTCCAGCGACCTGATGGAAGTGATGGGCATCTCCGACCGCATCCTGGTGCTGTGCGAAGGCGCACTGCGGGGTGAGCAAACCCGCGAGCACGCGACTGAATCCAACCTGCTGCAACTGGCTTTGCCGCGCAGCCTGGCGAACTGAGAGACGACTATGACAACCCAAGACAACGCGTTGCCCTCGGCACGCAAACCCCTGGACATGCGCGCACTGCTCGACAACTGGGCGATGCTGCTGGCCGCGGTGGGCATCTTCCTGCTGTGCGCCTTGCTCATCGACAACTTCCTCTCGCCGCTGAACATGCGCGGTCTGGGCCTGGCGATTTCCACGGTGGGCATCGCCGCCTGTACCATGTTGTTTTGCCTGGCGTCGGGGCACTTCGACTTGTCGGTGGGCTCGGTAATTGCCTGCGCCGGGGTGGTGGCGGCGATTGTGATGCGCGACACCGACAGCGTCATGCTCGGTATCGGCGCCGCCTTGCTGATGGGCCTGGTTGTGGGGCTGATCAATGGCATCGTGATTGCCAAGCTGCGGGTCAATGCGCTGATTACCACGCTGGCGACCATGCAGATCGTGCGCGGGCTGGCGTATATCTTCGCCAACGGCAAGGCGGTGGGGGTGTCCGAGGAGCAGTTCTTTATCTTCGGTAACGGCCAACTGCTGGGCGTGCCGGTGCCGATCCTGATTACCATCCTGTGCTTCGTGTTTTTCGGCTGGCTGCTCAATTACACCACTTATGGGCGCAACACCTTGGCCATCGGCGGCAACCCGGAAGCGGCGTTGCTGGCGGGTGTAAACGTTGATCGCACCAAGATCCTGATATTTGCCGTGCACGGTGTGATCGGCGCCCTGGCCGGGGTGATCCTGGCCTCGCGCATGACCTCCGGCCAGCCGATGATCGGCCAGGGTTTTGAGCTGACGGTGATCTCGGCGTGTGTGTTGGGCGGGGTGTCGTTGAGTGGTGGTGTTGGCATGATTCGCCATGTGATTGCCGGCGTGTTGATTTTGGCGATCATTGAGAACGCGATGAACCTGAAGAACATCGACACGTTTTATCAGTACGTGATTCGCGGCTCGATCCTGCTGCTGGCGGTGGTCATCGACCGCATGAAACAACGCTGAGTCATGCCATGTGACGATTAAATGCGGGAGCGGGCAAGCCCGCTCCCACATTTTTAATCGGCGGAGAATTTGAAAATGGTGTTCTGGGTGTAAGTCTGCCCTGGATTCAAACGGGTAGACGCAAACTTCGGCTGATTAGGCGCATCCGGAAAATGCTGGGTCTCCAACGTGAAACCGCTCCAGTGCAGATACGTCTTCCCCGCTTTGCCCTTCACCGAACCATCGAGGAAGTTGCTGGTATAGAACTGCACACCGGGCTCTGTGGTGTAGAGCTGCAACCGCCGCCCCGACTCAGGATCATGCACTTGGGCAGCCAACTGTTTCACGTCACCCTTGGTATCGAGTGCCCAGTTGAAGTCAAACCCGCCCTGTTTCGGCTCGGCGAACTTGAGCTGCGGGTGATCGTCCTTGATGTGCTGGCCGATCGGCGTCGGTTTCAGGAAGTCCATCGGCGTGCCTTTCACCGACGCGATTTCGCCGGTTGGAATCAAGGTGGCGTTCACCGGCGTGTAATGGCTGGCGTGCAGGGTCGCCACCTGCTTGAGAATGTCACCATTCCCCGCACCGGCGAGGTTGAAGTAGCTGTGGTTGGTAAGGTTGAGCACCGTGGGTTTATCGGTGGTGGCCTTGTAGTCGATGTGCAGTTCGTTTTTCTCGTTGAGGCTGTAGGTGACCTCGGTTTTCAGGTTGCCGGGAAAGCCCATTTCACCGTCCTTGGACAGGTAGGTGAGGGTCACGCCGACCGAGTCCTTGCCCTTGACCTGTGCGGCCTTCCACACCTGTTTGTCGAAGCCCTGGGCGCCGCCATGCAGTGAGTTGGGACCATCGTTGAGCGGCACCTGGAAGCGCTTGCCGTCGAGCTCAAAGGCACCGCCGGCCAAGCGGTTGCCGAAGCGCCCGATGGTCGCGCCGAAAAACGCCGTGCCGGCCTGGTAGCCTTGCACGTCGTCAAAGCCCAGCACCACGTCGTCGACCTTGCCGTTTTTGTCCGGCACTTTCAGCGACTGCAACACGCCGCCGTAGGTGATCACCGTGGCTTGCATGCCATGGCTGTTGCGCAAGATGTACTGCTCGACGGCGGTGCCGTCGTTGGTTTTACCGAAAGGCTTGTGTTCACTGGAGAGGCCTGCGGCGTGAGCCCCGCCACTGGCGATTAATACGGACATGGCGAGACCTGACAGCAGATAACGAGGGGGCTTCATGGTCGAACTTCCTTTTGTTGTTTTGAGTGGAATAGTTCTACTAATAGCGATATTTTGTCGTTATGACAGCGAATTTATAGCCTTAAAAGCCGTTTTTGCAAAATAAAATAAGACTAATTGAGCGAGGCAAGATGTTATGAGTACTCAACACGCCGTGTATCCCGACCTTGAAGGCAAAACCGTCCTGATCTCCGGAGGTGCCTCAGGGATCGGCGAATTCATGGTGCGGGCCTTCGCCGCCCAGGGCGCCAAGGTGGGCTTTGTCGACCGCGCGCAAAGCCAGGGCGAACGCCTCGCGGCGCTGCTCAGTTCCCGCGGGCACACTGTGGAGTTCGTGAACTGCGACATCACCGACGAGATTGCCTACAAAGCCGCCATCGCTCGTTTCGAACACTCTCTGGGGCCGATCACCGTGCTGGTAAACAACGCCGCCAATGACGTGCGTCACACCCTGGAAGAAATCGACTCGGAAATGTTCGACAGGCTGATCTCCGTCAACCTCAAACACGCTTTCTTCGCCGCCAAGGCCGTGGTGCCCATGATGAAAAGCGCCGGTAGCGGCTCGATCATCAACCTCGGCTCGGTCGGCTGGATGATGGCATCCGCCGGCTACCCGGTGTACGCCGCCAGCAAGGCCGCCGCCCACGGCATGACCCGCGCGCTGGCTCGCGAACTGGGGCCGAGTCGCATCCGCGTGAACACGCTGGTGCCGGGTTGGGTGATGACAGAGAAACAACTGGCGATGTGGGTCGACGATGCCGCCAGGGAACTGATCAGCCGCAGCCAGTGTTTGCCGGGCAGTGTGCTGCCGGAACACATCGCCAATATGGCGTTGTTTCTTGCTTCCGATGCGTCGGCGATGTGTTCGGCGCAGAATTTTATTGTGGATGGCGGCTGGGTTTAGGCAGGGCTAGCTAACTTCATAACGACGCAGGCCAAAGGTGGCAGCGGGCTTGCTCGCGAAAGCTGTGTGTCAGTCACCGGATTATTTGACTGATCCACCGCATTCGCGAGCAAGCCCGCACCCCCTTGAGACGATGGTGTTTATTCGATCGGGTACTGCTTGAAAGCCGGGTGCTGCTCCAGGCGCTCGGCGTGGCGCTTCACGTTGGGAAACGTATCCGCCTTGACCACCGACGCCACGGTTAACTGGCTGAACGACCAGGCCACCGCCGCTGTAATCGAAGCCTGAGTCAGCGCCTCGCTGTCGGCCAGTTGCTTGTCGAGCAGCGAATAAGCCGCCAGCAATTGGCCGGTGACACGCTCCAGCCACGGCGCATGCAGTTTCTCGGCCGGGCGCAGCTTGTGCTCATACACGATCTGCACGCTCTTCTCACAGGCCGCCAGCGCCAGCCCAAGCACATGCAAGTCATGGGCGCGCGCGGCGGGCTGCGGGGGCAGCAGCTTTTTGTCAGCCGGGGCGAGGGTTTCCAGGTAGTCCAGGATCAGGCTGGAATCCATTAGCGCCGTGCCATCGTCCAGCACCAGGGTCGGGGCCTTGACCACCGGGTTGATCTGCGCGAATTCGTTGAAGGTGCGAAACACCGACAGCGGTTCATGCACGAAATCCACGCCGTACAGCTCCAGGGAGATCGCCACGCGGCGTACGTAAGGCGAGTCCAGCATGCCGATCAGTTTCATGAAACCTCCATTGCTTGCTACGTGGTGAGCTCAAGAGAGTAAGGGCGCGGGATCAGCCTGCGCAATGGCTTGGCGCTGTTTCATGCCGGGCTCCTGGAGCCCTGGCGGCTGGCTCCAGGTGGCTGGCCGGTGATGCGCTTGAATGCGCGACTGAACGCCGCCTGGGAGGTATAGCCCAGGCGCAGCGCCACTTCTTCGATGGGCAAGCGCTCCAGCGTCAACCATTGGCTGGCCAGGCGCATGCGCAATTGCGTCACGTAGCGCAGCGGCGGAAGACCCAGGGTGGCTTGGAAGCGTTCGGCGAACACCGAACGGGAGGTATGACTGTGCGCGGCCAACTCGGCCACGCTCCAATCGCGGCCTGGTTGCTGATGCAGGGCAAGCAGGGCCCCGGCCAGCCGTGCGTCGCGCAACGCTGCCACCAGCCCCGATGCATTGCCGCAGGCGCATTCCACCCAACCCCGCACGATCATGGCGGCCACCACATCGGCCAGGCGCGCGAGGATGCCCGAGTAGCCGACGCGAGCACTGGCGACTTCGCGCTCCATCACCGCCAGGATCGGCATCAGGCCGGGGTAGCGCTGGCCCTTGGTATCGATCAGCATCAAGGCCGGCATCAGGCTGCCGAGCCCCTGGATACTGCCGATTTCGAACTCCATGCAGGCGCTGAACAGCAACGTATTGGGGGGCGTGTCGGGCGATGCATCCACGGCGCAGACGGTATCGCCCAGCGGGGTGGCGTCAAATCGGCTGATGTCCTGCACAGCGACATCCGCCGTGGACAACAGCGCATGTGCGCCGCCGTGGGAGATGAACACGGCATTGCCCGCCGACAATTCAAACAGGCTGCCGTCGTCGGTGCGCAGGGTGGCCACACCTGCGGCGAGGAAATGGAAGTAGGCGTGACCGGGTTTGGCGTCGAAGCCCATGCCGAAGCGGGGTCCGGCCTGAATGCGCTGGTACTGCACCCCGCGCAGGCGCATGCCGCGCAGCAGTTCATCGATAAGGTCGGACGACAGATTGAACGGGGCCGGTGCAGTCATGTTCGGGGTTTCGGTCAAAAACTCAAGGGTTTGCATCATAGATCATCCGGGTTGGCGAACCTAGACTGGCGGTCGCGCTAATTTCCTGAGGATGTCGTGTGATGAATGATTGTGTAGCTCAAGCCTCTATCCGTTCCAAGGCGGAGCCCGCTACCCCGGCCTGGATGGCGGTGTTTTCCCTGGCCATGGGGGTATTCGGGTTGTTGACGGCAGAATACCTGCCGGCCAGCCTGCTGACGCCGATGGCGATGGACCTTGGGGTGTCGGAGGCCCTGGCTGGTCAGGCTGTAACCGTGACGGCAGTGGTGGCGTTGTTCGCTGGCTTGCTGGTGCCCGGCCTGACGCGCGGGATCGACCGGCGCGTGGTGCTGCTGGGGTTTTCCATGCTGATGATCGCGTCCAACGTGTTGGTGGCGCTGTCTTCGAACCTGGCGGTGCTGCTGTTGATGCGCATCCTGCTGGGCGTCGCCCTGGGTGGTTTCTGGAGTATGGCGGCAGCGGTGGCGATGCGCCTGGTGCCGGCGTCGCTGCTGCCCCGTGCGCTGTCGATCATCTTCAGTGGCATAGCGGTGGGCACGGTGGTTGCCGTGCCGCTGGGCAGCTACCTCGGCGATGTGTATGGCTGGCGCAGTGCGTTTGTGGCCGCGGCCGCCGTTGGCGTGGTGACGTTGGCGTTCCAGCTGCTCACGCTGCCACGCCTGGCTCCCACTGGCAGTGCACGGCTGCGCACGGTATTGGATGTGCTGCTGCGCCCTGGCATCGCCATCGGCATGTTTGCCTGCGTATTGGTACACACCGCGCACTTCGCGCTGTTCACCTACATTCGGCCATTCCTGGAAAGCACCACGGGCGTGCAGACTCAAGGGCTGGCCTTGATGCTGCTGGGGTTCGGCGCCGCTAACTTCGTCGGCACGCTGCTGGCCGGTTGGTTGCTGGTGCGCTATCCGCGCGGCACATTGGTGTTGATGCCGGTATTGGTCGGCGTTGCGGCGCTCGCCCTGGTGCTGTTGCCTGCCTCTCTGCCAGGCCAGGCGCTGCTGCTGGCGCTGTGGGGCATGGCCTTTGGCGGGGTGCCCGTGGCGTGGTCGAACTGGGTGGCTCGCGCCGTGCCGGATCAAGCTGAAAGTGCGGGTGGCATGGTCGTGGCTTCGGTGCAGTCAGCCATCGCGGCGGGGGCGGCCGGTGGGGGCGCGATGTTCAGTGTCAGTGGCATTGCCGGTGTGTTTCTCGGCGCCGGGGTACTGATGTTGTTGGCAGCCTTGTTGATTGCGCTACGGGTACACGTGCCGCGCAATGGCGCCGCTGGCGTACCGCTGCATCTTTGAACCGGCCTTGCGGATGGGCCGGCATTCACTGTGTGACGCTCCAGCAACGTTTGGTTTAGTCTGGAGCACTACGTCGATCGAAAACGCCTCTGGAGCAGTCAGCATGACCGAGTACGTACCCCCGAAAGTGTGGACCTGGGACACCGAAAGCGGCGGCACTTTCGCCAGCATCAACCGACCGATTGCCGGGGCAACCCACGACAAGGCGCTGCCGGTGGGAGGGCACCCGCTGCAGCTGTATTCCCTGGCCACGCCCAATGGGCAGAAGGTCACCCTCTTGCTGGAAGAGCTGCTGGCCCTGGGGCACAGCGGGGCGGAATACGATGCCTGGCTGATCAAGATCGGCGACGGCGACCAGTTCGGCAGCGGCTTTGTCGGGGTCAATCCCAACTCCAAGATCCCGGCATTACTGGACCGTAGCGGCGCCACGCCGATTCGTGTGTTTGAGTCGGGCGCGATTTTGCAGTACCTGGCGGAAAAGTTCGGCGCATTCTTCCCGACTGAGCCTGCGGCGCGTGCGGAATGCTTGTCGTGGTTGTTCTGGCAGATGGGCAGCGCACCTTACCTGGGCGGTGGTTTCGGGCATTTCTATGCGTATGCGCCGAGCAAGATGGAGTATGCGATCAATCGGTTTGCCATGGAGACCAAGCGTCAGCTGGATGTATTGGATCAGCGCCTGGCGGTAAGTGAATACATTGCTGGGGATGAGTACACCATCGCCGATATCGCGATCTGGCCTTGGTATGGCGGGTTGGTAAAAGGCCGTTTGTATGGCGCGGCGGAGTTTTTGGCGGTGCATGAGTACACGCATGTGTTGCGCTGGGCGGATGCGATTGAAGCGCGGCCGGCGGTGCAGCGGGGACGTAGGGTGAATCGGGTATCCGGCGAGCCTGCGGAGCAGTTGGCCGAGCGCCATTCTGCAAGCGACCTGGATTAAAAGCCTGACACAGTAAGAAGTGTGGGAGCTGAACGTGTCGCGGGGCGGGCTGTACAACAAGATTAGCCGGTTCGGCCTGAATGCCACGGGTTTTCGTGGCGGTTGAGATTCAACTGTGGGGGCTTGCCTGCGATAGCCATAGGTATCTACACATTTTCACTCTGACAGCTGCTACGCCGGTGGATGGCTCAAGATGTGTAGATACTTATGCTGCGATAGCAGTGTATCTGTACTGGGTAAGCTGGCTGACCGACCACCCTCGCAGGCAAGCCCGTTCCCACATTTTTGACCGCGATCAGGCAGCGGTGGATGAGGGCTTCAGGCTCTCGATGGAGCGGTCCACTGTGGTCCTGGCAATCTCCAGCAAATGCCACACCGCCAGAATCTTCGCCCGCTCGGGATTATCCAACGCTTCCCCACAATCCAACGCGGTGGCTGAAGCACTGTCGAGCAAACTGGCGGTGTAGAGCAAGGCATCTTCGAAACTCAGGTCGTCGTTGACCGAGTGAAAACCTTGGCTGGGCAGGTAGTGATCAATGGCGCGGTTGAAAGCGGCGCGGGCTTTTGCGGGATCTTGGGGTGGATCGGGTAGAACTTTGTTCATGGTGTAGTTCCTGTCTGATCAAGGAGCCGACACCTTTTGCGACTAAACAAAGGTGGCGACTGTACGCAGGTTAGTCGACCGGTCAGACAAGAAACCCGGCGCGCCCGAGGGCGCCCTGCGCACAGCCACCATAAAACTTCATGGGACCATGCGCCTGTCTGAATCCGGGCGACTAAACCCGATCACTGAATTGGCAGTGACGGACCGCAGACTAGCCACCGATTCCAGCAGGCACAAGGCGGCGAGGATTGTCTATGAAACGTCCTGCAATTAAAAGCGACCCGCCTTGCTGGCCCTTTACAAGCCATGACCCAATGCCACTAAAGGAAGTTTCCTACAGCGCACTCAGCCCCCCCTATTCTCCGACGTCACAATCTGCGGCGGTATAAGCACCCGATGCCGCACCGGATCGAACCCTTCGGCGCTCTGCAACGCCACCATCAACGCCACCAATGCCGCGGCCGTCCGCCCCGGCTGCGAGTCCATCACTACATCAATCAAACCCTGGCTCAACGCCTGGCGCGACAGCTCGGTCGACTCCTGCAAAATGCAACACAGCGCTGGTCGTTTGGGCAGTTGTGCCAAGGCACTGATGATGCCGTCACCGCCGCCGCCCACCACGCACAGCCCGCGCAGGTCGCTGTGACGGCTGATCAAGTCGAGGGTGGCTTCTTCGGTGATGTCGCAGTTATCCAGGTTGATCAGCGGCTCCAACGGCTTGAGCCCCGGCGCGTGCTCGGCGAGGTAGCTGTGCAGGCCTTCGACCCGTGCCTGGTGGCCGAGAAAGCGGTGGCCGCCGAGCAAGATCCCCACGCTGCCTTTGCGTGCGCCGCAGGTACGGGCGAGCAACCAGCCCATGGTGCGGCCGACCACGTGGTTGTCCTGGCCCACATAGGGCTCATCGGCGTGTTCGTGGATATCCGAAAGCAGGGCGACCACCGGCACGCCGGCTGCGCGGATCTGCGCCAGGCAGGCGTTGATCATTGGGTGGGCAAAACTGACCACCGCGAGGCTATCGCACTGCACGGCCAACTGTTCGATTTGCGCGACGATGGCGCTGGGCGTGCGATCGATGATGTATTCGAACTGGCACGTAAGGTTGGCACCGGCATGCTGCTCGGCTGCATCGCTGATGGCACGGGCCAGGTTGGCGTAGAACGCCTGGGCGGTGCCCAGCAACAGGATGCCTAGGCGGTAGGTCGGGCGCCGTTCGCGAATGCGCTGGCCAATCAGCCGCGCGGCAAAGTAACCCACGGCTTCGGCGGCCTGGAACACCTGTTCGGCGGTGTCGGGATTGACCGGCGCACGCGCATTCAATACGCGGTCGACGGTGGCCACACTCAGCCCGGCCTGGGCGGCAACGGTGGCAATGGTTGGGCGTTTATTGTTGTTCATGACAAGCCCCTTGAGCGTCTTGATAGAAAACTATCAAGCCCCGCTGGGCCTGGATGATAGCTTGATAGGGAATGGATTCAAGGCCTTGAGGGTGATTTAGGCGTTCTCTATCGTGGGTTTCACACAGCACCTGAAACCACCCGCTTGCGGAGAACAATAACAATGCCTGAACACACCGCTCATCCCGCCCGGCGCGACTACAGCCTCACCGGCCCCGAAGCCGCCCGCGCCTTTGATAAAGGCCTGGTCTCGGCCAGTTGGTATCAGTCGCCGGTTTCCCGAAAACGCATGAAAGCACTGATGCAGCGTCGCGACGGCCCGGCCTTGCTCGACACTGCCATTTGGGTGACCGCGCTGTTCGCCACTGGTTTTGGCGGCTACTGGTTCTGGGGCACCTGGGCCTGCGTGCCGTTCTTCCTGGCCTATGGCGTGCTGTACGGCACCGCGTCCAACCCGCGCTGGCACGAAACCGGCCATGGCACGGCGTTCAAAACCCGTTGGATGAATGACGTGCTGTACCAGGTTGCAAGCTTTATGTGCATCTTCGAGCCCCATGTGTGGCGTTGGAGCCATGCCCGTCATCACACCGACACCATCGTC
The DNA here is from genome assembly GCF_963970975.1 of Pseudomonas sp. RA_15y_Pfl1_P11. NCBI lineage: Bacteria > Pseudomonadati > Pseudomonadota > Gammaproteobacteria > Pseudomonadales > Pseudomonadaceae > Pseudomonas > Pseudomonas sp. RA_15y_Pfl1_P11. The sequence continues at coordinate 10,973 of NZ_CAXAOY010000010.1, forward strand.
GTCGGTCGCGACCCTGAGATTGTCGAGCCGCGCCCACCGCGCTTCTCGATGATGTTCTTGAGCCTGTTCAATGTGCCCTTGGCCTGGAAGACGTTCAGCGGCGTGGCGCGCCATACCGTCGGCAAGATGAGTGCCCAGGAGGCAGACTTTATCCCCGAGTCCGAATGGCCCAAGGTGTTCCGCGCGGCGCGTATCTGGGTCGGCATCTACGCGGTGGTCATCGGCACCGCCTTGTACCTGCACAGCTGGCTGCCGCTGATGCTGATTGGCCTGCCGAGTATCTACGGTGCCTGGCTGGGCTATATTTTCGGCCTCACTCAACACGTGGGCCTGGCCGAGGATGTGCTCGACCACCGCAGCAACTGCCGCACCATTTATATGAACCGTGTGCTGCGCTTTATCTACATGGACATGAACTACCACCTCGAACACCACATGTACCCGATGGTGCCGTATCACGCCCTGGCGCAATTGCACGAAGAAATACGCGGCGACTGCCCGGCGCCCTACACCGATCTGTTCGAGGCGTACAAGGAAATCCTGCCGACTATCTTGAAGCAGCGCAGCGACCCCAACCATTTCGTTCAGCGCCCGATACGCCCGCGTGCCGAACCGGCCGCCAATGCCCCCGTGCATGCAGAAGCCACTGCCGGCTGAACGCCTTCCAAGAACAAGAGAAAACGCCATGAACGATCAATGGATCGACGTCTGCGCCGTGGGCGAAATAGACGAAGAAGACGTGCTGCGCTTCGACCACGGGCCGCACACCTACGCGGTGTATCGCTCGGCCGACAATGAATTTTTTGCCACCGCGGGGCTGTGCACCCATGAGAAAATTCACTTGGCCGACGGCCTCGTGATGGACCACATCATCGAGTGCCCCAAGCACAACGGGCGCTTCGATTACCGCACCGGCAAGGCCCTGGGTGCGCCAGTGTGCGTCAACCTCAAGACCTACCCGGTGCGGGTCGAAGCGGGGCGGGTATTGCTCGCCGTCACGGCGTGATGATGAACGACGCTCTGATTATCGTCGGTGCCGGCCATGCCGGTGGCCGTGCGGCGCTGACCTTGCGCGAAGAAGGTTATACCGGGCGGCTGATCCTGATCGGCGATGAGCCGCACGTGCCCTACGAGCGGCCGCCGCTGTCCAAAGGCCTGTTGCAGGGCACAGCGGATTTGGCCGGGTGCAGCCTGTGCGACAGCGCGCGGCTGGCCGAGCTGGATATTGAGCATATCGCCGGTAATCCGGTGGCTCGCTTGGCGCCGCAACACCATCGCCTGCAACTCGCCGACGGCCAGTGGCTGCCGTATGCCGGTCTGCTGTTGGCCACTGGCGGCAGGGCACGACGATTGCCTCAGGCGCAGGCCAATGTGCTTTACCTGCGCACCCACGATGAGGCGCTGGCCTTGCGCAATGCCCTGAACCCCGGCACGCGGCTGGTGGTGGTGGGTGGCGGCTTTATCGGGCTGGAAGTGGCGGCGACAGCACGCGGCCTGGGCTGTGAGGTGACGGTACTGGAAGCTGGACCGCGCCTGGCGGGCCGGGTGTTGCCGGCGGTTATCTCCCGAGCGCTGCTGGATTTGCATCGTCGCCAAGGGGTGGATGTGCGTTTGAACGTGGCGCTGGAATCCATCCAGGCCGACGCCGTGCTGTTGGTGGACGGGCAGCGGTTGCCCTGCGACTGGGTGGTGGTCGGCATCGGCATGCAGCCCAACATCGAACTGGCCACGGCGGCCGGGCTGGACGTGGGGCAGGGCATTCGCGTCGATACGTACCTGCGCGCCAGCGCACCGGACATCTATGCCGCTGGCGATGTGTGCGAATTCCGCCTGGACGGCCTGTACCAACGCCAGGAAACCTGGCGCAATGCCGAAGCCCAAGGGCGGCATGCGGCGCTGAATATGTTGGGGCGCAATGTGCCGTTCGAGGCGCTCCCCGGTTTCTGGTCCGATCAGTACGATTGGGGGGTGCAGACCGTGGGTGTGATCACGCCGCTTACGGTCAGTCGGCCATTGCCGGGCGGCGGCTTGCTGCTGTTCTACCTGGATGCCGATCACCATCTGCAAGGTGCGTGCGGATGGGCGCCAGGCAACAGTGCGGCCAAGGACATCAAGCTGTGCGAACGCCTGATCTGCGCATGCACCCCGCTCAACGCGACCAGCCTGGCCGACCCCGAGCTGTCCCTCAAACACATCCTGCGAGGCTGATATGCGCCAATTCCTGGTGTTCCAATCCCTGTGGGCCATGCAAACCGAGCCCGGCCCCCTCGAAGCCCAACTCGAGCGCATCAAAGCCGCCGGTTTCGACGGCATCACCGACCATTACTTCAAGCCCGCCGACGTCTCGCGCCTGCACGCCGCCGCCACGGCCAGGGGCTTGCAGATCGAAGGCCAGCTGTTCCCGCAGTCGGTGGATGATCTGGCGGCCGCACTGGACGTAATCAGCCGCTACGGCTGCCACCACCTCACCCTGCAAGCCGACGTGCGCCCGCGCACTCAAACCGAGGCCGCACGGTTGGTCGAAGGCTGGCAGCGCCTGGCCGAGCAGGTGGACTTTCCGGTGCTGCTGGAAACCCATCGTTATCGGCTCACCAACGATCTGTTGTTCACCCTCGACCTGCTGGCACAGATGCCCGATTTGAAGCTGCTGGCCGACCTGTCCCACTACGTGGTCGGGCGTGAGTTGCCCGAGCCCGTTACTGCTGAAGATGACGAGCAGATCCGCACGATCCTGCGTCACAGCTGGGGCTTTCACGGCCGCGTGGCCAGCAGTGAACAGGTGCAGGTGTCGCTGGACTTTCCCCAGCATCAAGCCTGGGTACAGCGTTTTACCGAGTGGTGGCGCTACGGGATCGAAGACTGGCTGGCACGGTCCGATACGCCGCAAAGCCTGAGCTTCACCTGCGAACTGGGCCCGCCGCCCTATGCGATCACCGGCGCGGATGGGCGTGAGATCAGTGATCGCTGGGCGGAGGCGCTGAAGCTGCAGGCGTTGATTCGGCAGGTGTGGCACAGCTGTCAGTGATGACCTTGTACCCCCTCAGCAAAGGAACGCGATCTTCAAAACAAAGCAATTCCAGTGTGGGAGCGGGCTTGCTCGCGAAAGCGGTGTGTCAGTCACTGAATGAGTTGGCTGACACACCGCATTCGCGAGCAAGCCCGCTCCCACATTAGTTTTGCGGTGGTTTGCAAATAGCGTCAGTTCAACTCAGCAACCCGGTACTCACCGCCACAATCAGGAACACCCCCAGCAGCGCGCGATAAATCACGAACGGCCAGGTGGAGAATCGCTCCAAAAACTTCATCAGGCCCCAGATCGCAAAAAACGCCGAGATGCTCGCCACCACCAAACCAAAGATCAAATGCGGCCAGGCATGGGCCGGCATATCGGCATGCAGCAGCACCCACAGTTCTTTCAAACCGGCGAGGGCGATGGCGGGCAGGCCCAGCAGGAAAGAAAAGCGCGCCGCTTCCTCACGTTTGAAGTTGAGATACAGTGCCGCCGTCAGGGTGGAGCCGGAGCGCGACACCCCTGGAATCAACGCGCCAATCTGCGCCACTCCCACGATCAACGCATCCCGCAGGCGCATTTCACTCACCTCCCGGGTGTGGCGTGCACGGACGTCCGCCACTGCCATCAGCACCGCCATGACCACGCAGGAAATCCCGATCACCATCAGCCCACGCAACGGCGAGTTGCAGGCATTCAAGGTCGAAGACAACGCCAGGCCGGCGATGCCGATAGGAATGGTCGCCAGCACAATCGCCACCGCCAGCTTGAACCACCGGTCGTAGTAGTCACCCCGGCGCACCGCGCTGATGCTGCCGGTGGTCACTTGGCGTACATCGCGCCAGAAATAACTGACCACCGCGGCCAGTGCCGCCAACTGCATGGCTGCGGAAAACGCCGAGCCGGGGTCTTGCCAGCCGAGCAGGGCGGGTACTACGCGCATATGGGCGGTGGACGACACCGGCAGCAGTTCGGTAATGCCCTGGATCACGCCCAGGATGAAGATCTGCAGGTAGTCCAGGGAGGCAAAACCTACATCCAGGCCGGCGGTACAGACGTTTGTCAAAATACATGTCCTTGAAAAAGAGCGGCAATTTCGCGGAGTTTATTCGAAATGTTTCAAGGTCTCGGAAGGGGCAATGCCTTTTTGCATTCGGTTCAGCAAGTAGAAAGGTTGGCCACGCTATTGGACTGTGCTCAGGTTTTGTGAACAATGGCGCCCTGCGTTTTTTCACTGAGGGTCCCATGCCTGAAACCACCGTCGAATTGATCCAGACCGGCCCTGAAGAAGCCGAGCTGATCCGCAATCTCTACCAGTATTACGCCTATGAATCCTCGGACTGGGAACAGGAAGATGTCGAGGCGGACGGCCGTTTCTACATTCACGACGAACACCTGGCCCGCTATTGGCAAGACCCGCAATGGAGCGCCAACCTGCTGCTGGTCGATGGCTACATCGCCGGTTTCCTGCTGATCGAAGGCAGCGAACTGCCGGGTATCCACGCTCTGGAACTGGCTGACCTGTTCATCCTCAAGCGCTATCGGCGCAAAGGCATCGGCCGTGCCATCGCCAGCCAGGTGCTGTGCAGCGGCGAGGCGGATTGGCTGGTGCGCTTTTACGACCAGGATGAAGTGTCCCAGGCGTTCTGGCGCAGGGTGCTGGACAACCTGCCGCGCCCGGTACAGGCGATTGAGTTGGCGGATGATCCGCAGTTGGTGAGTTACCTGGTGACACGCGCGGTGTTGCACTAAGCGCGAGGTTGAACTTAAAGCAGGGGGGGGCGCCTCAGAGGCTTGTCGGTCAAAATGGTGTTCACCCCCCGTGGCAGCGGCATCTACGCCGTGCGTAATGCGTTCTGCCTGAACGACCCCAAGGGCACGGTGACCATCCGTGACCTGAACACTGGGGAAGCACTCAGCAGCGAAAGCCTTTACCACTGCCGCTAGACGCTCTAGCTTCTGAACAACGCCTGCTGCATCGCCTGCGGCGGCTGCCCGAACGCCCTGAGAAACGCCTGGCGCATGCGTTCGCGGTCACCAAACCCGGTCTCACGGGCCACCACTTCCACGGGATGACGACTGGTTTCCATCATCGCCCGCGCGGCCTCTACGCGCAGGGACTCGATGGCCTTGGCCGGCGTTTGCCCGGTTTCTTCGCGAAACACCCGGCTGAACTGGCGTGGACTGAGCCGGGCAACATCGGCCAGGGCTTCCACCGAGAGATCATGGGTCAGGTTCTCACGGGCATAGGCCAGGGCCAGTTGTACGCGGTCTGACTTGGGGTCCAGTTCCAACAGCGCCGACAACTGCGATTGTTCACTGCCCCGACGTTGGGCGATCACCAGCTTGCGTGCAATGCGTCGCGCGAGGTCGCTGCCCAGGTCGTTCTCCACCATCGCCAACGCCAAGTCCACCCCGGCGCTCATGCCGGCGCCGGTCCACACCTGGCCGTCGACGATGAACAGCTTGTCTTCTTCCAGGCGGATATCCGGATAGCGCTTGCGAAAGGCCGGCGCGTGAATCCAATGGGTGGTGGTGCGCTTGCCCTCCAGCAAGCCGGCTTCTGCCAGCACGAAGATGCCCATGCACAACGAGGCGACGCGTCGCGATTGGGCCGAGGCGGCCTTGACCAGTTCCAGCAGGTTCGCTTCCGGCAGGCGAAACTCCAGGTAGCCGCTGACGATCAGCGTGTCGTAGCCCTGCGGCCGGATCGGTAGGGTATTCACCGAGAACCCCTGGGAGGTCATCACCGCGCCGCCACTTTCCGACACCAGGTGAAACTCATAGGCCGGCTCGCCGCGCAGCAGGTTTGCGCACTCGAACACCGAGCCCAGGCTGAGGCTCAGGGATTGGAAGTTCGGGTAAACCATCAGCGCAACGCTGTGCATCGCATGTCTCCAGAAGCGTGGTAGGGGGGGATTGTCGGTGGCTGCCGGGAAAACGGCAACCGACTTTGCCGCATGTCCGGAATCCTTGCGGATCTGACATTGTGCGCGTTTTACCCGGCCCCTAACATTCACCCAACGAACGAGACGACTGGTCTAATCGGACGGGATGAAAAATGAGCCGCGAAACTAAAAGTGCAAGGCAGACGATTCTGGAAAGTGCGCAGCCGATTGTGGGCGCCAAAGGATTTTCTGCGGTGGGATTGAACGAAATACTTCAAGCCGCCGATGTGCCTAAAGGCTCGTTCTATCACTACTTCAACTCTAAAGATGCGTTCGGGGTGGTATTGCTCGATACCTATTTCGACAACTACTTGAACGCTATGGAACAGCTGTTCAATCAGCCGGACTTAACCCCGCACGCCAAGTTGATGCGCTATTGGCACAGCTGGATCGACAACCAGACCGGCGGCACCGACGCAGGCAAATGCCTTGCCGTCAAACTGGGTGCAGAGGTGTCAGACCTTTCAGAACCGATGCGCCTGGCCCTGCAGCGCGGCACCGCACGCACTATTGCGTTGCTCGCAATTGCCTTGCAACGCGGCATCGAAGACGGCTCGCTGAAGGTTGCGCAACACCCTGAAAGCCTGGCCCAGCGCCTGTATGCGTTGTGGCTGGGGACCAGCGTCATGAGCAAGATCACCCGTACTTGCGCGCCGTTCGACGAGGCGCTGTGGCTGACCCGACACCTGTTGGGCTGTCCTGAACACACTGACACTCACACCTATCGAGGCACTGGAAAATGAAAGTATTAATGGTACTGACCTCTCACGACCAGCTTGGCGATACCGGGCGCAAGACCGGCTTCTGGCTCGAAGAATTTGCTGCACCCTATTACGCGTTCAAGGACGCTGGCGCCGAAGTGGTACTGGCATCCCCGGCCGGCGGTCAACCGCCGCTGGACCCGGTGAGCGACCAGCCGGACGCCCAGACTGAACAGACCCACCGCTTCGCCGCCGATCCGGCTGCACAGCAGGCCCTGGCCAACACACTGAAACTGGAAACCGTCAACGCCGACGCCTTCGACACCGTGTTTTACCCAGGCGGCCACGGCCCGCTGTGGGACCTGGCGGAGTCACCGGTCTCGATTGCCCTGATCGAGTCCTTCGAACGCGCTGGCAAACCGATCGGTTTTGTCTGCCACGCACCGGGCGCGCTGCGTCACGTCAAGGCGGTCAATGGCGACCCGTTGATCAAGGGCCGTCGCGTCACCGGGTTCTCCAACTCGGAAGAAGCGGCGGTGGAGTTGACCGACGTGGTGCCGTTCCTGATTGAAGATGAGTTCAAGAAACTCGGCGGCCATTACGAGAAGGGCGCCGATTGGCATTCCTTTGTCATCACAGATGGCCTGTTGGTCACTGGGCAAAACCCTGGCAGTTCCAGCGATGTGGCCAAAGCCCTGCTCACACTCACCGCTTAACTAAATAAACCGCTGTATTCATTGGCGACTTTTATAAGTCGCCAATGCTTTAGCACGTCCGCAATTTGGAAAACCTTACATGACTGACACTGTACTAAGTACCCCGGTAAAACTGGGTCACCACATGTTAAACAACCGTATCGTCCTGCCGCCGTTGACGCGCCAGCGCAGCGCCCAGCCCGGCGATATCGCCACCGACTTGATGGCCGAGTATTACCGCCAGCGTGCCACGGCTGGTTTCATGGTCAGCGAAGGCACGCAGATCGAGCCGCGTGGCCAGGGTTATGCGTGGACGCCGGGCATTTACACCCCGGCGCAGATCGACGGCTGGCGCAAAGTCACCGACGCGGTGCACGCCGAAGGCGGGGTGATCTTTGCCCAGTTGTGGCACGTTGGCCGGGTCTCGCATAACGCGTTGCAGCCAGACGGCGCCGCACCTGTCGCGCCGTCGGCGATCCAGGCGCAGCAGGCCAAGGCCTTTATCGAAACCGGTCCTGGCGTGGGTGAGCTGAAGCAGCCGCCGGTACCGCGTGCTTTGAGCGCTCTTGAGGTCGAAGAGTTGGTCGGGCACTACGCCCAGGCCGCACGCAATGCACTGGATGCCGGGTTTGACGGGGTGGAAATCCATTCGGCGAATGGGTACCTGGTCAACCAGTTCATCTCGGCCCACGCCAATCAGCGTGACGATGAATACGGCGGCTCACTGCACAATCGCCTGCGCTTCCTGCGTGAAATCGTTGAGGCCGTGAGCGCCGTGGTTGGGCCGGAGCGCCTGGGTGTGCGCTTCTCGCCCTTGTTCAGTGGCACTGATCAGGATCGCGTGTACATCGGCCTGGTGGAAGAAGACCCGCATCACACCTATATCGAAGCGATCAAGGTGTTGGAAGAGTCAGGCATCGCCTATGTGTCCATCGCTGAAGCCGACTGGGACAACGCCCCAGTGTTGCCAGACACTTTCCGTGAAGCGGTGCGCAGCACCTTCAGTGGTCGCATCATCTACGCTGGCCGCTACACCGCTGAAAGCGGCGCTGCTCTGGTAGAAGCGGGGTTGGCGGACTTGATCGCATTCGGGCGGCCATTCATTGCCAACCCGGACCTGCCGCAACGGATTTTCAATGGGTGGCCGCTGAACCCGCTGAAGGCTGAGGGGCTTTACGGTGGGACGCAAGCCGGATACATCGACTACCCGGTGTACGCCGAGTAGCCCTGCGAAGGTGATCCATGTGGGCGCTGGCTTGCCTGCGATAGCTATGTGTCAGACGACCAGGATCGAGTGTATATCCGTTATTTAGGTAACGGCCACTTAGGGTTCCGCTCTTACAGCGGGTCACTTTTGGCAAACGCCCCAAAAGTAACCAAAAGGTCTTCGCCCCACCACTCGGCACCTCGCTTAGGCTCGGTGTGCCAGAACGCAGGCTTGAATCCGTGGGCCGCCGCAATGGGCCATCCTTGGCCCAGTGCGGCTAACCCGGCGTCCTGCCGGGTTACCCACGGATTCAAGCCTGCGTTCGGCCAGCGTGGTTGACGGGGCGCCTCAGATCAAAATCAAAAGCCAGGCGGCCTGACAGCCGACCTAGATTCTGTGTCGAACTCAGTTCAACGTGGGAGCTGGCTTGCCTGCGATAGCATCGACTCGGTTCAACTGAATGACCAAGGTGTCTGCATCGCAGGCAAGTCGAATCGTCGCACCGCAGCTCCCACACTGGATCTTCACAGGGCCAGGATCAGCGTCACTCCACCCGCAACACAATCTTCCCGATATGGTCCCCACCCTCCATCCGCGCATGCGCCTGGGCGGCGTCGGTGTAGGCGTACACCTTGTCGATGATCGGCAGGCACCGCCCGGCGGCCAGTACCGGCCAGATGTATTCGCGCAGTTGTTCGGCGATGGCAGCTTTTTCTTCTTTACTGCGTGCCCGCAGGAGTGAGCCGGTAATCACCGCGCGTTTGCCGAGAATGCTCAGCAGGTCGACGTCATTGGCCTTGGCGCCGCCGAGGAAGCCCAGCATCACCAAGTGACCGTCCATGGCCAAGGCCTTGAGGTTGTTGTTGAGGTAGGAGGCTCCCATGATGTCGAGGATCACATCGACGCCCTGGTTGTCGGTCTGCTGCGCGATGACTTCGGCAAAATCCTGCTCGCGATAATTGATAGGTTCAGCGCCCAGCTTGGCAATCGCGGCACATTTGTCGGCGCTGCCAGCGGTGGCAAACGCCTGGATGCCAAACTCGCGGCACAGCATCAAAGCGGTGGTGCCGATGCCGCTGGTGCCGCCGTGGATCAGCACGCGCTGACCGGTGTGCGCATCGCCAAGGCCGAACAGGTTGGCCCACACGGTGAAGAACGTTTCCGGTACGGCGGCGGCTTGAATCCAGTCCATACCCTCAGGGATCGGCAAGGCCTGGCCGGCCGGCACGCTGCAAAATTGCGCGTAACCACCGCCGTTGGTCAGGGCACAAACCTTGTCGCCCACCTGGTATTCGCTCACGCCTTCACCCAGCGCCACCACTTCACCGGCCACTTCCAGCCCGGGGATCGGGCTGAAGCCGGGTTTCATCGGGTATTTGCCGGCGCGTTGCAGGGCGTCGGGGCGGTTGACCCCGGCGGCATGCACGCGGATCAGGATTTCGCCGGGGCCTGCGACAGGCACCTCGGCGCGGCGCGGTTGCAGCACTTCAGGCCCGCCAGGGGTGGTGATTTCGATCAGGGTCATTTCTTGAGGAAGCGTCATTTCAGATTACCTGCAGCGATGAGCGTATGGGTTGGGACCGTACCGAGCGGTCGACGGTTCAGCAGGATCATGCTCAGTTCCAGTGCCAATGCGACCACAATGGCCCCGGCGGCGATCATGAACAACAGCGCATGCTGCCCGCCACTGCGGTTGAACAGTGCCGAATAGGCAAACCCGGAAAGGGCCTGGAACGTCGCGAAAGACGCCGTGGCGCGGCTCCATGCCACTTGTTGCTGGTGATGGTTGGGCAGCAACTCATGCACCCGCGCCAGTGCCAGCGGCACGATGCCCGGCGGGAAAGAACCGAGGATCACCGCGAGCGCCGCCAGGGCGGTAAACGAGCCGGCAAACGGCAGCAAGCCGAGCGCAATCGCCTGCACCACCAGCACCACGCGAATACTCAAGCGGGCCCCGAGTTTATCGGCGAGGAACCCGTAAGTCACCGGCCCCGCAATCGCGCCCAGGCCGTACATTACCCAGATCATCGCGCCGATGTGCGCGCCGTCTCCCAGGCCACGGGCCACGTAATCCACCAGGAACACCATCGCCGGCACCAAGCCCGCCGCCATAAAAGCGTATTGGGCGAACAACAGGTACACGCCAGAAGGTGTCGCTGCGCAAGTGTCTGCTCGTGCCGGTGCCTCATGCAGCTTACCGCTGGGCCAGGCGAACCAGCTCGCAACCGCGGCCCTCAGTTCAAGCCTGCTGTGCGCCGCTCTATTGCTGCGGGCATCGGCATCGGCGAAATCCCGGTGTACACCGGCGAACGTGACGGGCTGGTACGCCTGTGGCCCGACCGCACGCGGCCCTTGCCGTATGACGTGTGGCTGGTGACCCACGCCGATCTGCGCCACACCGCGCGAGTGCGGGTGGTGATCGATGAAATCGTCGCGGCATTTGCCGGTACGGGGGAGTGAGGTCAGCACAGGCTTGCAAGCAGGCGGATGGCACCGTTGACACAATCGACGTTTGTCTCGACCAACAGAGAGCACGTATGAACGAATCAAAACAACAGGACCTGGGGTTGTTGTTTCTACGGGGCAGCGGGGCGCTGTTCCTGCTGTGGGTGCACGGTTTGCCGAAACTGTTGAACTACAGCGAGCAGTTGAAGCTGATCGAGGACCCGTTTCACTTGGGCGCTCACATCACGCTGCTGCTGGCGATATTTGCCGAGGTGCTGTGCCCGCTGCTGATCATTGCCGGGGTGCTGGTGCGCCTGGCGTGCCTGCCGATCCTGGCGGTGCTGTTGATTGCCATGCGGGTGGTGCACCCGGAGTGGACGTTGCTGGAAGGGCAATTCGGCTGGCTGCTGTTGATCATTTTCAGCAGCGTGTTGATCGCAGGGCCTGGGCGTCTGGTCGTGAGCCAACGTTTCTCCTGAGCAAAAAAAGGCCGGGCAAGCCCGGCCGAAATAAGGAGAGGGTGGTTCAGGTGTTTCAGCGTGTCAGGAACGCCAGCAGGTCTTCATTCAAGGCCTGGGCATGGGTCACGGCGAACCCGTGTGGTGCGTCCTTGTAGACCTTCAGCTCGGCGCCTTTGATCGAAGCCGCGGCGGCTTTGCCGGTGGTTTCGAACGGTACGATCTGGTCGCCGTCACCGTGGATGACCAGGGTCGGCACGTCAATCTTGGCCATGTCAGGGCGGAAGTCGGTTTCGGAGAAGGCGGTCACGCAATCCACGGTCGATTTCAGCGACGCCAGCATTGCCACCTGCAGGGTCTGGGTCAGCACCCCTTCGGAGACTGTCTGGCCCTTGTTGATACCAAAAAACGGCGTGTTGAAATCGCTGATAAATTGCGCGCGATCCTTCAACAGCCCGGCCTTGATGCCATCGAACACTTCAGTCGGCACGCCCTGCGGGAAATCCGGTTTCTGGCCGAACAGCGGTGTCACCGCCCCCAGCAGTACCAGGCCGCCGACGCGGGCGCTGCCGTGGCGAGCGATATAGCGCGCGACGTCGCCGCCGCCCATGGAAAAGCCCACCAGGGTCACGTCCTTGAGGTCCAGGTGTTCGATCAACTGCGCGATATCGTCGGCGAAGGTGTTGTAGTCGTTACCGGTCCATGGCTGGTCCGAGCGCCCGAAGCCACGACGGTCAAACGCGATGGTGCGAAAACCACGGCTGCTCAGGTATTCCATCTGGTATTCCCACATGTCGGCATCCAGCGGCCAGCCGTGGCTGAACAGCACGGGCTTACCGCTGCCCCAATCCTTGAAGTAGATCTGGGTACCGTCTTTGGCAACGAATGTGCTCATGGAAAACTCCTTGATGTATAGGCTGGAAAACTCAGGATCACTATTGCCCTTAAGCGTTTCGAGGGCTTGTACGGGTGTGCTTGCTTGGGATTACCAACTGAACTTGAGCTCGACCCCCAGGTAATTGCTGTCATCACCGCCTGCATCGCGCAGGGTCTGGCCGACGTCGTAGTGCACGGCTTCGACGGCGCCGGTGAGGTTGGGGCTGAACACATAGTCAGTGCGCAGTTGCGCGTAGGCGCCGGTCCAGCGATCACCGCTGCCAGCGGTGCCGGCCACCGGCAGGTTGGGCTGGGTGTACACCGCATCGCTGGTGGTTTGCCGCCAGAGCAGGCCGATGGCCGTTTGCACGCTGAGCTTGTCGAACGGTTTGACGGTGATCGACGGCTTGACGTGAATCAGGTTGCTGTAACCGGTGTAGCCCGCCAGGGAAAAGTAGTAGCCGTTGGGAAACAGCGGATTGAATGTGCCAACAGTGCCATCCCCGGTTTTACGGTCGCCCGAGGCGATGTCCAGTTGCAGGCCGAGGCGCGGCGTCCAGGCCAGGCTGTCAAAGGTGTAGCCGGTGCGACTGCCAGCGGCCCAGGCGCGGATATCCTTGTTGCCCACCGAGCCACTTTGCAGCATCGCTTCGACGTCCCAGTCAAAGCCCATGGCCGCGCCGCCCAGGCGGGCGTCGAACAGGTGGCGGGTTTCGTCGCCGTCCGCGTCCAGGTAGTGCGCCGCGCCGCGTTCATACACGCCGTAGTAGGCTGACAGCTCGTTTTTACCGCCCACCAGCCGCTCGACCCGCACCATGTGGAAGCGTGCCTCACTATTGGATTTGTCGTCGAAGTGCCGCCCGTCCTGATACTGCACCGGCTGGCTGGCAATCCCGATAAAGCGCCAGTTGCTCGTCTCCCAGTCGGCCCACAGGGCATCGAAGGATTGCCGCACATTCGGGCCTTCCCGCGATGAGATGAAGCGCTGCAAGTCGAAAGCGAAATCCTGGCGCCCGACACGTGCTTTCAGCGTGCCGCTGCTGAAGGCATTGACGTATTCGGCAAAGGCCAGGCGCAGGTCGACGTGGTTCTGGTCGGCGCCGCCGATCGTCGTCTTGTCATACGCGTGCACGTCTTCAAGCTGGGTGAACACCCGCCAGTTTTCGTTCAGGTGCAGGTCGGCATGCACCTGGAAACGTTGGATCAAGTAGCGATCACGCTTCACATCGCGCACGCCAAAACCACTGGCATCGTTCATCTCGAAGCGCTCGCGTAACGTGGCGCCCAGGGACAAGTAGGTGAACGGGTTGGCACCTGACAATGGGATGTACTTCCAATTGTCCAACGGCTGCGTGCGCAGCGCCGGGTTTTGCAGGACCGACCAGTCTTCCTGCCAACGGTTGGCCTTGATGGTCGGGCGTGTCGCTTGTTCATCGGCGTGGACGCCGCCGGCGAGCAGCGGCCACAGCACGGCCAGGCCCCAGCCTGTGCGACGCTTCATTTTGCCGCGTTGAGCTGGTGAATCTCCGCGACATAGCCGCCCGGGAACTCGATCAATGCGCTGCGACGGCCTTTGCTGTCAAAGGCGGGCACCAGCACTGTGGCGCCGGAGCCGGTGGCCTTGCCCAGCGTCGCCTTCAGGTCAGCCACTTGATAGCCGGTGGTTTCATGGCCAAAGGGGTAGGGCAGTTGGCCGTTGGTGACCAGCACCGCCATGCGCCCGAACGGCGACTCGATGTCGACACGGCGGTAGCTGCCACTGGCTTGACCGATATCCACCCCAGGCGCGTGCTTGTCATCGGCCAGGACTTTGCCGTGGGAAAAACCCAGGAACGACTTGATAAAGCGGTCGGCACGGTCGGCACTGAGGTACACGCGGTTTTCCGGTACGGTCTGGAACGCGGCGTAATCCGGGGTCTTGGTGTGCCAATAGAGCTGCATATTCACGCCGCCTGGCCACTGCACCACGGCGTCACGTCCGATCGGGTCGGGGAAGTCGCTGACGATCACCGCCGCACCGTTTTCCCGGGCGGCCTTGAGCGCTACGTCCATGTCCTTGACCAGGTAACCGTTGCGCTCCTGGCCGAACGGGTGCGGGATCGGTGTGGTGAAGCCAAACAACGACACCGTGCCCGCCGGGGTCTGCAGCAATTGCGAGGTGGTGCTGCTCGGCACCGGCAACACATTCACCACCACCTGGGCCGTGCTTTTGCCGCCAAAAGTGGCCAGGAAGCTCTGGGCAAAACGGTCGACATCGGCCGGCGCCACATAGACGTGGCTGGTGTCATATTGCGGGGCCACCGCTACCGTGGGTGTTGCCGCCAAGGCACTGCCCATCATGGCCGCGGCCAGCAACGTGACAGCCAGCGATACCGTCCTCACTTTTTTACACATGCCCACTCTCCAGCGTCTTGAGAAAGTCAGGAGCTTAGGGGCCGCGCAGTGACGCGGATTGTATGGACGTGCTCGGTTGAACGATTCAGCGTCTATGCTGGTCATCTGACTTCCAGCATCCGATCACACAGGTGAACGAAATGGCCAAGACCTACAGCTACGCCGCCCAGAACGCCAAGGATTCCCTCAAGCCCTTTACCTTCGAGCGCCGCGCGCCGGGGGCGGATGATGTACAGATCGACATTCTCTATTGCGGGGTCTGCCACTCCGACCTGCACACCGCCCGCAACGAATGGAACAACACCCTGTACCCCTCCGTGCCTGGCCATGAAATCGTCGGCCGTGTTACGGCGGTAGGCGCCAATGTGCAGAAGTTCAACGTCGGTGATTTGGCCGGTGTCGGCTGCATGGTCGACAGCTGCCAGCATTGTGCGTCCTGCGCCGAAGGCGAGGAGCAGTACTGCGAGAGCGGCTTTACCGGTACCTACAACGGCCCGGTATTCGGCGGCGAAAACACCTTCGGCGGCTACTCCGACAGCATCGTGGTCAAGGAGAAGTTCGTGCTGCACATCTCCCACGACGCTTCCAACCTGGCCGCCGTGGCGCCGTTGCTGTGCGCGGGCATCACCACCTATTCGCCGCTGCACCACTGGAAGGTTGGCCCCGGCAAAAAGGTCGGTGTGGTTGGCCTGGGTGGGCTTGGGCATATGGCGGTGAAGATCGCCCACGCCATGGGCGCACACGTCACGCTGTTCACCACCTCACCCAACAAACGCGAAGACGGCCTGCGCCTGGGTGCCGATCATGTGGTGGTGTCGAAGAACCCGGATGAAATGGCCGCAGTCGCCAACAGCCTGGATTTCATCCTCAACACCGTCGCCGCACCGCACAACCTCGATGCCTTCCTCAGCCTGCTCAAGCGTGACGGCACCATGACCCTGGTCGGCGCCCCCGACAGCCCGCACCCGTCGCCAACCGTATTCAACCTGATCTTCAAGCGCCGCAGCCTGGCGGGTTCGTTGATTGGCGGCATCCAGGAGACCCAGGACATGCTGGACTTCTGCGCCAAGCACGGGATTGTGTCGGACGTGGAGATGATCGATATCCAGGGCATCAACGAGGCCTATGAGCGGATGCTCAAGGGTGATGTGAAGTATCGGTTTGTGATTGATATGGAGAGTTTGAAGAAAGAAAGCCACGCGGCCTGAGACACGCTGCAAGTCCAAACTGTGCGAGCGGCGGTTCGACGCTTCGACTTGCTCACGAATGCGGTGGATCAGTCAAATCATCAGTGACTGACACTCTGCATTCGCGAGCAAGCCCGCACACCGAGCCTAGGTGAGGTGCCGAGTGGTGGGGCAAGAGCCCTTTGGTTACTTTGGGGCTCTTTTCCAAAGTGACTCGCCGTAAGAGCGAAACCAATAGCAGCCATTACCGCAGGAATGGATATGTACTCATTCCAACCCAAGCACCTGGTCGGCCCAAAGGCCGCCTCGTAAACAAGCTCCCTCCCACATTTGTTACCTGTGTACTCAGACAATTTCTAACGGCTCAAGGCCGCTGCGGTTTCACCGACGTACCGAAGGTGTTGCCCATTCGCACACTGGTCGCCGCCGGGGTGGCTAAACCGACCTTATTGGGCAGGCGCTTTTCGATGGAAATATTCTGCGCCTCGCGGTTTTTTTGCGTCGCCTTTGTTGCATTCGTGTCATTACCCATCTGGTGGCTAAGGCAGCCATAGTCAGGCGCCTTATAGCCATCCACCGTGACCTCTGCGCAATTATCGGCATGGGCAACCAAGGGCAGGACGGCGCACAGCAACAGGCTGGCGAGGGTTGGTAGCACGTTCATCAGGGCCTCCTGGCGGGCCCGAAGGAGTGGGCCGGTAAGGCTGCAAAGTGTAGTGCAGCTGGCTTCTCGTCACCGTGATGTTTTTTTTGCTATCACCGTAACATCAGATTCATAAACTGGCCTCAGGATGACGGTTTTCTAGGGCGCGTCGGCCGTGCAGCGATGCAAAGCAGGGGGTGAACAGGGAGCCTGGAGGCGCGCGGCATGCGCCCTGGTCTTGCTGTTGCTGCTGGCCGCTGGTCGTACGGCACTGGCAGAGTCACCCCTGCTGTCGTTGGACCTGCCTGCGCAGGACCTGGAGCACGCACTGCAAGCCTACAGCCGCGCCACCGGGATGGCGGTGCTGGTGGACCGCGAGTTGACGCGGGGCCGGCGCTCCATTGGGGTGCGCGGGCGCTTTACGGCGCAAGAGGCGCTGGCGATGTTGCTGACAGGGAGTGGCCTGATGGCACGTTATGCACGCAGCGATGCGTTTACCTTGCAGACACCGCAGGTCAGCCAGCCGCCCACCCAGGGTGCGGCGGCACGCAGCGCCGCGCGGATCAACAACAGCTACGCGACGGCGTTGCAACAAGCCATCGAAACCAGCCTGTGCCGTTCGCCGCTGACCCGGCCCGGTAGTTTTCGCGCGCTGGTGCAGGTATGGGTCAACCCCGACGGGGTGATTGAACACAGTCGGCTGGTCAGTTCCACCGGCGATGAACAACGCGATGAAGCACTGGTGCGCCGCCTGAGTGCGGCCCGGGTCGAACGCCCGGCACCGAGCTCACTGCGCCAACCGGTGACTTTACTTTTGATGCCCGACACAACAGGAACGCGCATGGAATGCACAGTAGCGAAAGGAGCCTCGGGCGGATGAAAAATACCGGGCACAGTCCGATGGTCAGCTTGTTCCTGGCCTCCTACGAAGACTTCAAGGTGCGTTTGCGCAAGCGCCTGGGTTCGGAGGACCTGGCCAACGACGTGCTGCACGAAACCTACCTGCGGGTCGACCGCATGGACGTGCCGCCGAACCTGCAACAACCCAACGCCTACCTGTACCGCATGGCCTTGAACATCGCCGCCGACCGCCGCCAGGCCGACGCGCGTCTGCTCACCGGCAGCGAGGTGGAGGAACTGTTGCAAAGCGCCGACGAAGCCCAGGACCCGTCGCGGGTGGTGGGCGGCCAGAAAGAAATCCAATCCCTGGTCAAGGCCCTCTACGAACTGCCGGCACGCCGCCGCAAGATCCTCATCGCCGCGCGCTTGGAAGAAGCCCCGCACCTGGAAATTTCCCAGCGTTTCGGTATCTCCACGCGCATGGTCGAGAAGGAAATCAAGGCTGCTCTGGGCCACTGTGCCAAGCGCCTTGAAAGAAAAGTGATTCAGCGGTTCGGTCCCGGGGCCGGAAAACCGTCTTAGTGTCGAGTCCCTGATAAATCCGTGAGTACGTGCGCGCTTGAATATTTTTAGCCTCTCCACCGCCCGGCAACCCGCCGCCAGCCCCCTGCATGATGAAGCCCGCGACTGGCTGCTCCTGCTAACCTCGGGCCGCGCCACCGTGGCCGACGCCAAGGCTCTGCAGGCCTGGTGCGCGCAGAGCGCGGAACATGCCCAGGCGTTCGAACAGGCCAAGGTGTTATGGCGCGACTTGGTCCCCGTCCTTGAACAGGTGTCGCAACCGCGCAGCTTTGGCCGTCGTGCCTTCCTGGGCGGTGCGATGGCTGCCTCGGCGGCCGTGGTGATGGTCCGTGTCGGCGTACCGGGCGGCTTCGCCGGGCTCACGGCGGACTACCGCACCGAAGTCGGCGAGCAGCGCCAGGTGATGTTGAGCGAAGGGATAAGCCTGGAGCTCAATACCCAGACGCGCATCAGCCGAGTGGGGCAGGGCATTGAATTGCTTGAGGGTGAAGTCGAGGTGCTCGCCCACAGTGCGCAGCCGCTCAAGGTCCAGGCCGGCGAAGGCTGGGTCAGTGCGGCGCAGGCCCGCTTCAATGTGCGCAACACCGACCACAACGTGTGCGTGACCTGTATCGAGGGCTCGCTCTTGGTGGACACAGCCGGGCGCAGCGTGCGCCTGGACGGTGGCCGGCAGTTGACCTATGGCAGCGCCGGGGTCAATGAAGTGACCACGGTAGACACCCAGGCAGTGGTTGCTTGGCGCAAACAGGTACTGGTGTTCAACAATGCCACGCTGGCGACGGTGGTGGATGAGATCAACCGCTATCGACCGGGGATGCTGGTGTTGCTGAATAGAGAACTTGGCCAACGCCGGGTGCAGGCGCGGTTCAGCTTGCAGCAGTTGGCGGGGGTCGCGTTGTTGATTCGCGATGCATATGGGGCCAAATGCACGGAGTTGCCGGGTGGAGTGGTGTTGTTGAGTTAGTTCAACGACCTCAACGGCCCCACCACCTGGCGATATTTTTCCACGCCTTGTGGCGTCTGCCGCACTAAACTGATTTCCAGCCCCTGCGGATCCTCGCGGCGATTACCACTCAACTGCCGCCATCCCTTATCCGTCTCCCACACCCGCACCTGCAAATCACTCACGCCGGTCAACACCAGCACGCCATCCTTGGCTGCCGGCAGCGGATAGCGGTCTCGTGCTGGCGCTGCTGCCCGGTATAGCGAATCCCCCTTGAGCCACCACCGTACCCGTTGCAGCCCGTCCCCTGCCACTGGGGCGCTGCGGATCACGTCCAGGCGAAAGCCCTTGCTGTCGGAACTGCGAACCGTCACCGCAGCCAACCCCTCGGTTTTAGCCGCTCCGTCTTCCGGCGCGCTGGGGACCGTGAGTTCGACACTGGCCCGCAAGCTGATGTCCCGCTGCATCTGATTCAACGCTCTCAGCAGCACCTCCGTTTGCTCGGTGCTCGCCTGCAAATGCTGATCAGCGCGGGTCACGCTGTCGAGGCCGCGCCAGGCGATCACGCTGACCAACGCCATCAGCATGATCGCCACCATCACTTCGATCAGGGTGAAGCCTTGCTGGGCGTTGTTCATGGCTGGTTCACCACGCGCATCAAGCCGGCGGCGTCGCGTTGCAGGCTAAGGCTGTGTTGCCCATCGGACAGCACCACGCGCAGCGGTGGGTTGATCCATTCGCCATTCAGCACCAGGGTTTGCCGGGGTTCGATGTTGATTTGCATTGGCGTGCTTTCCCATAGCCGTGGGCGCAGTGGGTCGTCGTTTTTAAACGTCTCGATACCTGTCCCATCATCCCTTTGACGATTGAAGCGAAAGCCCTTGGCATCGGCGCGCAAGGTGATGGGGCGGCCGTCGACGTGGGCTTCGGCCTGGGCGACTTGCAGCAGTTGGCTCAGGCGCTCGGCGTCTTTGCGCAGCAGGCGCAGTGGGTCGGGTTTGATCGTGAGGCTGATGGCGGCGCTGGCGATGCCGATGATCACCAGCACCACCATCAGTTCGATCAGGGTGAAGCCTTGCTGTTTCATCGCGCGCTTCCTGGAAAACTGGGGAGTGTGTGAAATAAAAGCGTGCGAATTGACCTGTAGGCTGGTGCGACGGACAAACAGGAGGTCCAGCCCATGATATTTGCCCATCGTTTCACCCTGGCCCATGGCGTGCAGGCGCTAGGTGTGTTGGCCGCACTGGCTGGCCTGGCGGTCTGGACGCCGCTGCTGCTCAACAGCGCCGAATCCCATACGCCCCAAGCCACGCCCCAAGCATTGGCGGCGCGCAGCGATAACCCGGCGCTGCAATGGTTTTCCAATGCGCCGACGGCGCTGCAGGTGAAGGTTACCGGCGTGCTGGCGGGCGCCCGTGGTGCGGTGGCGATCCTCAGTCTGAATGACGGCCCGCCGCGCAGTTTTCTGTTGGGTGAGCGCCTCAGCCCCGGCGTGCGGCTGACGGCCATCGAAGGCGATGGTGTGGAGATAGAGCGCGCTGGCGAGAAGCTGCGCGTCCACCTCGACAAGCTGCCGCAGGGGCCTGCGTTGCCCATGCTCACTCGGCCATGACCTGGGTGTCCAGGCGGGCCAGGGGCGGCGCTTCGCGGCTGGCGTCGAGCACCTGCAGGTTGACCTGAAACAGGCGCCCATCGGCGTTGATGGTCTGCTCGCAACGCAGTTTCAAGCGGCCCTGGTCGCACTCGAAGGTTTTCTTGCCGCTGCGCAGGTGCCCCCCCAGGCGCAACTCCGCCAGGCGACTCTGCGCCGCCAGCAACGCGATCGACTTGTCGCGCAACAGGCCGTTGCTCTGGGTCATCAGCCCGGCCACGCGCACGGCGGCGGCCATGGCCACGGCGATGATCGCCAGCGCCACCAGCACCTCGATCAGGGTAAAACCTTGCTCCTTGCGTCGGCCGTACATGGCGCTCTCAAAGCCGGGAAACAGGCCCGCAGACTAGCGCCGGCAGTTGACCGATTGGCGACCGAAACTCCCGAGGATTTTCAATACGACTGACATGTGTTCTTGCAACACTGCGCCACGAATTGCACTCAAGCCAAGGAATGTCGAGATGGATATCGCGCGCCTAACGTCCCCATTGCCAGGCCCTCGCGGGCAGCGTGGCTTCACGTTGATCGAGATCATGGTGGTGGTGGTCATCCTCGGGATCCTGGCCGCGATGGTGGTGCCCAAGGTCCTTGATCGGCCGGACCAGGCACGGGCCACCGCAGCGAAGCAGGACATCGGCGGGTTGATGCAGGCGTTGAAACTCTATCGCCTGGATCACGGCACTTATCCGAGCATGAACCAGGGGTTGAAAGTACTGGTGGAACGCCCGGCGGATGCGAAGAACAACACCTGGCGCGCCTACCTGGAACGTCTGCCCAACGACCCTTGGGGCCACCCTTATCACTACCTCAACCCGGGCGCCAATGGCGAGGTAGATGTGTTCTCCCTCGGCGCCGACGGCCAGCCGGATGGCGACGGCGTGAATGCCGATATCGGCTCCTGGCAGTTGTAAGGCGCGCCATGAAACGGTATTCGCCCGCACCGGCGAAGCAGCGCGGCATGGCGATTATCAGTGCCTTGCTGATCGCCGCAGTGGTGGCGGTACTGGCCGGTGCCATGCTCACGCGCCAGACCGTGTTCACCCGTCGCCTGGAAGCCGAGCAGTTGCGCATCCAGGGCCAATGGCTGTTGCAGGGTGGCCTTGAGCGCAGCCGGCAGATGCTCTGGGACGCGCGCCAAAAAGACGTGCTCACCCGCCTCGATCAACCCTGGGCCCGTGCCCAAAGTGGCGTGTTTGAGGGACGGATCGTGGACGAGCAGGGCAAGTTCAACCTGCGCAACCTGGTCAATCGCGGGCAGGTGGACACCGAGCAGTTGCAGAGCTTCGAGCGGCTGTGTCGCCTGATCGGCGTCGACCCGGCGGTGAGCCGGCGCATTAGCCAGCGGGTGATCGCCTCTTATGTACCCCCCGCCCAATACCCGATGCTGCGCAGCCTGGATGACTTGAGCGCGATCGAAGGTCTCGACCCTAACGTGTTGCAGCGCATGCAGGCGTACATCAGCGTGTTGCCGGGCCCTACCTGGGTCAACGGCAATACCGCCAGCGCCGAAGTGCTCAGCGCGGTGGTGCCACGGCTCAGCCTGTCCCAGGCCCATGGGCTGGTGGCCGAGCGTGACAGTGGGCACTGGTTTATCAACCGCGGGGATTTCGTCAACCGCCTGCGCTTGCCCCAAATCGAGGTGGATTCGGTGCAGGTGGGTATTACCAGTGAGTGGTTCCGCTTGCAGGGCCAGGCGCGCCGTGAGCAGCGGCGGGTGACGATTGATGCGTTGCTGCATCGCCCTGAAGACCGCGAGCCCCGCGTGATCTGGTCG
Organism: Pseudomonas sp. RA_15y_Pfl1_P11; assembly: GCF_963970975.1. Lineage (NCBI taxonomy): Bacteria > Pseudomonadati > Pseudomonadota > Gammaproteobacteria > Pseudomonadales > Pseudomonadaceae > Pseudomonas > Pseudomonas sp. RA_15y_Pfl1_P11. Next base: position 33,327 of record NZ_CAXAOY010000010.1, read on the forward strand.
CGGGTGGGTGTATGAAACGCTTGCGCATTGGCTTGCCGCCGCTGGATCAACTGACCCTTGAGAGCCAGGTAAAATTTGCCTGGCTGGACCGTGGTGTGGTTGTTGAAGAGGGTTACGCAAGCCTGGCGCAGCTGGGCAAGGCCCGCCCGGCTGTGGAGTGTTTCCTGCACCCGCGCGACAGCTTGCTCACCAGCCTGGAGCTGCCACCGCTGCCGGCCGCGAAAACGGCGGCCGCCGTAGCCTGCGCCGCGCAGGCATTGATCCTGGGCCCGGTGGAACAGATGCAGGTGGCCCACGGCCCGCGTGAAAGCGATGGGCGCGTGCCGGTGGCTTGGGTGTCCAAGGCCGCGCTGGAGCGGCTGGCGCAGGTGCAACTCAAGCTGCGCGGCGTGTACCCGGCGCCCTATGCCTTGCCGGTGGGCACTGCGGCGTTGGACGAAGGCTATCTGTTGACGCGTGACAGCCTGCAACAAGGCGCAGTGCACCCATTGGGTTTGCAGACGCTGGACGTGCGGCTGGTGGATGCGCAGCAACGTTGGAGTGGGCCAGTGCCCACATGGGGGTTGCACGGTCGCCTGCGTCAACCTTCGACGGCCGGATGGGGCAGGGCGCTGGCGTGTGTGGTGCTGGCGACGGCCATCTGGACCGTCGGGCTCAACCTGTACGCCGCGCGCCAAGTGGATGAAGGTCAGCGACTCAAGGCCTTGATGAGCCAGCAGGTGCGCCAGGCATTTCCCGAATTGCCGGTGGTGCTCAACCCTTTGCAGCAGGCCCGTCAGCAATTGGCGGCGCGCCAGACCGGCGCGGCCTCAGACCCAGGGCAACGCTTCACCAGCCTCCTGCAACTGGCGGGCAGCAGCTTGCCGTTCATGGTCGGCAGCGTCGACAACCTGACCTTTGAACAAGGCCGCTTGCACGTGGAATTACTCGCCGACAGTCGTAACCCGACGGCTGAGGGTGAATGGCAGGCGGCGTTGGCCCAGGCCGGCTTCACGGCCACCCGCGATGACCATGCCTGGACCATTGGCCCGGCGCCGGCAGCGGAAAAGCCAGGAGCCGGCGATGAATAAAGTGCAGCGACTGCGCAGCCAGGCCCAGGTGTTCTGGCGCGGCCTGGCCCTGCGCGAAAAACGCATGCTCGGCGGCGCCGGCCTGGTCCTGGTGAGCCTGCTGACCTGGCTCGTGCTGGTGCAGCCCGCGTTGAAGAAGATCGACTACTGGCAGGCCGAAACGCCTAAGTTACGTGCCCAGGCCGCGGCCTTGCAGGTGTTGTTGCAGGACGTCGCTGCGCCTCGCCAGGGCGATGAAACCGCGTTGCACCAAGCCCTCGATAGCGCCGGCCTGCAAGGCCATTACCAGTTGCAGGCGCTGGCACCCGGCGGCTGGCGCCTTACCTTCGACAACGCCCCGGCCGATGCGGTGGTGGGCTGGCTGCTGGGCAATGCCCGTTCGTTTTCTCTGGAGGTGTCCGAGGCGCGTTTGCAGCGCGCCCTCGACCCCGTCGATAACTCGGCCGGCACTGTGTCCGGGACCGTTCGCATGGATCAGGCGCTTGGCGCTAAGGAAGCTTCATGAAGTGGTCAGTCCCCCCTTTTCGCATGGTCGCGCCGCTGCTGGTGCTGGCCCTGAGTGCGTGCAGCAGTCAGTCAACCACGCCATTGCTGGTGGACAGTGAACTTGGCCAACCCTTGGCCGACACCCGCCGCAGCGGTGAGACCGTATTGGATCGCCAACGTGAACCCGCCCCCCAACCGCCCGTCCAGCACCGGGTTACCAACAGCGCCCGCAGCCACGCCCCGGCGGTGGTCAAGGCCCGCAACCCACTGGGCGACCAGCCGGTGCAGCTCAATTTTGTCGATGCCGATATCCAGGCAGTAGTGCGCGCGCTGTCCCGCGCCACCGGCCAGCAGTTTCTGGTCGACCCACGTGTAAAGGGCAACCTCACCCTGGTCAGCGAAGGCCAGGTGCCGGCGCATCAGGCTTACGACATGCTATTGGCGGCCCTGCGCATGCAGGGCTTCAGCGTGGTCGATGTGGGCGGCGTCGCCCAGGTGGTGCCCGAGGCCGATGCCAAGTTGCTCGGCGGGCCGATCTACACGGCCGGCAGCAGCGGCATGCAAACCCGTACCTTTCGCCTGCAATATGAAAACGCGGTGAACCTGATCCCGGTGCTGCGCCCCATCGTGTCGCCGAACAACCCGATCAATGCCTACCCAGGCAACAACAGCATCGTCATCACCGACTACGCGGAAAACCTCGCGCGTGTCGCGCAGATCATCAACGGCATCGACACCCCCAGCGCCATCGACACCGACGTGGTGAGGGTGCAGAACGGCATCGCTGTGGACATCGCCGCAATGGTCGCCGAGCTGCTGGAAACCCAGGGCGCCGACCAGACCCAGAAGATCAACGTGATCGGCGACCCGCGTTCCAACTCGATCATCATCCGTTCCGGCAGCCCGGAGCGCACGGAGCTGGCGCGCAACCTGATCTACAAACTCGACAACGCCCAGAGCAACCCGAGCAACATGCACGTGGTGTATTTACGCAACGCCCAGGCGGGCAAGCTGGCGCAGTCGCTGCGCGGGTTGCTGACCGGTGAAAGCGATTCCGGCGTCAGCGACGATGCCCGTGGCAAGCTCAGCGCCATGGGCGGCAATGGCAAAAACAGCCAAGGCACGAGCAATGCGCAAAACAGCAGTGGCACGCCTACGGGCAGCGGTGTGCAGTCGGGTTATGGCCAGTCCACCGGTTCGACCAGCAGCACTGGCACCAGCGGCACCCCCAATGATCAGGACACCGCGTTCAGCGCTGGCGGCGTGACCATTCAGGCAGACGCCACCACCAACACCTTGTTGATTTCCGCGCCGGACCCGCTGTACCGCAACCTGCGCGAAGTGATCGACATGCTCGACCAGCGCCGCGCCCAGGTGGTGATCGAAAGCCTGATCGTGGAAGTCGGCGAAGACGATGCGACTGAGTTTGGCGTGCAGTGGCAGGCCGGGAACCTCGGTGGCAAGGGTGGGTTTGGCGGGGTCAACCTGGGCGGCAGTGGTGTGAACAGTACGCCTACCAGCAAGACCAGCATCGACGTATTGCCCAAGGGGCTGAACGTGGGGTTGGTCAACGGCTCCGTGGATATTCCCGGCATTGGCAAGGTGCTCGACCTCAAGGTGTTGGCCCGTGCATTGAAGAGCAAGGGCGGCACCAACGTGCTGTCCACGCCGAACCTGCTGACCCTGGACAACGAGGCGGCGAGCATTTTTGTGGGGCAGACGATTCCGTTTGTCACCGGCAGTTATGTGACCGGGGGCGGGGGCACCAGCAACAACCCGTTCCAGACCGTGCAGCGTGAAGAGGTGGGGCTCAAGTTGAATGTACGGCCGCAGATTTCCGAGGGCGGCACGGTGAAGCTGGACATTTACCAGGAAGTCAGCACCGTGGATGAGCGGGCTTCCGTGACGGCGGGGACGGTGACCAATAAACGCGCGATCGATACCAGTATTTTGTTGGATGACGGGCAGATCATGGTGCTCGGTGGGTTGCTGCAGGATGGGTATAGCCAGAGTAATGATGCGGTGCCGTGGTTGTCGGATATTCCGGGGTTGGGGGCGTTGTTTCGCAATGAGAAACGCAGTGTGAACAAGACCAACCTGATGGTGTTTTTACGACCTTACATTATTCGGGACAGTGGGGCGGGGCGCAGTATTACGTTGAACCGGTATGAGTTTATGCGCCGGGCGCAGGGGGGGTTACAGCCGGAGCGTAGTTGGGCGATGCCGGATGTGCAGGCGCCGCAGTTGCCTTCGGTGGAGAAGGCGATTCCTGGGGTGCAGCAGCAGGGGCCTAGGGCGGTGATCAGGGCGGTGCCTAAGTGAGTGTACATATCCGTTGCTGCGGTCACGGCCGCTTAGGGTTCCGCTCTTACAGCGGGTCACTTTTGGCAAACGCCCCAAAAGTAACCAAAAGGTCTTCGCCCCACCACTCGGTGCCTCGCCTAGGCTCGGCATGCCCTCACTCCGGCTTTGGAGCGTGGGCCGCCGCGATGGGCCATCCTTGGCCCAGCGCGGCTAACCCGGCGTCCTGCCGGGTTACCCACGCTCCAAAGCCTGCGTTCGGCCAGCGTGGTTTTACGGGGCGCCTAAGATCAAAAGCAAAGCGCGGCGGCCTTAGAGCCGACCGGTTCTTGGAGGCCGATCTCGGTCCACTGTGGGAGCTGGCTTGTCGGATCGCCGCACCGCTGCGATGGCATCAACTGGATATGCCTGATTCACCTAGGCGTCCGCATCGCAGCGGTGCGGCGATCCGACAAGCCAGCTCCCACAGAAAAGCAATTTGCGGTGCACAAAAAAATGCTTTTGATCTCCACCAATCAAGCTGGCTGTCAGGCCGCTGTGCTTTCGCTTTTGCTCTTGATTTTGATCTTAGGCGCCCCATCAAACACGCTGGCCGGATTACGGGCACACCGAGCCTAGGCGAGGTGCCGAGTGTTGGGGCAAGAGCTCTTTGCTTACTTTGGGGCTTTTCCAAAGTGAGCCACCGTAAGGGCGGAACCCTAATCAGCCGTTACCCAAATAATGGATATGTACACGCAAAAAAGGGGCTACCCCAATGAGCCTGCTCCCTTACGCCTGGGCCAAATCCCAGCGCATTCTCCTGCGCCCCGGCGAGCAAGGCATGCTACTGACGGTGTGCCCCTCAACCCCCGGCTGGTCCATCAGCGAAGTCCACCGCCAGTTCGGCCAGGCCCACCTCGAACAGGTGCGCGACGACGAACTCGACGGCCTGCTCACCAGTGCCTACGCCGACACCGGCAGCGCCGCCGCCGTGGTGGGTGCCGCCGAAAACGAGGTCGACCTCGACCGCCTGATGCAAGACATGCCCGAAATCACCGACCTGCTCGACACACAGGACGGCGCGCCTGTGATTCGCATGATCAACGCCTTGCTCACCCAGGCCGCGCGCGACGAGGCCAGTGATATTCATATCGAACCTTACGAGACCCATTCCGTGGTGCGCTACCGCGTCGACGGCACCCTGCGTGATGTGGTGTCGCCTCGCAAGGCGTTGCATGGCGCGCTGGTGTCGCGGATCAAGATCATGGCTCAGCTCGATATCGCCGAGAAACGCCTGCCCCAGGATGGCCGCATCGCGCTGCGTGTGGCGGGGCGGCCGATTGATATTCGGGTGTCGACGGTGCCCACCGGCCATGGCGAGCGGGTGGTGATGCGGCTGTTGGACAAACAGGCCGGGCGTTTGCAGTTGGAAACCCTGGGCATGGAGCCACAATTGCTCGCCCGCCTGGACACATTGATCCGTCAGCCCCACGGCATCGTGCTGGTCACCGGGCCTACCGGCAGTGGCAAGACCACCAGCCTGTACGCTGCGCTGGCGCGGCTGGATGCGAGCACCAGCAATATCCTGACCGTGGAGGATCCGGTGGAATATGACTTGCCGGGCATCAGCCAGATCCAGGTTAACGCCAAGATCGACATGACCTTTGGCCTGGCCTTGCGCGCGATTCTGCGTCAGGACCCGGACATCATCATGATCGGCGAAATCCGTGACTTGGAAACCGCACAAATCGCCGTGCAGGCTTCGCTTACCGGCCACTTGGTGCTCGCCACCTTGCACACCAACGACGCGGTGTCGGCGGTCAATCGCTTAATCGACATGGGCGTGGAGCCGTTCTTGTTGGCGTCGTCCTTGTTGGGCGTTTTGGCCCAGCGACTGGTGCGCCGTCTGTGCCCGCATTGCAAGCAGGAAGACCCGGCTGCGCCCGGCACGTGGCGTCCGGTGGGCTGCGCACAGTGCAACCAGATCGGCTACAGCGGCCGTACCGGTATCCATGAATTGTTTTGCGTCGATGACGATGTACGCAGCCTGATCCACCAGGGCGCCAACGAACAGGACCTGCGCCTGGCTGCGCGCCGTGCCGGGATGTTCAGCATGCGTGAAGACGGCGAACGTTGGGTGCGCAGCGGCGCCACCGCGCCCGAAGAAATCCTGCGCGTGACACGGGACGCCTGATGAATCGCTATCGCTACGAAGCTGCCGATGCCAGCGGCAAAGTCGAGGCCGGGCATGTGGAGGCCGACAGCCAGAGCGCGGCCTTTGCCAATTTGCGAGGCCGCGGTTTGACCGCGTTGCGGGTGCAGATCGAAGGCGGTCAACCAGCAGCGGCGGGCAGCAGCCTGTTCACTGCCAAACTCTCAGACAATGATTTGGCCTGGGCCACGCGGCAACTGGCGAGCCTGCTGGGCGCCAGTCTGCCGTTGGAGGCGGCGTTGAGCGCCACGGTGGAGCAGGCCGAGAAAAAACACATCGCCCAGACCCTCGCCGGTGTGCGCGCCGATGTGCGTGGCGGCATGCGCCTGGCGGAGGCGTTGGCGGCGCGGCCACGGGATTTTCCGTCGATCTACCGCGCGTTGATCGCGGCGGGGGAGGAGTCCGGCGACCTGGCCCAGGTGATGGAGCGCCTCGCCGACTACATCGAGGAGCGCAACAACCTGCGCGGCAAGATCCTCACTGCGTTCATCTACCCTGGCGTGGTGGGGTTGGTGTCCATAGGCATCGTGATTTTTTTGCTGAGCTACGTGGTGCCGCAGGTGGTCAGTGCGTTTTCCCAGGCGCGCCAGGACTTGCCGGGGCTGACCCTGGCGATGCTCAACGCCAGTGACTTTATCCGTGCCTGGGGTTGGCTGTGTTTCGCCGGGATCGTCGGCGGTTTTTGGAGTTGGCGCCTGTATTTACGCAACCCGGTGGCGCGTTTGAATTGGCATAGCCGCGTCTTGCGCCTGCCGCTGATCGGGCGTTTTGTGCTGGGCCTGAACACCGCGCGGTTTGCCTCGACCCTGGCGATTCTCGGCGGTGCCGGCGTGCCGTTGCTACGGGCCTTGGAGGCGGCGCGGCAGACCCTGTCCAATGACCGCCTGAGCCAGTGCGTCAACGACGCCACCGCCAAAGTGCGCGAAGGCGTCAACTTGGCCCCGGCGCTGGCGGTGGAAAAGGTGTTCCCGCCGGTGCTGATCCACCTGATCGCCAGCGGCGAAAAAACCGGCTCGCTGCCGCCGATGCTCGAGCGCGCGGCGCAGACCCTGTCGCGGGATATCGAGCGCCGCGCCATGGGCATGACCGCGTTGCTGGAACCGCTGATGATCGTGGTGATGGGCGCCGTGGTGCTGGTGATCGTCATGGCGGTCCTGTTGCCGATCATCGAGATCAACCAGCTGGTCACCTGACTGACGAAACCCGAAGCAAATGAACTGCACCCATTCAGTTGGTTTGCCGACATCCTGGCCGCCACGCCCAACCTCGGGTTCCTCATTCCGTCACATCCCACCCCCCCTCGACACACGCCACACCGCCTCCAGCAACCCCGTACTGAAACCTCGCTGTCACCTACCCCGAAACCGCTCAAAACCATGACCAAAACACCCGAGAATCTTTTTAAAATCAAGGCGTTCCTCCCGAGGTTTTTTCCCATAACCGTCATCGGAAACTGCGACTTTCTCTCCATGGTTTTCACCCCTGGCCACCCCCGCAACATGGCTTGGGACCGAAGCCATGGCGTCATGCAAGAGCCATCTACCCAACGTACAAACACGACGAAAGGAGCTTCTTCATGTTTAAGCGCAACGTTCTCGCGGTATCCATGACCCTCGCTGCACTGTGCTCTGCACAGGCTGCATTCGCTGACATCAACGGCGGCGGCGCGACTCTGCCACAGCCGCTGTATCAAACCGCTGGCGTACTCACCACTGGCTTCGCTCCGTACATCGGCGTGGGCAGCGGCAACGGCAAGTCGGCTTTCCTGAACAATGACTACACCAAGTTCGTGGCTGGCGTGACTAACAAGAACGTGCACTGGGCGGGTAGCGATTCGAAGCTGAGCGCGACTGAACTGTCGACCTATGCTTCCACCAAGCAACCTACCTGGGGCAAGCTGATCCAGGTGCCTTCGGTGGCCACTTCGGTTGCCATTCCGTTCAACAAGGCCGGCACCAACGCCGTCAACCTGAGCGTTAACCAACTGTGTGGCGTGTTCTCCGGTCGTTTGACCACCTGGAACGAGATCACCAACTCTGGCCGCACTGGCCCGATTGCCCTGGTGTATCGCAGCGAGTCCAGCGGCACCACTGAGCTGTTCACGCGCTTCCTGAATGCCAAATGCACCGAAGCCTTGCCTTTCGCAGTGACTACCACTTTCTCCTCCAGCTACGGCGGTGGTCTGCCATCGACGGCTGTGGCCGCCACTGGCAGCCAGGGCGTGATGGATGCACTGAACGCCGTAGAAGGCCGTATCACCTACATGAGCCCGGATTACGCGGCGACCACCCTGGCCGGTCTGGATGACGCTACCAAAGTGGCCAAGGTTGGCGGTGTTTCCCCTGCGCCTGCCAACGTGTCGACTGCGATTGGCCTGATTCCAGCGCCAACCGAAGCCCGCGCGGATGGCTCGTTCATCGACGCTACCAACCCGGACAACTGGGTGCCGGTGTTTGCTGCCACTGCAAGCGGCCCAGCCACCTTCGCTTACCCATCCAGCGGCTACCCGATCCTGGGCTTCACTAACCTGATCTTCAGCCAGTGCTACGCCGACGCCACCCAGACCACCCAAGTGCGCGGCTTCTTCGCCCGTCACTACGGTGCTTTCGGTAACAACGACACCGCGATCAGCAACAACCGCTTCGTACCGCTGCCAGCCAACTGGAAAAAAGCCGTGCGTGACACCTTCGCCACCGCTTCCAACGCTCAAGGCATCGGCAACACCAGCGTCTGCAACGCCATCGGTCGTCCGCTGTAACCCACGCTTCAACGACCCGCAACACCGATCAGCAACGGCCTGTGCCGTTGCTGATTTTTTTTCGTTAACAGCCCTGCGTGAACTTTCCATGACAGAAGTTCAGTCCCGCGCCTCGCCAACCGCCTAACCCTCATACGTGAGCCTGTCTTGGCCCCAGTGCGATAACAAAGAAGGAAGATTCCAGATGGTTCGCTGCAAATCACCGGTTAACCTCAAAGCCCCCGTGACAGTCCTGCGCCTCAAGCCTTTGGCCCAGGCCATTGCCTTGTTGATGGTGGCCGGTAATGCCCAGGCGGCCACGGCGTTCAGTTCCGGCTGGTTTGCCGACAAGGGCGCGTCTCAGGCAAGCACGGCAGCGCGCACCGGTGCCGGCCAAGTCCCGGGGATTCCTTCGCTAAACCAGCAGGCGCAGGTCAAGCAGCAGTTGGCGCGTTCCATCAGCACATTGAACACCAGTGTCGCGGCGATTGCGGCCCAGCAGGCGGCGCAAGCGGCGGGGCGCCAGGCGGCGTTCGGCCAGGTCTCGAATATCCTCGATGGCTTGGGCAAGGGCGGCCTGCAGGTCGATAACAGCCTGACCCAGGGCTGGACCAACGCCAAGGGGCCCACCCAGAGCCAATCCGGCGGCAAGACCACGGTGACCATCGAGCAGACCGCTGACAAGGCGATCCTCAACTGGGAAACCTTCAACGTCGGGCGCAATACCACTGTCGATTTTCAGCAGCAGTCCAACTGGGCCGTGCTCAACCGCGTCAATGACCCCAATGCGCGCCCCAGCGAAATTCAGGGCCAGATCAACGGCGCCGGCACCGTGATGATCATGAACCGTAACGGTGTGGTCTTCAGCGGCACCAGCCAGGTCAATGTGCGTAACCTGGTGGCGGCCGCCGCGACCATCACGGATGACCAGTTCACCCAGCGCGGCCTGTATGTCGACACCAATGGCACCCAACCCACGTTCACCGATGCGGCGGGCAAGGTGGAAGTACAGCGCGGCGCGCTGATCCAGACGCACACTGCCGCGACCTCCACGGACTCAGGCGGCTATGCCTTGTTGCTGGGCAGCGAGGTGGAAAACGCCGGGACCATCATCACTGCCAAGGGCCAGACCACCCTGGCGGCTGGCGACAGCTTTTACATTCGCAAAGGCGTCGGCACGGCGGGCAACGACCGTTCCACCACCCGTGGCAATGAAGTGGCGACCAGCCTCAAGGCTGGCAGCACCTCTGGCAAAGTCACCAACAGCGGCCTGATCATGGCCTCCACTGGCGACATCACCCTGACCGGCCACCAGGTGCAGCAAAATGGCGTGGCCCTGGCCAGCACCTCAGTGGACACGCGCGGCACGATTCACCTGCTCAACGCCGCCAGCGACACCACCGGCAGCGTGACCCTGGGTGAGGGCAGCACCACCGCGATCCTGCTCGACGCCAGTGGCAGCACGGCCCTCAACAGCCAGAAAGACAATGGCCTGATCAAGCTCGACGGTACGCCCGCCAACCTGATCACCGGGCAGTTCAACAACCTCAGTGCGGTGGTTGACCGCACCGACCAGTCGCGTATCGAGATTGTCAGCGGCGGCACTGTGGACTTCCAAAAGGGCTCGATCACGTTGGCCACCGGCGGCCAGGTCGCGGTCAGCGCCGGGCAGCGCAGCCTGGTGCGCGATGGCGCGATGATCGATGTGTCGGGTGCCATCGGCGTCAAGGTGGCGATGGAAGCCAACAACATCAAGATCAACGTACAGGGCAACGAGCAGCGCGATGCGCCGGTCAACCGCGACGGCGGGCAACTGATCAACAATGACGTGTGGGTCGACCTGCGCGAGTTGGTGTTTGTACCGGCCGGCACCAACGGCTACGCCACCGACCGTTGGTACACCGCCGGCGGCTTGCTGGAAGTAGGCGGCTACCTGGGCACCCAGGGCCACTCGGTGGGCGAGTGGATGGCCCAAGGCGGCACTGTGACCTTTACCGGCAAGGAGGTGGTGACCCAACAGGGCGCGCAGATCAACCTGTCGGGCGGTACCGTGGATGTGCAGGCCGGTTACATTCAGCAGACCTGGCTCAAGGGCCCGAATGGCCGCTTGTATGAATTGTCGAAAGCGCCGGGGGACATTCTCTATTCCGGGTTCTACAAGGGCTATGAAGACAACAGCGCGCGCTGGGGCCAGACCGAGTATTACTACAACCCGCTGATCGCTCCCCAGCGTCGCTACGAAGCCGGTTACACCGTGGGCCGCGATGCCGGCAAGCTGGTCATCGGCACCGCCAGCGCAGTGCTGGAAGGCCAGGTGATCAGTGACGTGTTCCAGGGGGATCGCCAGACCCAGGCACCGAACATCAACCTCGACGGTTACCAGCAATCCCAGAAAGCCAGGGCCCAGCGTGCGCAACTGATCATTGGCCAATACATTCCGATCTACAACAAAACCACCGGCACGCTGCGTTATGCCCTCAGTGGTACCTCCGACCAAGTGCTGATCGACAGCAACACCCAGGCAATCGCCGACGGCCTGGACCTCGGCAGCGTGCTGCCGCTTGATCGCCAGGGCAAGATCCTGCTAGACAGCGATCAGCTCAATGGCTACCAGTTGGGCGCGGTCAAGGTCGCTGCCAAGCAACAGGTGACCGTCAATGGCGCGCTCAGTGTGGCGGACGGTGGCGATATCACCGTGTTCGGGTCGGGTGTGCAGATTAATGCCAACCTCACGGCCCACGGCGGCAGTATCAACGCCGGCAACATTCTCAGCCAGGTCGATCGGCTCAAGGCCGGTGAGGTGGCGGATACGATCCTGGCCGGTGGTTCGAGTGTGAACGTCGTCGCCGGCGTCAAGCTGGACACCAGCGGCCGCTGGAACAACCTGGCGCTGGACCCGACCGCCAGCGCGGGTGTGGCGTACGTGAACGGTGGCAAGGTGTCGGTGCGCAGTTCCAGCAACGTGAACCTGGCCGCCGGCAGTGTCGTGGATACGTCTTCCGGGGCCACCCTTGGCGTGGATGGCAAGCTCACTGGCGGCAAGGGCGGGAACGTAACCCTGGGCGCGCTCGGTGCCCTGGCCCTGGAGGGTGATATTCGCGGCTATGGCGTCAACGGCGGCGGCACCCTGGCGTTGCAGGCGCATAAGGTGCAGATCGGTGAAAGTGCCAATGCGCTTGGCAGCGACACCCTGAAACTGGCGGGTGATTTCTTCAAAAAGGGCTTCTCGGCCTACGACATCACCGGCAATGAAGGGCTGATCGTCACGGACGGTACTCAGGTGGACGTCAGCCTGCCGGTTTACCGGTTAGGTGCCCAAGCCTCGGGTACGCCCACCGGTAGCGATCCTGCCAGCGTACTGGAGCGCTGGACGCCGCCGTTGTATCAGGAAGACGCTGCCAAAGGCGTGCTGACCCAACGCCGGGGCGCGGGCTTGAGCCTTACCGCCGGCCATGTCAATGCCACCGCCGCGCAACTGGCGACCACGGCGCTCACCGTGGGTCAGGGCGCAGTGATCAACGTGGATCCCGGCCAAGCGATCAACCTGCGCAGCGTCGGGCAATTGACGATGGACGGCACGCTCAATGCCTGGGGCGGCAGTGTGGGCCTGGGCGGCTTGACGACGGGTGCCTCGGAAGCGGTGAACGCCATCGGCCATGGCCGCTCAATCTGGGTTGGCGAGCAGGCGGTGATCGACGTCGCGGCACGCGCGGCGACGGCGGTGGACTACCGTGGGCGCACCTATGGCTTGGTGCGTGACGGCGGCAGCATCAATATTGGCGGCACCTTCGACTTGAACACTGGCCTGGCCAAGGCCAGTGACTTGTTCGTGGTGGTGCGTAACGGCGCGCGCCTGGAGGCCTCCGGCACCCAAGCCCTCATAAACGTGCCGGGGCAGGGCGCCGTGCAAGCGGCCAGCAATGGCGGCAGTATTACGCTGGCGTCGAATAATGGCCTGTACCTGGACGGTAGTTTTGTCGCCAGGGCCGGTGGTGCCGGTGCGGCAGGCGGCAGTCTCAACCTGGCGTTGGACACCCCGTATTACCAGAAAGCGTCCGTCACCGACCGCGTCCTCAAAGTACGTGAACTGGTGCTGGGGCAGACAAGTCAGCCGACGACGCTGGCCGGCACTGCTGAAGACGCTGCCGCCAGCCTGGAGTACGGGCATGCTCGGTTGGGCGTTGACCAAGTCAGTGCGGGCGGTTTCGATAACCTGGCGCTGTTGAGCAACGGCCTGTTGAGCTTTGATGGCGACGTAACCTTGAACATGGGCCAGAGCCTGCGCCTGTACAGCCGTGGCTACGGCCTCAGCGATAACGCAGCGGGCAACTCGCGCATCAACCTTGCGGCGCCGCACCTGCTGTTGGCGGGTTTTCTCGCGCCTGAAGAGACGGGCAAGGATTTGTATGTGCGACCGATACCGGTGCTGCCGGCCCCGTCCCAGCGGGCCACCGAGGCACAATTCAATGCATCCGGCAGCCTGATTGAGGTACGCGGCAATGTCATCTTTGGTAACCGTAGCCACCTGTTCAGGGCGGACAACAGCCAGGCCAGCCTTGAGCGTCGCGGGTTCGATCAGGTCAACCTGACCAGCCAGGGCGACCTGCGTTTTCTCGCCGGTGCGGCCGAGAACGACATCATTACCGGTGTCAGCACGCAGTTGCTGACCCAGGGCGATATGACCTTGCGCGCCGCGCAGCTGTACCCGGCCACTGAAGTCAGTGCTCGCGTCATCGCCGGTTACCGTGGGCAGTCGACCACCACTTCCCTTGACCTGGATTTCGATCCGTTGCGTACGCTGACCATCGGCCGCGTGGGCAACGCCGATGCGCCTGTCCCGTATTCGGCGTTTGGCCGGCTGCAACTGGGCGCGGCGACGGTGCGCCAGGGTGGCGTGGTGCGCGCACCCCTGGGGTTGATCGATATCGGCAGCATGGGCAGCAGCGTGGTGCAACTGCTGCCTGGCAGCCTGACCTCGGTGAGTGGCAAGGGCCTGGTGCTGCCCTATGGCGGAACGCTGGACGGCCAGGTCTATAAGTACAACGGCAAGACTGTGAAATTTATCGGTCAGGGAGGTGTGGCCCCACGTGAAACTGACCTGAGTGTCGGGGTCATTCTGGGGGGCAAGTCGATCAGCGTGTTGCCGGACGCCACCCTGGACTTGTCCGGCGGAGGCGATTTGTTGGGTGCCGGCTTTGTGTCCGGGCGCGGTGGTTCCACGGATGCGCGCTACAGCCCGTTGGTGCAATTTGGCGCCACTGGCGGGTTCGTGCTGCCGGGACTGTCCACCAACCCGATCTATGCCATTGTGCCGGGGATACAGCCGGGCGCCGCGCCGGTCGCAGCAGAGGGCGGGGCCGTAACGCCGTTGGTCGGCCAGCAAGTCACCATCGGCGCCGGTGTGCCGGGGTTGCCGGCGGGTACCTACACGCTGATGCCGTCGACCTACGCGTTGATGCCAGGCGCGTTCCGCGTCGAGATCAATGGCCTGGCCGGATTGGGCAGCGGCACCGCAACCACCTTGATGCGCAACGGCTCGTGGGCCACTGCCGGGCAGCTGTCGATCGCCCATACCGGGATCAGCAACAGCGTAGCCAGCCAATTGATCCTGACCTCGGCCGACACCTTGCGGCGCTACTCCCAATACAACGAAACCAGTTACGCCCAGTTCGCCAGGGTCGATGCGGCGAGGTTGGGTGTGCCACGGCCGATGCTGGAGGCCGACGCGAAAACCTTGAAGCTGGCCCTGCGTCCGGGAGGCGGCGCCGAGGCCTTCTCGTTCCAAGGTATTGGGCGCTTTGGCGCCGCATCGGGAGGGTATGGCGGCACGGTGGCCGTGATCGACCGGAGTATGCAAGGGATCGAAGTGGTCGGCGCCGGGCAGGCAGCAACCGCCGGGTTCGCTGGCATCACCTTTAACGCCGATAGCCTGAATGCGTTGGGTGCTTCGCGGCTGATGGTGGGTGGGATGACGGCTGTGGCGTACGGCCAGTCCGGGAACTTCATTTCCCTGGCGGGCGGGGTCAATCGCGCCAATAGCAACGTGATCTTGCGCAATGGCGCAACCCTGGCTGCACCGGAAGTGTTCCTGGTGAGTGACACCGGCTCGATCGTCGTGGAGCAGGGTGCTTCCATCAATACCCTGGGGCGCGGTAATGCCAGCTACGATGCCCGCGACGGCTATATCTACCAGGTGGCCAACATGCTGGCGGTGTCCAATGGCCTGCTCAATGTGATCAGTGCGCCCAAGGTGGGCAGCGTGATCAGCCAGGGCATCAACATCGGTGCCTGCAGCAGTGGTGTGTGCAGTGGCCAGACCGGGCTGTACTCCAACGGTAGCATCGTGGCCCTGACCGACAGCACCTTTCAGCTCGGCGACCAGGTGCGTTACGGCACCCGTCATTTGAACCTGGGCGTGAACACCATCAACCTGGGCAGCGCGGACGCCCTGGCCGCAGCGGCGGCGGCCAATCGCTTGCCGGCTGGGCTGACGCTCAGCCAGGCGCTGCTTGATCAATTGCTGCGCGGCGATACGCAGTTCGGCGCACCGGCCTTGGAAACCCTGCAGCTCTCGGCCCGCGACGGGTTCAATTTCTACGGCAATGCGGTACTTGACACCTATGACCCGCTCACCGGCAAATCGCTGCTGAGCAACCTGATGCTGTCCACCCCGGCCCTGTACGGCGCCGGTGGCGCCAACGACGTGGCGACGATCCACACCGCCAACCTGATCTGGCTGGGCGCGATCACGGCGCCGGGCGCGGTGGTGGCGGGGGGAGCGGGCACCGGCAGCGGGCGCCTGGAGGTCAACGCCGAGCGGATCGAGTTCGGTTATGGCGCCTTTGGCCAGCCGAGCAACGTGAAAAGCTTCGACCGCCTGGCGCTGGGCTTTGCCAACGTCAGTCTGAACGCCAGCGAGCGCATCACGGCCAACCATAAGGGCAGCCTGTCGGTGTACCAGAGCCAGGGCGCCTATGACCCGATCAGCGGCTTTCAGTACAGCGGCGGCAACCTGACTATCCGCACGCCACTGATGACCGGTGAAGCCGGCTCGGTGAACGTGATCAAGGCGGGCGGTGCGATCGACATCGGCGCGTCCGCCGGCCCGCGTGGCACGGCCAGCGGCCAGGGTGCCGAACTGTCCCTGCAGGGCGACAGCATTCGGCTGGCCAGTGCGGTGGTGTTGCCCAGCGGCAAAGTCAGCCTCAGCGCCCGTGGTGATGTGGTGTTGACCGATGACGCGTTGATCGACGTGGCCGGTCGCGCCATTCCCTTCAACGACGTGACCCAATACGGTTGGGGCGGCGATGTGCTGTTGGACAGCCGCAGCGGCAATATCCTGCAGGCGGCGGGTTCGACCATCGACCTGTCCGCGAAGAACAACCAGGCCGGCAAACTGCGCGCCGTGGCAACAGACGCGGCCGGGGGCATCGTCGACCTGCAAGGCAAAATCCTCGGCAGCAGCAGCGGCCGCTACCTGGCCGGCGGCACTTCAATGCCGTACCAGGCCGGCACCGTGGAAATCCAGGCGCAACGCCTGGGCAGCAGCGGCGCCCTCGACCAACAGTTCGCCGACCTCAACCAGCGCCTCAACCAGGGCGAAGTGTTCGGCGCGCGCAGCTTCCAGCTCAAGCAGGGTGACCTGACCATCGGCAACGGGCTCAAGGCCGGCACCATCAGCGTGTCGGTGGACAATGGCAGCCTGCGCGTCAATGGCCTGGTGGACGCCAGCGGTGAGCGGGTCGGCAGCATCAACCTGGCCGGCAAAAATGGCCTGACCCTGGACAGCACGGCAGTGCTCGACGCCCATGGCAGCAAGCTGCGCGTGGACAGTTACGGCAAGATCATCGACGCGCCGAACCGCGCCATGGTGGTATTGGGTTCCGGCACCGGCCAACTGACCCTGGCCGATGGCGTGCGCATCGACCTGCGCCACGGCACCGACGGCACGGCCGGCAACGATGGGCGCAATCGCGGCACCCTGGAGCTGAACGCGCCACGGTTGTTCAACCCGGACGGCAGCAGCAATGACATCAATATCGATGCCAGCGGGCGCCTGACTATCCAGGGCGCGCGCTCGATTACCCTCAACGGCATGGCCACCTACGACGATGCCCCGGAGAAAACCGACCCGACCGCCAGCGGCAGACCGTATCAGGAGATCACCCAGGGCTACCTGGATGGCAAGCACGCCTTGAGCGAGGCTTTTATCAATGCCGCGCTGCTCAATAACGATCTGTTGCAAAACAAACTCGCCGGGTTGAACAACGCCACGTATGCCGATGCCTTCCACCTGCGCCCAGGCGTGGAAATCGTCAGCAACACCCCGGACGGCGACCTGGTGGTGCAAGGCGATCTGGACCTGTCCGGCTACCGCTATGCCAGCCTCAACCCCAACAGCCAGAAGAACAACGCGGTGTATGGCAGCGGCGAGTCCGGCAGCCTGACCCTGCGTGCCGGCGGCGACCTGAATATCTACGGCAGCATCAACGACGGTTTCGCCAAGCCGCCAGTGTCCGAGGATGACAAAGGCTGGGTGCTGTTGCCGGGTGTCGATTTCAGTGGTGGGACTATCGTGGTGCCGGGCAATGGCGTGACCTTGGCCGACGGCACTGCCTTCCCGGCGGGCGCCACGCTTAACTACGACTTGCCGATCAAAGGCTTGACGGTGGCTGCCGACACGCGCTTGCCGGTGGCCGCGACCTTGGACCAGGACCTGGTGCTGCCCGCCGGCAGCGTGTTGACGGCGGATGTGCGCGATGCCGGCGGTAACCTGCTGTTTGCCGCCGGCACCTTGCTCAGCCAGGCGCAAACCCTGGTGGCGGGCACACAACTGGGGGCCGGCACGTTGTTGACGGAGGGCACGCGCCTGCAAGCCATGATCTGGCCCAAAGGCGTGCCGCTGCCCACCGTGCACGGCGCAACGCTGAGCAATAACATCGTCTTGCTCAGCGGCACCAAAGCCTTGCCGAAGGGCGGACTGATCCCCGCAGGCACCGATGTGAAACTGCCCAACGGGGCGACGTCGGTGCAACTGCGCGTCGGGGTTTCCGGCGACGCCGGCCAGGTGTGGGCGATCTCGCCGATGCTGGCCGAAGGCACTCAATCGTGGTCGTTGCGCCTGGTGGCGGGCGCCGACACCGAGGCGGCTGACAGCCGTATCGTGCAAGCCCACCCGCGCAGTGGTGACATCCACTTGGCGGATAACCACTACGGCATGTTTGCCAAGGAAATTCCGGCAAAAGGCGTGCAAACCTGGACCGCCCAGGCAGTCATTGATATGGGCTTTGCCGGTGTGGTCGTCAAGGAGGGCGAACCGATTGATCAGGCGGTACTCGATGGCTTCGGGCTGGGTTCAATCGAGGACTTCTGTGCCGCATCGTCGGAGTACTGTAAGCCCAAGGTCACCTATGTATTCACCCAGTACGCTGTTGATCAGTTGGCAAGTCAAGGCATCACTGTGGTCGTCAATACCGAGATGACCGATGCGTTTTTCCAGAGCATTGAATACCCGACTGTGGCTGAGGTGTGTGGCAGTGCGCCTGAGTTCTGCCTGTTGAAGGCGGACAAGGAATACGCCGCCACCCCTTCCAGCACGCGATTCAGCGTCATCCGCACTGGCACCGGCGACCTGGAATTGTTGAGTGCGGGCAGCCTGAGCATGGATTCGTTGTACGGCGTCTACACGGCCGGCACCTCGTCGACCGGCACCTTTGCCGGCGACCCTTACAACCTGCCCAAGGCGACGCCGACAGGCGCTGACCCGTCCAGTAAAACGGTGCTGAGCGACCCCGGCAGCTTCTTTGAACAGTTCGTCAATGGCTCGCCGACCAGCCGGTATCGGGCCTGGTACCCGGAGGCAGGGGGCAACCTGACGCTGAATGTCGGAGGGGACCTGACCGGTCATATCACCAGCCTCACCGCGTTGAGCCCCACGCGCCCCAACCCCAAGGATGCCGGGGTGGACTCCGCTGCCGTCGGCAATTGGTTATGGCGCCAGGGCAGTAGCGATGTGGCGACGGGCGGGCAAGCTCAGCCGACGGCCTGGTGGATCAATTTCGGCAGCTACACCGCAACGACGGCGGCGGACAAGATGCTCGGCTTTACCGGCTTCGGTGCCCTTGGCGGCGGGAACGTGGATGTCAACGTCAGCGGTGATGCCGGCGTGTTGAACACACTGGGCTACAGCACCAGTCATGTCGAGGCTAACCCGCATAGCCAGGGCTTGGTGCTGGCTGTGGGCAGCACGGGCCGGGTCGTCAGCGATGGCAGCCTGCAACTGACCGGTGGCGGCGACCTGCGCGTGCGCATCGGTGGGGCACTGAACCCGGCCAGCGTTGCCGACACCGCTGACCATCGTGATGGTGTACTGGTCAACCTGCGAGGTGACGTGCAATTACGCAGTGCTACCGTGGGCAGTGTCGACGTGATGTATGGCAGTAGCGCCAACTTCCAGAGCCCCGGCGAAACCCGTGCCTACGACCCACTGGTCGCGACCCGTGGGGCGGCTCGCGGCGGAATGACCCTGGTGCCGGGCGATGCTACGTTCAATCTGCAAACCCTGGGTGACCTGGTGGTGCAGAACGTCGAAGACCCGGGGCGAGTCGTACTCTCCCACCTGTCCCCCTTCGCTCAAGGGGCTGAACAGGGCACCGGTACCAGTTGGTTCACACTGTGGACCAAGGGTACGTCGATCGACCTGTTTTCCCTGGGCGGCAACCTCACGCCCTTCAGCCGATCCGACGCGACGGCCGATTTGGCGGTGGTCTATCCATCGATCGTCAGGGCTACGGCAGCCGGCGGCAGTCTGTATTACGGTAAAGCGGCGCAGACGCAGGTGAATGGCGACGACAACTACAGTTACCCACTGCTGTTGGCGCCCGGCGAAAACGGCCAGTTGCAGTTCCTGGCCCAGGATTCGATCTACGCCGGCGGCATGACCGTCAGCCAATCCGGGACGGCGCAAAGTACTCTGGCAACGCCTTGGCATCCGGCGTATCAGGGTCGCATCGGTAACACGGTGAAGGCCAGCAACCTGTCGGTTAACGGTAACTCGGGCAGCCAGCCGTTGTTTGTGTACGGGCCGGGGACGGCCACGCTGTCTCCCGGTGGCAGTGCTGAACCCGCACGTTTTTACGCGATAGACGGGGATCTGGTCGGCGTCAGCAGTGGCCGCGTGATTGCCTTCAGTGCAGCGGCGGGCAGCTTGCATGAAGGCCAGACCTGGTATGAGGGCAATGGACCGGTCTGGATGATGGCTGGACGCGATATCGTCAGCAGCGGTCGCCGCTTCGGTCAGGAGTCGACTGCTGTTGTGGACATACGCACCCAGGACAACCTGATCCTTCACAACAACCTCAACGACATCTCCGTGGTGTCCGCCGGCCGCGACATTCTGTACAGCAACTTCCAGGTCGCCGGGCCCGGCCTGCTGGAACTGTCGGCGGGGCGCAATATCCTCCTGACCGGTTTCGGGGCGTTGGGCGAGTCCAGCGTGACCAGCCTCGGGCCCCTGTTGGCCGGGGACAACCGTCCTGGGGCGAGCATCGTCATGCAGGCGGGCGTCGGTCCCCATGGGCCGGATTACCTGCGCTTCGTCGAGGCGTACCTGAACCCCGCCAACCTGGCGCAGCCTGGCGAGTCGATTCAAGGCAATAAGGTCGCCAAGACGTACGAAAACGAGCTGGTCACCTGGCTCGCCGAGCGCTTCGGTTTTGTCGGCGATACCGAGCAGGCACGCGCCTACTACGCGGCGCTGCCCGCCGAGCAGCAACGCGTGTTTGCCCGCGACCTGTACTTTGCCGAACTCAAGGCCGCAGGGCGCGAGTACAACACCGACGGCAGCGTGCGCCAAGGCAGCTACCTGCGCGGCCGCGCCGCTATTGCGGCGCTGTTCCCGGACAAGGACGTGGCCGGCAACCCGATTACCTACAAAGGCGACATCACACTGTTCGGCGGCTCGGGCGTGCACACCAACTTCGGTGGCTCGATCCAGATGCTCACGCCAGGCGGCAGCCAGACCTTCGGCATCGAGGGCGCAGCGCCCCCGTCGACTGCGGGCGTGATTACCCAAGGTGCCGGCGATATCCAGCTCTATTCCATGGGCAGCATTCTGCTCGGTCAGAGCCGCATCATGACCACCTTTGGTGGTTCGATCATGGGCTGGACCAGCGAGGGCGACATCAACGCCGGTCGCGGCTCCAAGACCACCGTGGTGTACACGCCGCCCAAGCGTGTCTATGACAACTGGGGCAACGTCGGCCTGTCGCCGTCGGTGCCGAGCACGGGCGCGGGGATCGCGACCTTGAACCCGATTCCGGAAGTGCCGGCGGGGGACATCGACCTGATCGCACCGTTGGGCACCATCGACGCAGGGGAGGCGGGGATTCGCGTATCCGGCAACGTCAACATCGCCGCGTTGCGCGTGGTGAACGCCGCGAATATCCAGAGCCAGGGCAAGTCGTCCGGGGTGCCGGTGTCGGCCACGGTCAACACGGGAGCCATGAGCTCGGCCAGCGCGGCGGGTGCAGCGGCATCGCAGGCGGCGGAAGACGCGGCGCGCAGCCAGCAGGCGGCGGCCAAGCAGGGCCGGCCTTCGATCATGACGGTGGAAGTATTGAGCCTGGGCAGCGAGCCGTTGCCGCGTGAACCGGAACCGCAGCAGAAAAACTCTGCCTACAACCCCAACAGCCCGGTTCAGGTGCTGGGCGCGGGGCCGCTGAGCGAACAGGCGCGGGCGCGGTTGACGGATGAGGAGCGCAAGCAGATCAGTTTGTAAGGCTTAGGAAAGGACCTCTCGATGTACCGTTCGGGGCGATCAATGATCGCCCCTTTTTTTCGGGCGTTTCTCGGTCGGCTGTGGGGCCGGCCTCCCACTGAGGGGCAGGCCCGAAACCCCCGCCTAATGATCATCCTTGAGGGTCTTGAACGCCTCGATGCGTTTGATCAGGCGAGTGTTCTTCGCGGAGTCGGCGCTGCTGAACAGGAAGGAGAAGTCCGACGCCAATTTGGAACCACCGGCAATGGCCGCGTACTGGTGGCAGTCGTTGCAGTTCTCTGTCTGCACATAGGTTTCCAGGGTGGTATTGGCGACGGCAACACTTTGATCGCTGACAAACGGCCCATAGGACAGCGGCGTCTTCACGTTCGGCCCAGGGCCTGGATCGTTAGGTGCGTTGGGCGTTTTAGACCACAGCACGTTCACCAGTTTGTAGTACTGGAACACTGATTGTCCCTGGGTCTGCTGGGCGAAGGTCTGCTGCACCGCCGTGTTTAACGCTTGCATGTCCTCAGGCGTGGCATTGGCCCGTGTGGCCTGTACCGGTTGGTTAAATGGCGTGCAGTTGGGCGGCGTGTGGGTGGCGTCACATTGCACGCGGGCGACGTTGGGTGTGCAGGCATCACCGGTGCAGGCCGGGTTGTTGAAGCTGTAGCCCTGCGGCGGTGTGGCGCCGCCGTCAGGCACATTGTCGACCTGCTCGAACGTGGTCCAGATGAAGTTCGGCTGGGTCTGGGTCTTGTTGATGATATGCAGGCCCACCAGACCTACGACTTCCTGGGTGCATTGCAGCGTGTCAGGGCGTTGCAGCCAGGCGACGGTGGTCAGGTAGCGTGCGTACAGCTCGGGTTTGTCGGTGAGAATGCGCCAGGCCGCCTTGAGCTCCAGCGCGCCCAATTCTTCCTGGGGCAGCGCCTTGGCCGGCAGCTCACGCACCAGCTTGCCCGCAGGCAACGACAGGCCGGCGGGGTGTCGGTTGTCGCTGTTCTGCGCCACGATCAATTGATTGGCGGCGTCGTACAAGCCGTTATTGACGATGTAGTCGAACTCGGCCTTGCCGACCTTGCGCTCGAAAAACACCAGGTTGCCCGACTGGTCCGTCAGCCAGCCGCCGGCGGCTTCCATGATCGAATCGGGCAGGGTCACCTGGGTGCCGCTGGACAGGTGGAAGCGGTGCTTGCGGTTGATCGCGCTTTCCGACGTGGCGGTAATGAATTTGCGCGCGCCGGTGGAGAACGCTTTCAGGTTGCCGGTGGCGGTGCAATTGGACGGCACCAGGGTTTCCACGCCCCAGCCGGTCGGTTTGGGTGCACCGGGCAGGAAAATGTCGTTGGCGTCCTTGTAACTGGCCCACACCGGCGCGTTGCTCATCGGCTTGCCGGGCGTTTGCGGCACGCCGAACTGTGCAGCGCTGCTTTGCGTGTCTGGCTCGCCCGCCAGGGTCGGGTCGGCCGGCCAGCCGGGATTGACCGGCCAGTTCATGGCGATGAACAGTTGCCAGCCGAAACAATTGAGAAAGTCCTGCTCGGTGCCGAAATTGTTCACCGGCAGGAAGCCCCCACTTGCGGGGTCGAACACCAGTTGCTGGACGCAGGTCTGCGCGTCCGAAGCGCTGGCCGGTGGCGGCGCCACCAGTGACAGCAGGGCGCCGGCCAGTAACGAGAAAACATTCAAGCGAGCCCGACACAGCGGGCGAGGCCATCCGTACATGATCGCATTCCTTGCTCAAGGCTTAGGGGAGCCGCCCACGCCAGGCATGGGCGGCAGGGACCAGTCAGGCGCCTGGCACCAGCGCCAGGCCGCTTTCCCATGGGTGTTGGGCCGCGCTGGGGTTGGCGGCTTCGCTGGGGTTCAGCGCCCGCACGCTGACCAGCCCCGGCGCAGCGTTGCCGCTGACGTTGACGGTCATGACGTAGCCTTGCGTGCCGCCACTGTCGGTCTGCCCGGGAATCGCCGAGGCATCCGGCAAGAACTGCGTGACCTGGGCGCTGATCCCCGGGTTGGAAAACTGCACCCGCGCATCCGCCACGGTGGTGTTCGGGTCTGCCCCTTGCACCACCAGCACGAACTGAGCTGAGCTGCCGGGTGCAAAACTGGCCGGCAAGTCGCTGGGTGACTGGCCGTAGAACAGGTCCAATGGCAGCAGTTGCACGGGCCAGGGTTGGGCATCGGTGTTATTGGCGGCCACGCAGTCGCATTCCTTGGGCGTGGCGGTCAACGGTGCTGGCGTCACGCTCAAGGCGACATTCAATTCGTTGGCAATCACCCACACGTAGTCGATCGGCGTGCCGTTGATGGTGATGTCATTGATCGAGAACCCCGCGCTGTGCGGCACCTCGAACACCGCCTGCAAGATCTGGTCGGAGTTGTTCGGGCCGGTGCCGGCAGTGCCACGGGTGACGCGCCAGTAGCTGCTCACATCCTGGCCTTGAGGGCCTTTCCAGGTGCTGAAGGATTTCGGCTGTTGCAGGTACAGGCCGATGGGATTGGTCAACGAGATCAGGTTTTTAACCGCGGCCTGGTTGGCGGAAAAGCCGATATGCGGGTCGGAGTTGCGATAGTTCTGCCCGTATTGAGCGCAACAGATCAGGTTCTGTTGGTTGCCGCTGCTTTGGATCGGCCGAAGGATGGTGGCCGCGGCCGCCAGGTAGATCTCGGCACTCAGGGTGTTGGGCCCGGAGGTCAGGTGCATCGCGCCGCCTGAGACGCCCGGTATACGCACGGTGCCGGCGTTCCATTTGTTGACGGTGTCATAGGCGGGCCGCCCGGTGGTTTCATCGATCACCGGGTCACCGGCATTGCCGGTCGGGCCGTTGGCGGTGTAGCGCAGGTACAGGTCTTCGAGTTTCACCTGCGGGTCGACGTAC
This sequence comes from Pseudomonas sp. RA_15y_Pfl1_P11, assembly GCF_963970975.1. Classification (NCBI taxonomy): domain Bacteria; kingdom Pseudomonadati; phylum Pseudomonadota; class Gammaproteobacteria; order Pseudomonadales; family Pseudomonadaceae; genus Pseudomonas; species Pseudomonas sp. RA_15y_Pfl1_P11. The sequence continues at coordinate 57,757 of NZ_CAXAOY010000010.1, forward strand.
GCCTGGTACAGCCCCAGCACGGCATTTGGGTCGATGTTCCACATGGTCAGGAAGTAGGCCGGGTTCTCGCTGGTGAACATGATGCTGCGCATGTTGCCGTCGGGGTCGCGGGTGATGGACCACTCGCAATACTCATCCAGCCAGCCCCGTGGACCCGAGGGCGAAAAATCGGCATAGGGGCCGTGCCAGTTGATGGACTTGCACAACACTTTGGGGATCTGCAGTTGGGTTGCCGCCGGGTCCGGGTACAGCGAATAAAGCGTGTTGTTAAGGGTGATCTGGCCGTGATCGGTCAACTGCATCACCTGGTCCAGGGTCATGGCCGTGCCGCCCAGTTGCGGAACCACGGCGGCGCCATTGTTGTAGAAAAACGTCCACAGTCGATTGGGGAAGGGCTGCCAGGTAATGGTCAGCGGTGTCTGCGTGCCGTAGCCGCTTTCCAGCGGGTTGTAGTAGCCCGAACGCGGTGCGTCATTGAGGTTCGACCAGGGGTTGCCGATGACCGACATTTGGGTCCAGCCGGTGACGTTGTTGTTCCAATTGGTTTCGAAGGTCGACAGCTGGTCCTCCAGGCCCAGCTTGTTGTAGTCCTTGGGCGCTTGTTCGGCAGGGGAGGTGAATTGGGTGAAGGGCGTGCTCATGTGCGTTCTCCAGCAGGGGTAGTGGTGGAAGTGGAGCAGCAACCGGTTCCCGGAGCGGGGCCGGCGGAGGATTGGCGTGGGTCGTCCCACACCAGTTGGGCGATAAAGCCAGGCAGTGGCGTGTACGCTTCGGGCGTCAACACCTGGCCGCTATCGGGGTGGGTCACGATCAGCGATAACTGCGCCGCGTCAGTCGGGGCAAGGTTCAGCGCCTTGACGGCGCGCGCGGCATTCAGTGCGCGGGAGACGCCCTGGGTGATGCAGCGGCCCTTGTCGTCCACCAGGCCCATGCCGATGCGGCTGAAACGCCCGACGTAATGCGGGTTGTCGGCACTCGCGTGCTGCGCCGTGGCGTCGGGTTGATTGAGAAAGACGTCGATCAGGTACGTGTCGTGGGTGCAACGCACGTGGTCGAACACCACCCAGGGCCCGCTGCCGGCCGCTTGCGCCTGGCAACAGGCCGGAGCCGTCGCTTTGGCTGCGCCGAACTGCGGGGCCACCGGGGTGCCGTAGTCGTAGCCGATGTGCCGGCTGTCCTGCGCCATGTCTCCCAGCGTGGTGTAGCGCCAGGCATCGGCGCTGGTGAAGGTCACATCGTCGGCCTGGGCCCCGGCGAAGGGCTGCAGCAGACACTGAGTGGTGTACTGCGCCGCCGGATTGGCGCGAATCCAGACTTCGAGCATGCGGTCGATATTGGCGTGATACGAGCAGAACACCGGGTCAAAGGCGGTGTAGGCATTATCGGCCATGTCGCCACCGATCCAGCCGTGATAGTTGTCGTGGGGTTGCTCGTAGAGCCCGTCGAAGTTCAGCGCACGGTTGGGGTACAGGTTGTCGGCTTGCGGCGGATTGAAGGCAGTGATGTTGGCCCAGGGATAACCCGGCACACCTTGGGGCTGGCTGAAGGTGGTGAACGCGAGCGCATCGACCACTTGCTGCTGGAAGATCCGGCTCATGCCATACAGCTGGGTCCGCTCGGCGCGAAAAGCCTCGCCCTGGGTGTAGAACAACGGGTTGCGTTGCACGTACAGGCATTCCACGCCCGCGACGGGTGCCGTGGCGCAGACCTTTGAACAACCATCCTTGGCCGCGGCATAGCGCAGCGGGTTACGTCGCACCTCGCCGGTGTGCGGGTGCACATAGGTTTCATCAAGGAATGCCTGGGGTAAGCCGGCCTGGGGGCTGCCGTCGACACTGGCGTCTGCGGCCATCCAGTCCCAATACGGGATCGCGCAGTCGATCAACGCTTCCAGGTACAGCAAGTAAGCGCGATGCCACAGGGCGAAGGCCTCTTGGTAATGCAGGCACCAGTTTGTGTGAATGTAGGCGTAACGCTGCCAGGGCGAGCCGCTGTCCGGGTCGCCGATGTGCATCAGGTCATCCAGCTTGGCGCGGTAGAGGTTCAATTGCTCTGGGCTCAGGGCGCGGATGTCCTGGCGTACGCGTTTAACCGGGTGCGGCAACGCCGGAGGCGGGATGCGCTCGGCCAGGTCAAACGGCGAAATGCTGTTCAGCCGCCACCCCTGGTTGACCCATAGCCGGAAGGTTTCCAAGGCGTCGATCGGCCAGAATTGCTGCTGGTCGGTGGTCAGTGGCATGTTGCGTGAGGCGAGGTGCTGGTAGATGGTTTCCGACCAGGCCTTGACCGACGCCGGGTCTTCCAGGAATACGTCGTAGGCATTCATGCAGCCCACCCAGGTGGCCGCCACGGCGGCGCGTTGGGCGGCGGGCACCCAGTAGGGTGCGCTGAAAAGTCCTTGGATATCAGCGGTCCATGTCGGTTTCGCGACTATCATAAGATCCCTCTCATGCCGCCCTCAGGCCAGGTGTTGGCGGGGCTGCTAAGCTGAATCGATGTTAACTAGCCACTGCGCAGGATTTGTGCAAATTAGCCCGTCATTGCGACGGATTCATTGCATTTTTCAAGGATGATTTGGAACCGATGACAGACGCCATGGATTTGAAGATCCTGGGCAAGTTGCAACAGGATTGCGACCAGAGCCTGGAGTTGTTGAGTGACAGCGTGGGGCTGTCGTCCACCAGTTGTTACCGGCGGATTCGCCGCATGGAAAGCGTGGGGGTTATCAAGGCTAAAGTCGCCGTACTGGATGAGCGCAAGCTGGGGATCCATGTCACGGCGTTTTTCCTGATCAAGCTGGACAGGGACAGCAAGGATATTGACCGCAGGATGCAGCACATTCTCGCCAGTCGCCCGGAGATTCAGGATTGTTACTTGATGACCGGGGAGTTTGATTTTGTGATGGTGGCCAAGTTTCGGGATGCTACGGAGTACACGGAGTATATCTATCGGTTTCTGGAGACTTATCGGGATATTCCGATTCGCACTTATTCGTCGACGTTGGTGGTGCGCACGGTCAAGAAGTCTTATGAACTGCCTTTGCAGGGAGGGCTTGGTGGGTGAGTCCATAGCCGTTTCTGCGGTAATGGCGGCTTATGGCTCCGCTTTTACAGCGGGTCACTTTTGGAAACAAAGACCCAACAGTAGCCAAAAGGTCTTAGCCCCAGATCAAAAGCAAAAGCGTAAGGGCGCAACCCCTATCAGCCGTTACTCAAATAACAGATATGTCCCCCACCAAGAATTGCCCCCCACCCAATCCAAAATGAAGCTTTCATGACAAAAGTTCGGTAGCTCCCGGCCCCCCCTGTCTCTCCTATGTAACGCGCTGGAGGCCGCCACAAGCTGCCTCCCCAGCCGTCAGCAAGACGCCAGGAGTGGGGCAAGTGGGAACTATGGAACGTTACTCGAAAGTAGGCATGCAGGAGCTCGATCAGCGCCTGTCGAAGATCGTTGAAGCCGCGCGCAAGAAGCCGGTTTCGGTGTACCGCTACGGTGCGCCGTGGGTGTGGATTGTCTCTCAGGACGACTGGCAGGGCGCGTTGAAGGAAGTGTCCAGCTACATCCCGGCGGGCCATTCCCTGGTGTTGCTGCGCCCGCAGATCGACGAAGTGCTCGACCAGCACCGTGAGTGGCTGGTGGCCGAATCCGCGATGTCGATCGCCCCGCACACCGTGCTGCAAGTCCTCTTGCTGCAACTGCTGTATTCGGTACCCAGCGAGCAGCAACTGCATGAACAGCTGAACTACAACCTGCTGTTTCGCTGGTTCGTCGGCCTGGACCTGAACCAAAAGGTCTGGAGCATTCATGTGCTCACCCGCGACATCGCCACGCTGCTGAATAACCCGCGTGCGGTGCAACTCATCCAGAAAATCATCGGTGACGTGTTTTGTGGCGCCTTGCTGCACATGCCGGAGTTCTCGCTGAACTTCGCGCTGTTGCACACCTGGCTGGCACGCCACGGTAACACCTCGATCACCAGCAATTGAGCAGGCCGCATGCCGGGCAATCGGTGGCGGCGCAAAAAATCAGAATGTCAGGGGGCGGTGTGGAGCATCTGTTCAAATTAACGCTGGCGCTGTGTTGCGTGACGCTGGGGAGCGTGACGCAAATCGCGTTGGCCGAGGAAGAGCAAGCGGCGCGCAAGGTCGACGTCAACGAGTACTTCGTGCGCGGCAACACGGTGCTCGATGCGGCGACGATCGAGGAGGCGGTGTACCCGTTCCTCGGTCCGCAAAAGACCTTGGGCGATATCGAAGGCGCCCGCGATGCGCTGCAGAAGATCTACCAGTCACGCGGCTATCAGTCGGTGTTTGTCGAGCTGCCGGAGCAGAAGGTCGATGACGGCATCGTTTACCTGCAAGTCAGCGAAACCAAGGTGGGACGCGTGCGTGTGGTCGGCGCCAAGCACTATTCGCCGGTGGAAATCCGCGAGCAGGTCCCAGCGCTGGAAGAGGGCGCGGTGCCAGACTTTGCCACGGTGCAAACCCAGTTGGCCGGCCTCAACCGCAGTGCCGGGCGCCAGGTCACGCCGCTGGTGCGCGAAGGCCAGCGCCCCGGCACCATGGATGTGGATTTGCAGGTGGAAGACCAGAACCCTTGGCACGCCAGCATTGGCCTTAACAACGACTACAGCGCCGACACCGAAAAGCTGCGCTCGGTGGCGACCCTCGGCTACGACAATCTGTGGCAACTGGGCCACAGCATCTCGCTGACCTATTTCACCGCGCCCCAGGACAGCGCCAATGCCAAGGTCTGGTCGGGCGCCTACAGCGCGCCGCTGGATGAGCGCTGGACCTTGCAGTTCTCGGGTTACCAGTCAGACAGCAACATCGCCACCCTCGGCGGTAGCAACGTATTGGGCAAGGGCCACTCCTACGGCGTGTCGGCCATTTACAACCTGCCGGCGGCGGGAAACTGGGCCAACTCGTTTTCGTTCGGCGTGGACTTCAAGGACTTCGACGAACAGCTCAAATTCGGCGCCAGCAGCGACCAGGTGCCGCTCAAGTACGCACCGTTCACCTTTGGCTACAACGGCTTTCGCTACACCGAGCAATCACAGTTGGGCTTGGGCCTGAACCTGGTGGTGGGCACCCGCGCGTTCTTCGGCTACGGCAGCGACGCCGAAGAATTCGAGTACAAACGCTACAAGGCCAGCGCCAGTTTTGCCGTGCTCAAGGGCGACCTGAATTACACCTACACCTTCGCCAACGATTGGCAGTCAGCCACCAAAAGTGGCTTCCAACTCGCCTCGGGGCCGCTGGTCTCCAACGAGCAGTATTCCGCCGGCGGCGCCACTTCGGTGCGCGGCTACCTGGCGGCGGAACGCACCGGGGATGAGGGTTACTTGCTCTCCCAAGAGTTGCGCACGCCGTCCCTGGCCAAGTTTCTCGGCAGTTATGTGCAGGAGTGGCGCTTTTACGCATTCGCCGAAGGCGCGCGCATGCGCCTGCACGACCCGCTGCCTGAGCAAGAAGACGAATACAGCCTGGCCAGTGTCGGCCTGGGCACCCGCGCCAGTTTGAGCAAATGGTTGTCCGGCAGCCTGGATTGGGGCTACCCGCTGCTCGATGGACCGAACACCCAGAAACAGGACTCGCGACTGCACTTCAGTGTGCAGGCGACTTTCTGACTTTTTCTTCCGGAGATTTCACCCATGCAACGCCTATTCCTGAGCCTGTTGATCTGCCTGGGCTTCGCGCTCCCGGCCACCGCCCATGCCTGGTGGCAGGACGATTGGCACTACCGCAAACAGATCTCGGTAGACACCACCGCCCAAGGCGCCGCGATCAACCAGGCCTTGGGCCGAACCGCGCTGCTGGTGCGCCTGCACACGGGCAATTTCACCTTTGACGGGGTCAAGGAAGACGGTGCCGACCTGCGCTTTGTGAGTGCCGATGACAAGACCGTGTTCAACCACCAGATCGAAAGCTTCGACCCGTTGATGGGCATGGCGCTGATCTGGGTCGATGTGCCCAAGGTCGAAGGCGGCCAGCGCCAGGACCTGTGGATGTACTACGGCAATCAGAAAGCCGCGGCCTCCGCCAACGGCCAACTGACGTTTGACCCGAACTACACCGCGCTCTACCACTTTGATGGGGCCACTGCCACACCGCCCCGGGACACCACGGCCTACGCCAACACCGCACTGAACGCCACGGGCGTGAGCATCGACGGCGTGATCGGCCGCGCCTTACAGTTTGGCGGCCAGCCCTTGATGTTGCCGGCCAGCCCATCCTTGCAACATGCAGCCGGTGGCGCATTCACCTTCAGTGCCTGGCTGCGCCTGGACCAGGCGAGCGGTGAGCAAGTGGTGCTGGCCCGGCGCGACGGCTCCCACAACCTGCTGCTGGGCGTGAACCAAGGCATGCCGTTTGTGGAAATCGACGGCCAGCGCGCCGTGTCGACCCAACCGCTGAACCCTGGCCAATGGCAGCACCTGGCGTTCACCGCCGAAGGTGAAAAGGTCTCGCTGTATGTGAATGGCCGCGAAACCGCGACCTTCGCTGTCGCCTTGCCAGCGTTCAATTCCCAACTGGCCATCGGTGCCGACCTGCCGGAAGCGGGCAGCACGCACCAGCCCTTCGCCGGCGCCATCGATGAGCTGCGCCTGTCCAAAGTGGCGCGCCCGGCCGCGCTGTTGCTGGCCGACGCCAGCGCCCAGGGCGCCGAGTCGAAGCTGGTGGCCTATGGCGTGGATGAAGAACAGTCCGGCTTTGGTTTCGGCAGCCTGGGCTTCCTGCTCAACGCGGTTCCCGTCGACGCCTGGGTAATCATCCTGGTGCTGGTAGGGATGATGTTCCAGTCGTGGGTCATCATGCTGCGCAAGAACCGTCAGGTCAGCCGGCTCAGCAGTGGCAACGAGGTCTTCCGCGAGCATTTCGCGCAGATCGGCACCCGCCTGGAGATGTATGCCGACGACGCGCAATTGGCTGAGCGCCTGACCCATTCTTCGCTGTGGCGTCTGTACTTGGTGGCGGTCAAGGAAATCCGCACCCGCCGCGCCCAGGGTGCTGACACTTCTTCGGTCTCGGCCGCGACTATTGAAGCGATCCGCTGCTCCATGGACGGCGTGCGCACCCGCGAAAACCAGGCCCTCAGTTCCAAGCTTTCGACCCTGTCCAACGCCATCGCCGGCGGCCCGTACATCGGCCTGCTCGGGACGGTGCTGGGGATCATGGTGGTGTTCCTCGGCACCGCCATGGCCGGTGACGTGAACATCAATGCCATCGCGCCGGGTATGGCGGCGGCCTTGCTGGCCACGGCCATGGGCCTGTTTGTCGCGATCCCGGCGCTGTTTGGCTACAACCGCCTGATCACGCGTAACAAGGAAGTGAGTGCGGATATGCGCGTGTTTGTCGACGAGTTCATCACCCGCCTGGCGGAGATGCACGGCGAGAGCCAGCACAGTGAAGCCGCGCACCGCGCACCGCATCACGCACCGGTTCCGGCCTGAGGAGAGTTGCCATGGCTTCTGTAAATGCCTCCCACGACGATGACGATGATGCCGCCGTCGACAGCATCAATATCACGCCCCTGGTGGACGTGCTGATGGTGGTGCTGGTGATGTTTATCCTCACCGCCACCGCCCAGGTCTCGGGTATCCAGATTCACCTGCCCAAGGCCAGCGCCTCGGTGTCGTTGTCGGAGGCCAAGACCAAGGCGATCTCCGTGAACGACGGCGGCCAGGTGTTCCTTGACGCTTACCCGGTAACCCTCGGCGAGCTCGAAGAACGCCTGCGTATCGAGAAAGCGCTGAACCCCGATTTCCCAGTAATCGTGCGCGGCGATGCGATGGTGCAGTACCAGAAGGTGATCGAAGTGCTCGACTTGCTGCGCCGGCTGGAGCTGTCCCAGGTCGGGTTGGTCACCGGCAAACCGAGCCAGGGCTGAGCCATGACCGCACAGATCCCAATGGCGCCACTGCCCGTGAAAAAGAAGCCACCATTGCACCCGTTGAAGTGGGGCGCGGGCCTGTTGCTGGGCGCCGTGGCGGCCTGGTTTTTGTGGCAGTGGGCCAATGACATGAGTGGCGTGCGCCGCGAAGCGCCCAAGGTGCCGATGATTATCCCGTTGCCGCCGCAACCGCCACCGCCTCCAGAGAAACCCAAGGAGCCCGAGCCCCAGGTCGAAGAAAAAGTCCCGGAGCCGGTGCCCAGCCCCGAACCCGAAGACGTCAAGCCGGCAGAGGAAGCGCCGCCTTCGCCTAACGAAGACCTGGCCAACCCGATGCAGATCGATGGCGATGCACAGTCCGGCAATGACGGTTTCAACATTGGCGCCGGCAAAGGCGGCGGCATGGCCGGCAGCGGTGGTGGGTTGGGTACCGGCACGTACAAGCAGTACCTGGCCGGCACCTATCAACGGCTGATGCGCGAAGACCCGGAATTACGCAAGAAGGCTTTCTCGATACAGATAGACCTGTGGTTGGGCGTCGATGGCCAGGTCACTAAGGCGCAGGTGGCCAAGTCCAGCGGGGACGCCGAGACCGATGCCCAGATGCTTGCGCTGATACGTGCACCGCGTGCCACGCAGAAGCCGCCGGCGTCGCTGACGCTGCCCATGCGCCTGTCCCTCAAAGGCCGGCGCCCGGATTAATTGAATGCTTTTTTCAACGGTTTTTTACAGGAGTTGCGTACACATGATTTCCCCCGTGAATCGACTGACCCTGGCGGTCGGCATGGTCATCGCGACCCTGGTCGGCCAGGCGACTGCCGCCCCGGTCGCGCCCTCGGAAAACGTCACGATCAACCTGATCCGCCTGTTGGTGCAGCAAGGCGTGCTCAAGCAGGAAACCGCCAACGGCCTGATCGCCCAGGCGGAAAAAGAAGCCCAGCAGGCACGACAGGCCAATGCGGCACCGGTGGTTGCCGCAGGCCCGGTCGCAGCGCCCGGCGATGTGCGTGTGCAATATGTGCCGCAGGCGGTCAAGGATCAGATTCGTGACCAGGTCAAGGCCGAGGTCATGGCCACCGCCAAGCAGGAAAACTGGGCCCAGCCCAATACCTTCCCGGACTGGATCTCGCGTATCACCTTTGACGGCGATATCCGCCTGCGGGATGAGTCGCGCTACTTCTCAGGCAACAACAGCAACGAAATCGTCGACTACGCCAAGCTCAATGACAGCGGCCCGTACGACACCAACAAAGACACCAACACCAAGCTGCCACCGCTGCTCAACACCACCAAGGACCGCGAAAACCTTTTCCGCCTGCGCGCGCGCCTGGGCATGAAAGCGGTGCTGTCGCCGGAATGGACCGCCGGCATCCGCATCGGCACCGGCTCCGACAACAACCCGGTGTCCACCACCCAGACCTTGGGCGGCGGCTTTGGCAAGAAGGACATCTGGCTCGACCAGGGCTATCTCAGCTGGAAAGCCACCCAGGACGTGACCCTCACCGCAGGCCGGTTCGCTAACCCGTTCTATTCCACTGACATGATGTATTCGGGTGACCTGAACTTCGACGGTATTGCCGCCAATTTCAACCATGCCCTGAACAACGAGTGGGGCCTGTTCGGCACCCTTGGCGCGTTCCCGGTGGAGTACACCTCCGACTCGGCCAGCAGCAACGGCTTCGACAAAGAAGACAGCGAGACCAAGTGGCTGTTTGGCGGACAGATCGGCGCCAACTGGAAGATCAACCGCGAAAACAGCATCAAAGGCGCGATGGCGTACTACCACTTTGACGATATCGAAGGCCAACGCTCCGGCGCGTGTGAGCCGTGGGCCGGGCAGCCCGCCTGCGACAGCGACGGCTCGCGCCTGGCCTTTATGCAAAAGGGCAACAGCGTGTTCCTGCTGCGTGATATCACCCCGAACCCGGCCACGCCTGGCTTGACCCCGCAACCGCAGTTTGTCGGCCTGGCGTCCAAGTTCGACGTGCTTGACCTGAACCTGGCGTGGGATGCCGAACTGCCGAGCGACTTCAAACTGCGTACCCAGGGCAACTTCATCCACAACCTGGCCTACGACAAGGGCGAGATGCTCAAGCGCAGCGAAGGCGAGATCGTCAACAACATCAACAGCAAGGGCCAGTTTGAGAGTGGCGGCAACGCCTTGATGGTGCAGATGACCCTCGGCAGCGCGCTGGAGATGCGCAAACGCGGCGACTGGAACGTGCTGGCTGGCTACAAATACATCCAGCCCGACGCCTTGCCCGCCGGCTTCAACGATTCCTCGTTCCACCTGGGCGGCACCAACGCCAAGGGGTACTTCATCGGCGCCAACTACGGCATCGAAAAGAACCTCTACGCCAGTGCGCGTTGGTTGAGCGCATCAGAAGTGTATGGCGCGCCGTTTGAAGTCGATGTGATGCAACTGGAACTCAACACGCGCTTTTGATGCGCAGGGAGATGCCACATGAACACGCGAATCTGCGGGCTGCTCTTGGTGTTTGTTGCCACGGCGGCCTCGGCTGAAGGCATGGAGGAGCGCTTGCGTACGCAATTGCGCAGCACCACCCAGCAATTGCAGGCGCTGCAAAGCGAACAGGCCCAGGCCAGTGCGGCGCGCATCGCCGCTGAAACCCAGGCCAAGCAGGCCCAGGTGCAAATCAAACAACTGACCGCTGAGCTGGAGAAGACCCGTAGCGTGGCCGAGCAAATGGCCGGCCAGCAACAGAGCCTGCACAGTCAGGCGCAAGCCCAGGTCGCGGCGAGCAATGAGCAGATCGGCAAGTTCAAGAAGGCTTATGACGAACTGCTGGTGCTCGCCAAGGGTAAAGAAGCCGAGCGCGCTCGCTTGCAGGCACAGCTGAGCGAACGTGACACACACGTGCAGCAATGTTCAGTCAAGAATCAACAGATGTACGGCGTGGCCCAGCAACTGCTCGCGGCCTACGAAAAAATCGACGTGGCCGAGGTGATGAGTATTCGCCAGCCGTTCGCCAGCAGTGCGCGGGTCAAGTTCGAGGAACTGGCCCAGGGCTTTGGCGACGATTTGTACAAGAGCCGTTTCGACGCGCCCCAGGCAACTGCCAATCATTGATAGACAGATCAGAGATCACCATGAGCGAATTGATCACCAGCGTCACCACCCAGAGCCTCACCGAGCTGCTGCAGGAAGCGGGCTACCGGGTCAATCAGACCGAACAGAACGGTATCGTGCAATTGCTCAGCGCCAGTCAGGGCATCGGCTTTGCCGTGCGCTTTGGCAACCCGGCGGCAGAGCAGGGCAACTATGTGGATTTCACCTACAGCTGCGCGCTGCGTATCCAGGGCGAGTTGCCTGAAGGCCTGGCCCAGGTATGGAACGCATCGCGGCGCTTTGCGCGGTTGTCGGTGCAGGGCGAATTCCTGCTGATGGAAATGGACGTGGTGGTGGCCGGCGTGGGCGCCACGCACCTGCGCAGCCAGCTGGAACTGTGGGATCGCCTGTTGCAGGAGTTTATCGTCTACCTGCGTGAATACAGCCAGCAGGCGGCGCAGTTGCAGGCCCAGGCCGACGTCGAGGCGCCCGTATTGTGAAAAAGCCAACCTTGATGGTCGGCGCGGGTGCGCTGGCCTTGCTGGTGGTGGCGGTGGGTTTGAGCGTGCGACCGGGCAGCGACCCGGTGGCGGCTCAGCAACCGGCACCGGTGCTCAACCTTGCGCCGAGTGGGCCAGCGGTGGCACGCCTGGGTAATCAGCAGATCGACCTCACGGAACTGAAAAGCGTGCTTGCCAGCCTGCCGGCCGAGTCACGCGAGCAATTGCGCGGTAACCGAGGTGCATTGGAGACCTGGATCCGTTCACGTCTGGCACAAAAGGCGGTGCTCGAACAGGCCGACGCGCAAGGCTGGCGCCAGCGCCCGGAAGTGGAACAGCAAACGCGAGCCGCCACTGAGCAAATCGTGTTTCGCGACTACATGCTCTCGGTCAGCCAGGTGCCGGCCGACTACCCCAGCGCGGCTGAATTGCAACAGGCCTACGACAGCGGCAAGTCGCAATGGATGACGCCGCCGTTGTATCGGGTGAGCCAGATTTTTCTCGCGGCGAATGACCCGCAAAGCCTCGACACAGTACGCCGCCAGGCCCAGGAACTGAGCCGCCGCGTCCAGGCGTCACCGGGTGATTTCGCCGCCCTGGCCACGCAGTTTTCCCAGGACACCGACTCCGCCACGCGAGGTGGAGACTCGGGGATGCAGCCTTTGCAGCAACTGGTGCCCGAAGTGCGCAGTGCGGTGTCGCGCCTCAAGGTCGGCGCCGTGTCGGATGTGGTGCAGAGTGCGGCAGGGTTCCATGTGCTCAAGCTCACCGGCCAGCAACCGGCGCGCACGGCGACCCTGGACGAACTGCGCGAACGCCTGACCCAGGCCCTGCGCGCCCAGCGCCAGGAGCAGATCGCCAAGGCTTACCTCGAGGGCATGCTCAACACCGCCACCCTGAGTATCGACGGTGCAGAGCTGAACAAGGTGCTGGAGTAACGCGTTTCAACCCGCATTGGATGCACAGACAGACAAGACAGGGAGTCTCCCATGGCATTTCTAGAACCGTCTGGCCTTCAGGGGCCGTCCGCTTATCGCGCACCGGGCGAGGGGCGCAGCACCAGGCTGGCCCTGGCCGGAGAGATTGACCCGGAGGTGGCGCGCTACTTTCTGGTGAGTGCGCGCTGCGGCTGTTTCATGCAGGCGGCGCGCAGTTTGAATATCAAGGCGACGCTGTTGCGCAAGCGCTTGGCGCAGTTGGAAGAACATCTGCGCCATTCGCTGTTCACCTATCAGGGCAATGGCTTGGTACTTAGCCGCGATGGTCAGCAGTTGCAGGCTCAGTTAATCGCCCTGGCCCATGAGCGGCGCCTGCCGGTCACGGAGCAACCGCTGATTCGGCTGGCGGTGGCTGAGCCGATCCTGCACGACATCCTTGGGCGCGACCTGATTGCCTTGCTGCGACGCAATGCCAGCGTGCGCCTGGAGATCATCTCCATCGACAGCCCGTTGTCGCTGCAAGCGGTGGAGGTGGACGTGGTGCTGTGGTTGTCGGACGCCGATGCCCCGGTGCCCGGCCCGAGCTTTGTCACCGAGCCGCCGCGAGCCCTGGCGCGGCTGCAATATTTGCCGCATATCGCCAAGCGTTATTCACGGCTCACGACACGGCCGGACAGTGTGGAAGACCTGGATGACTACATGCTGGTGCAGTGGCAGCCTGATGCGCAGGTTGGCGCGTTGCAGCCGTGGAACCGGGTGGTGGAGCAGCGTTTGGCGGCGGTGGTGCAAGTGCATGCTTATTCGCTGATGCTGGAGATGATTCGTTGTGGCGCCTGTATTGGGTTGCTGCCGCACTACATGAGCAGTGTTGACCGTGGGCTTGTGGCGTTGCCGGGGTTGTTGGCCGAGAGCATGCAGCGCCAGGTGTGGCTGGCAGTGAATGCGCAGGAGGGGGATGCGCAGGCGGTGCGGATGATTGTGGAGTTGATCGTCAGCACCTTCGAAGGCCGCCGTGAGTGGTTTGATTGACCAGGAATATACAACGTAGGTCCATTGTTCGTTATTGATAGTTAGATCTTATTTCGAATGGGTATAGGTGACCTGTTAGTTGTGACAGTCTGCGGCGGGTGGAGAACGGTTAGGGTTATGTTGAGACGGGTATGAATCGCCAGTCGGTATCAGTTGCGCATGCGCTATCAGTGTTTGGGAGGTTGTGATGAGTGATATAGAGAGCCGTGTAAAGATGGTTTAAGTCAGCAGTTGGGTTTGGATATGAAAGGTATTCGAAATGAACAAGAGTTCCCAGAGATCTTGGCGCTGACGCTTTGGACTTTCCACAGTGGGTTATCGCGCTGGAGGCGGAGTTCAGTATTGAAATTTCAGATGAGGAGGCTTATGAAATAATCAGTGTCCAGCACGCAATCGATGTGGTTAAACGTCAAATCGGTTAATTGGCTTTCTGAATCGGGGATTTGCCTCCATGGCAGGCAGCTCCCACAGTTGGGCGGTGTGAACCTGGTCCAGCGTGTGAATCCATTCCCCTGTGGGAACAGGCACAAGACGTTGCACGCTGTGGATAACTGCGCCAGTCTTATTGGCCTTCATTCGTCAGAGCGAATTGCGTGCAAGCCACCCGTTTGACCCTCATCTGCCATGCCGTCACGCCTCTGCAAAGACGCGGGCGTTTTCCGGACGACGAGGCGGTGGCGATGGATTGGCAGGGGGCGGCACTTTCCCTCGCCGGGCGTTATAAGGAACCCCGGCGTTTGTTGTGCGGGCCGGAAATACGCGCACGGCAGACAGCCGGCTTGTTCGGCGGTGACGCAGGAGTCGAAGACGCCCTGCGTGACGCTGATTTCGGCCAGTGGAAAGGCCAGGCCATCAGCCAACTGAATGGCGATCAGTTAAACACCTGGCTCACTGACAGCGCGTGCGCACCCCATGGCGGCGAGTCAGTGGAGGACGTTTGCACGCGTGTCGCGCAGTGGATGAAATCCCTCGAAACCCAACCCGGCCATATCGTCGCCATCACCCACCCCTTCGTGATCCGCGCCGCAATGCTGTACGTCATGCAGTTTCCGCTCTCGATGTTCTACCGTATCGACGTCGAGCCGCTGTCCACCACGGAGCTGCGCTTCAATACGGTCTGGCGCCTGCGCCTGGAAACTCACGCCTAGACGCCTGAACATGGCAAAATCCACGCCCCGCACTGAGAGCTACCCATGAAACGCATCCTGATCATCGGCATTGGCGCCGGCAACCCTGACTACATCACGATGCAGGCCGTGAAGGCGCTCAACCGCACCGACGTGTTTTTCCTGATGGACAAGGGCCAGAGCAAAGACAAGTTGATCGACCTGCGTCGCGAGATCTGCGAGACCTACATCACCGAGCCTGGCTACCGCTTCGTCGAGGCCGATTGCCCCGAGCGTGTGCGCGGCGATATCGACTACACCACCGCCGTGCAGGACCTCAACCGCGACAAGCAGCAGACTTTCGAGCGCATGATCAATGAGGAAATGGCCGACGGTGAAGTGGGCGCTTTCCTGGCGTGGGGCGATCCTGCGCTGTACGACAGCACCCTCCGCATTCTGCAGGCGATTTTGGCCAGTGGTCGCTGCACCTTCGCGTTCGAAGTCATCCCCGGTATCACCAGCGTGCAGGCCCTGGCCGCCCAGCACAAGGTGCCGTTGAACCGCATCGGCAAGTCCGTTGAGGTCACCACCGGGCGCCGTCTGGCGGCGGGGCAGGCGAGTGATGCCGACACCCTGGTGGTCATGCTTGACGCCGAAGATTCCTACCGCAGCGTTGCCGATCAGGATCTGGACATCTATTGGGGCGCCTACCTCGGCACGCCGGACGAGATCCTGATCAGCGGCAAGGTGAGTGAGGTGGCCGAAGAAATCCAACGGGTGCGCAAGGCCGCGCGCCTTGAAAATGGCTGGATCATGGACACTTATTTGCTACGCAAACCCTGAGGTAACGTCCCATGCTTAAACTGTTTGCCCTGGCGCTGACCCTGCTAGCCGGTGCCGCTCATGCCGACGATACGCTGCACACCGACTTGCCGTTGTCGTACCTGGAACAGACCCAGGGTGATGCGCGCAACCAGCCGCTGGTGATTTTCCTGCACGGCTTTGGCAGTAACGAGGAAGACCTGTTTGGCATCAAGGACGCGCTGCCATCCACGTGGACCTACTTGTCGGTTCGGGCGCCCATGCCGGTCGGCCCGAATGGATTTCGCTGGTTTACCAAGACGCCCGGTGACGGCGATTACGATGGTGTAACGGCCGATCTTCAGCGCAGTGCGGGGCTGATCAAGGACTTCGTCGGCAAAGCCACTGCCAAGTACCACACCCAGAGTGATCGCGTGTTCCTGATTGGTTTCAGCCAGGGCGCGATCATGTCGTATGAGGTGGCGTTGCGTGACCCGCAGCTGGTGCGAGGGATTGCGGCGTTGAGTGGCAGCGTGTTGCCGGTGCTCAAAGCTGAGCTGAAACCGGATGAGTCATTGGGCAAGCTGGCGATCTTTATCGGCCACGGCACCTTGGACCAGGCGCTGCCGTATGCCTCGGCGACCCGGGCGAATGAGGTGTTGACGGGGCTCGGGTTGAAGCCGGAGTTTCATGGGTATCCGGGGATGAACCACACTGTCAGCGAGTCGGAAGTGCAGGACTTGAAGGTTTGGCTGGAAAAAAGCCTGAGGTAAACGCGGTTAAAAAATGTGGGAGGCTTGCCTGCTCCCACATTGGTGTTGTGTTGATTGGGAGATCGGGTTACTTACCGCCTGTAATCTGCTTCACCAGCGCCGCATGCCCCTTGGCATCATCCGCCCGCGAAATCGCCTGGATCACCAGCAAATGATTTCCCGAGCCACCGAGGAATGTGGATTGCAGCGTCTTGCCACCACCCTGGGTCGCGGTGCTGTCCACTTGGCGCAGGCCCAGGCCCTTGACGTTCAGCTTCTTCTCGCTCTGCTTCTTGAAGTCAGGCAGTGCTGCGCTCTGGTCCTTGACGAATCCGGCCACGGCGCCATCGAGGAACTGCGCGTCGTTATCCCCAATGGTTACCCCGTCTGCACGCACCGTTTCGGCGACGATCACCACACTTTTCGTGGTCTGGTTGGCGTACATCGTGCCTTGGGTGTCGGCGGTTCCATCATCCGCCTTGCCAGCCGGCAAGGTGTCGGCGGTATAGGCCCTGGGCAGCTTGAAGGTGAACTTCCCGCCCAGGGTGGAGATGGTCTGTGTGGTCGGCTTGGCGGCGGCGAAGACACTGCCGGCAGAAAGCGCGAGGACCAGCAGGGCGACGGTCTTGGTGAAAGTGGCCATGAAGCGCTCCAGGGATGAACGAAATTGCGGCATATTCTGTCAGAATTTTCGCAAGATCGTTCACCGATAGCCTCACGCCTTGTCGGACTCTTCCTCAAGTCGATCCATCTCAAACAGGCGCGCCAATTCCGCCCGCGCTTCCTGGGCCGTTTGCATCACCTTGGCAGCGTCGTCGTACACCGCGTGTTGCGCGGCCAGCACTTGCAGGTCGTGGTTCTTGAAGCGTGTGATGCGCGCATCGGCCTGAGCCTGGCTCAAGCCCAGGCCGACCAGGGTGCGACGGCTCATTTCCAGGCTGGAGTAGAACGTCTCACGAATCGGTGAGGCGTCCAGGTCCACCAGGCGGTGTACGTGCTGGCGGTTACGCGCACGGGCGATGATCTTCATGTGCGGGTAGAGGTTGCGCACCTGTTCGGCAGTCTTGATGTTGATCTCCGGGTCATCCATGGCGATCACAAAGAATTCCGCCTGGTCGACCTTGGCCGCATGCAGGATCTCCGGGCGTTGCGGGTCACCGTAGAACACCGGCATGCCACCGAAGCTGCGGGTCAGTTCGATGGTCTCTACCGAGGTGTCCAGGGCGATAAACGAGATATTCTGCGCGCGCAGGATCCGCGCGACGATCTGGCCCATGCGGCCCATGCCGGCAATGACCACGCGCGGTGCGTCGCTTTCAATGGCGCTGTATTCCTCGGGCACTTCCACCGGCTTGACCTTGGGCTTGAACAGCTTCGGGCACACCAGCAACAGCAGCGGCGTTACGGCCATGGAGAGGGTGATGGTCAGCACCAGCACATCATAGAGATGAGGTTCGAACAGGCCTTGGTCGCGACCGATCTTGAACACGACAAAAGCAAATTCACCCCCGGCCGCCAGCACCACGCCCAGGCGCAGGGCGCTTTCGCGGTTGAGGTCGCCCACCAGCCGGCCGACGGCGTACAGCAGCGGCAGTTTCAAGCCGATCAGCAGCAACGTCAGCCCGATCACCACCCATGGCGAGCTGAGTAGCAGGCTGAGGTTTGCGCCCATGCCCACGCTGATGAAGAACAGGCCCAGCAGCAGGCCCTTGAACGGTTCGATCTGGGATTCCAGTTCGTGGCGGTACTCCGAATCCGCCAGCAGCAAACCAGCGAGAAAGGCGCCCAGGGCCATGGACACGCCCACCAGTTCCATCAACCAGGCTGTACCGATCACCACCAGCAACGCCGTCGCGGTGGACACTTCGCGCAGGCCGGTCTTGGCGACGATGCGAAACACTGGCCGCAGCAGGTAGCGACCGCCGATGATTACCACGGCGATGCTGCCGAGGATCTGCAAGACATGCTGCAGGCCCTGGGCTTCCGTGGTGGGGTGATCGCTGCCGGCCAGCAGCGGCACCATGGCGATCAGCGGGATCGCAGCGATGTCCTGGAACAACAGAATGGCAAACGCCAGGCGACCGTGTGGTTGGTTCAGCTCCTTGCGCTCGGCAAGGCTTTGCAGACCGAACGCGGTGGACGAGAGCGCCAGGCCCAGGCCGAGTACGATGGCGCTGTTCCACGACTGGCCAAACAGCCACAAGGCCACCACGCCCATCACCAGACCGGTGAGCATCACCTGGGCCAGGCCAACGCCAAACACCGCCTTGCGCATCACCCATAAACGCTTGGGTGACAGTTCCAGCCCGATAATGAACAGCAGCAACACCACGCCCAGTTCAGAGAATTGCGCGACGCTTTGCGGGTTGCCGATCAGGCCGAGCACCGACGGGCCAATGATCACGCCGGCAAACAGATAGCCCAGCACCGCGCCCAGTTGCAGGCGTTTGGCCAGGGGCACGGTCAGCACGGCGGCGAGCAGGAACACCACGGCTGCTTGTAACAGGTTGCCTTCATGGGGCATTGCGAACTCCAGGATCTTTAAAGCCAATCAATAGACGGTTATTAGAGCGCTTTTTACATGTCGAAAATTGTGTTTTTGCAGCGCATGCAACGGCATTGAGCCTCACCCTTTGTTACTATCGCCATCCCTTTTCACCAGGAGTCACCGCCCCATGCAGCACCAGTGGGATGAAATGCACCGCACCCGCAAACCCACGTTCGTACTGTGTGGCGAGCCTCAGGGCGATGTGCTCAATCTCTACGTTCACGGTTATTCGGCGTTCTTCAATCGGCAACAATTGGGCAGCTTCCAGGCGCAGTTGGCGGGTATCGAAGGCTCGACCAACCTGATGCTGTTCTGGCCGGCAGGGCATTTCCTGGAAAACCTGTTTGCTCCCTTCAAGGATGTACTGGGCGCGATGCTCAGCGGCGTCAACCTGGGCGCGGCGACTGTGGGGGTGGGCAAGGCGATTGCTTATTTCCTCGATCACTACAAAAGCGTCGAGGCCCGGGTGGACGAAGTCGCCAGGAGCCTGTTGCCTGAACTCGCCAGCTACTTGCACGGTGAATCCCTTGAAATACGGCGTATCAACCTGATCGGCCATTCCCTGGGCGCGCGCATTCTGGTCAAGAGCCTGTTGGCCAGCCCTGAAACTGCCCGCGAACTGCCATTGGACAACCTGTTGTTGATGGGCGGCGCGATCTGCACGTCGAGCCCGTGGGGTGAAGTCTCGGCACCCCTCAAGGGGCGCGTAATCAACTGCCACTCCAGCAAAGACTGGGCCCTGGCGATGAAACCGGATACCGAACGTTGCATCGGCCGCCATGCGATCCCAGTGACGCCAGCGCTCAAGGCCAAGGTTACCAATGTGCACCTGGCGACTTTCGACCACGCCGCCTATTGGCCGCAGTTGCGGACGGTAGTGCAGTACACCGACCTGTTGCACGAGCGACGCGGCATGATCCGTTCCGATCAACGCAGCACTGAGGTACGTTTTGCCGAAGAGGACGCAGAACTGTTCCCTGCGTTGGTGCAGGCGCGGCCGGAAGAATTGAAGTTCCTTGCTGAATTGATGGCGCAAAAGCGCAGCGCTTCAATCGACGCCACCGTGCGCGAGCCACTCAAATTGGCCGTCGAGTTGCAACGCATGGGCGGCGATACCTTTATGAACCTGGCCCGCGGCCATGGCGTGAGTTACCGCCAGGTCGCCGAAGATGTGGTGCAGCGGTTGGGGATCAAGTTTGACGGACCTCTCGATACCGTCGAATTGGCAGACTTGGAAGCCCAGGTTGCGGAAAAACTCATCGAACAATACAAAGACAAACTCAGTAACGCTGACCGGCAGGTGTTCGACGCGGAGCTCAAGGCGGCCGCGCAAAAGGAGCAGGGGCTGTTCAGCCGTTTCGATGTTGGCCGATCAGCCACCACGGCGTTGAGTGGTACGGCGTTGGCCGGGCTGACCGGGTTTATCCTGCGCCGTGGTGCAGCCACGGCGATTCCGGTGGTGGGCCAGGCTGTGGCAGCGGCGATGCTGCTGGTGAGCGGTGTCCGCGCGTTTTCCGGCCCTGCGTATTCGATCACCACCCTGGCGGTGCTGGTGATTGGTTTGATCCGCCAGCGCATGGAGCGTGAAGCAATGAGCCAGGAGATGGACCTGGTGGTGCACGTTGTCGAAGCGTTCGATCTGCCGCGGGAGACGGTGATGCGCACGGTTGCGTCTGACTGATAAGCTGCGCCTCTATCGAGTGTGTTTGCCTGGGATACCGCGTGAAATTCAGCCTGCCAAAAATCGCTACCGCCCCGTTTTGCCCGCCGGAAGTGGCCGGCTCCGTCGCCGTTGATCCCAAGGCTTCGTTCTTCAAGCGCGTGATGATGTTCGCCGGCCCAGGCCTGCTGATCTCTATCGGCTACATGGACCCAGGCAACTGGGCCACAGCCATCGAGGCCGGCTCGCGTTACGGTTACAACCTGCTCTTCGTCGTGCTGCTGGCCAGCCTGGCAGGGATGGCGGTGCAATGCCTGTGCTCGCGCTTGGGCATCGCCACCGGCAAGGACCTCGCGCAACTGTGCCGTGAACGCTATAGCAAGCGATCCGCCCGCACCCAGTGGGTGTTAGCAGAAATCTCCATCATCGCCACCGACCTGGCCGAAGTGCTGGGCTGCGCCTTGGCGTTTCACCTGCTGCTTGGCGTGTCGCTGACGACCGGCATTGTGATCACCGCTTTTGACACATTGTTGATCCTGGCCCTGCAAAACCGGGGTTTCCGCCGCTTGGAAGCGATCATGCTGGCGTTGGTGGCGACCATTGGCGTGTGTTTCTTTATTGAACTGGTACTGATCAAGCCTTACTGGCCGGACGTGTTCAGTGGTTTTACGCCTTCACTGTCGGCCATCAGCGATGCCGCGCCGTTGTACCTGGCGATTGGTATTCTCGGTGCCACGGTGATGCCGCATAACCTTTACCTGCATAGCTCCATCGTGCAAACCCGCATGATCGGCAAGGACCTCGCCAGCAAACAGGATGCGGTCAAGCTGGCACGCATCGACACCATCGGTTCGCTGGCCCTGGCCCTGCTGGTCAACGCTGCGATTCTGGTACTCGCCGCTGCCGCCTTCCACAAGACCGGCCACACCGATGTAGTCGAGATCCAGGACGCCTACCACCTGCTTGACCCGCTGGTCGGTGGCGCGTTTGCCAGCATCCTGTTTGGTGTGGCCCTGCTGGCTTCCGGTCAAAGCTCTACGTTTACCGGCACCATTGCCGGGCAGGTGATCATGGAGGGCTACCTCAACCTGCGCATTCCTTGCTGGCAGCGGCGCCTCATCACTCGTGGGCTGGCGCTGATCCCGGCGTTTCTCGGGGTATGGCTGATGGGCGACGATGCCATCGGCAAGCTATTGATCCTCAGCCAAGTGGTACTCAGCCTGCAACTGCCGTTTGCGCTGTATCCGCTGATTCGCATGACCGGCGATAAGCAACTGATGGGGCCATTCGTGAATCGGCTGCCGACGCGGTTGCTGGCGTGGTTCCTGTTTGCGGTGATCAGTGGGGCGAATGCGTGGTTGATTACGCAGTGGGTGTTTTGATTGGCGCTGTGCAGCCATTGCGAATTTCTACACCAGGATCGCCAAGGACGTGTATTGGGCGACCTGCGGGTCGGCCGTCAATAACGTCATCGGTTCGCTCACGGCCGTCGCAACGATGAGCCGATCGAAGGGGTCCTTGTGATCGTGCTCGAGGTCCTTCACCGCACTGGCATGTTCTGAAGTGATGGGCAGTTCGACGAACCCGCTTTCCTGGCAGTACCAACGGATTTCCTCCAGATCGACAGTGAGTTTCCCTAACTCGACCTTGACTGCCATCTCCCAGAATGTTGCAGCGCTGATGTAAATATCTGCAGCATCCTCAATCAGCTTTTTGGCTTTGCCGCTCAGAGCGCGATTTTTTGTTGTATATGACGTCCATGGCAGTTCTCCAAAAAGATGTCAGCGAAGTCTGCCGCAGCGCGTCGAGCAGAGAAATGCTGGCCCGAAAAATCAGAACGGACCTACTTTTTCCAGTAAGAAAACTTTCTGCGTAGGTACGCTCCTCACGCGCTGTATCGCTCACCGATCCCAATATGGCACTGCCCCAAAACACTCCACGAAGTAATCAATCACTGTGCGCACCTTCAGTGAAATGCGCCGGCTCCCTGGCCATACTGCCGCGATCTGCTGCGGTTCCAAGGTGGTAGCCACTTCGTATTCCGTGAGCACCGCCTGCAAGGTGCCGGCACGCAGGCCTTCGCCGATCAACCAGGAAGGAAACACCACCAGCCCGAGGCCTTGTTCGGCAGCGTGGGTCAGGGTATCGGCGTGGTTGCCGGTGATCGGGCCCTTGACGCTATAAGGCGTCCAGTCGCCCTGGCCCCGGCGGAAGAACCAGCGTTGTTGTCCGGTGATGCCTTTGTAGGCCAGGCACTGGTGGTTGATCAGTTCGTCGGGATGTTGGGGCGTTCCGTGCCTGGCCAGGTAGGCCGGGCTTGCGGCGATGCGAAAGCGTTGGGGCGCGAAGATGCGCGCCTGCATGCTGGAGTCGTTGAGCACACCAATGCGGAACAGCAGGTCAGTGCCGTCTTGCAGCGGGTCGACGAACGTATCGGTTTGCTGGATATCCAGTTGCAGTTTCGGATAGAGCCGGCATAACTCGCCCAGCCACGGTGACAGGTGACGCTGGCCGAATACCATGGGCGCATTGATGCGCACCAGGCCGCTGGGTTCGCTTTCCTGCTCTTGCAGGGCTTGGCTTGCAGCTTCCAGCTGCTCCAGCACCAGGCGTGCATGCCGTCCGAGCAGTCGTCCGGCTTCGGTAGGGCTGACCGCCCGGGTGTGGCGGTACAGCAACTGCTGCCCCAACGCCTGTTCCATCAGCTGTATTTGCCGGGAAATAGACGAAGGCGCCAGGCCCTCACGCCGCGCCACTTCGGAAAAGCTGCCGAGGTCTAGTACCGCGACGAAGAGGCGCAGCGCCTTGAAACTCAGTTCATTCAAACCGTGCATCCTGCCTCCAGGTTGTGCGTTTTGCGCAAAGGTGTTGTTGGCATGCTCCCATTTATCGCACAGGACGGCCACTGGATAATGCGCGCCATGTTTCCCTTCTGAAGCGCAGGTGATGTATGCAGGCACGTTCTATCGAGGGTGTGGCGCAGGCCACGCCGAAAAAAAACCTTCTACGGTTGCTGTTGTTGCCCCTGGTGATCCTGGCGGGCATGGGCCTGTCGGTAGAGGCAGGTTTGCTCGGTCCATTGGGTGTGCAGGTGGGGCATTTGTGGGCAACGTTGAGCATCTTTGGTGTGGGTTCGGCGATTCTGTTTTTGCTGCTGCTGTTCAGTGGCCCGCAAAAGGGGCCGGCGCTGACCGACTTGCCACGCTGGCAGTTGATCGGAGGCTTCCTGGGGCCTATGTACGTCGTCGTACTCACCCTGGCTACGCCGCACATTGGTATCGCCATGACCATGATCGCGATTCTGTCCGGACAAGTGGGCAAGAGTGTGCTAATCGACCATTTCGGCTGGTTCGGCACAGCGCGCAAACGCGTCAATGGCGAGCGCTGGATAGCGCTGGCGTTGATTGTGGCGGCACTTGTTCTGATTGCGCGAGGGTAAGACGATGAACCTGATTTTGTTATTGGTGCTAGTGATTGCCGCTGGAGCGGTGTTGAGTGTGCAGGCTGCCATCAACGGGCGCCTTGGCCAGGCGGTGGGCGTGTTGCGCAGTAGCTTGCTGACCTTTGCAGTGGGGGCCCTGACGACCGCGCTGTTGATTTTCTTCTTCGAACCGGCCCAGGCCTTGAGCTTGCTGGACGTGCCGAAATGGCAATTGACCGGCGCGTTGTTCGGCGTGGTGTACATGATGGTGATGGTCGGCGCAGTGCCCATCGTCGGAACGGCCGTCGCGACGGTGGCGGTGATCCTTGGGCAATTGGGCATGGGTATGCTCATCGATAACTTCGGCTGGCTGGGCAACCCGGCCATCGAGTTATCGGGCAGCCGGATTGTGGCGATGGCCTGCCTGGCGCTGGCCCTGGTGTTCATGTACCGCAGCAATACCCGCACCGACTGATGGTTTGAACCATCGCCGGCGACTGGCAGTCACTGCTTAAGGTGCTGGCAGTCGCCACACCGCGACGACCATGAAAAAGGAGTCTGACCATGCCAGATAAGACCTGTGCCTGCCCGCACTGCAAGTGCGTATTGGGCGTTGACGCGGTAATGAAAGACGGTAAGGGCTATTGCTGCCAGGGATGTGCCGAGCACCATGCGCACGGTGAACCGTGTGCGTCTGCTACGGGCTGTGAGTGCGCCAAATCGACGCATGGCTGAGCACCGTTACACTGTGGGAGCAGGCAAGCCCGCTCCCACAGTGATCTGCTTTGTTGCTGCTAGTGGGTTTCCAGTTCAAGCCTGAGGCTATGGTCGGACAGGCGCTGCCTACCTTTGACCACGCCGCTTGTACGTCGCCCCTCCAACGCAAAAACCACCGTCTGCGCTGAGTGCAAGTCAGCCGGCAGCGGCTGGAATACTTTCAGCACCGCCCAGCCAGGCTGCTGCTGCAGGCTCACTTGGCACTCGACATGCTTGGCCATCGGCCCGAATAAGGTGTCCTGGGTGTAGTCAATGCGCGCTTTGCCACGAACCTGTACAGGTAAAACCATGGTTAGCCCTCCTTGATCAAGCCTGGGCGCGCGCGTCCGAGGGCCGCCATTGCACATGAGTGATGCCGTACTTCTCGGCCTGCTCCTGGCTGGTCTTCTTGACGTGCTCGCGCGCGAAACGGCCGATACGGCCGATGCCTGCGTCACAACTCGCCCAGTGCCAGGCCTCCAGGATATCGAGCTTTTCCAGGCGGATGATGAAGGACTTGGGTTCACCGTGCAGGATGTAGTCGATCACAAACAATTTTGCATTATTCATTGGCTTATTAACCCTCCATGTATAACCCAGTGATCTCTGCTGGCCGAAAAAATTCATTCGGATTGTCGAGCGGTGGTCATTACCATCGTGGCTCACCCTTGATAGATGTGCACCCCCATGGCCCTGGCCGCGCCTCCCGACCTCAGTGATCACGCCGTCCCCGTGCAGCCCCTGGCGCGTACCTATCCGCGTGGGTTGTATGTTCAACCCCATCGCCACGATTGGGGCCAATTGCTCTACGCCATGGTCCGGCAGATGATGGGCGCTTGGTTGTCTTGATCTGTTTTTTCACTTCGATGAATATCGGCTATGAAAGCACTGCAATTTTCCGCCACCGGCGACCTCGCCGCCCTCCGCTTCGTCGACGTTGCCACCCCGGCGCCGGCTGCCAGTGAGGTGTTGGTACAGATCAAGGCCGCGGGCCTCAACCCCAGTGACGTCAAAAATGTGCTTGGTCGCTTCCCCTACACCACGCTGCCGCGCATTCCCGGCCGCGACTTCGCCGGTGTTGTGGTGCAAGGCCCGCAGGAACTGCTCGGCCAGGAAGTCTGGGGCACCGGCCGCGACCTCGGTTTTTTTGCTGACGGTTCACACGCTCAATACCTCACCGTGTCGGCCAAGGGCGTGGCGCAAAAGCCTGGTCATTTGAGCTTCGCCCAGGCTGCCAGCCTTGGCGTGCCGTACACCACCGCCTGGGACGCTCTGGAGCGCAGCGGTGTGACCAAGGGCACGCGCTTGCTGGTCATCGGCGCCAATGGCGCCGTGGGCAGCGCGACCCTGGCCCTGGCGAACGTGCGTGGCGCCCAGGTACTGGCCGCTGTGCGTCGGCCGGAGCAGGCCGACGTGTTGCAGACGCAGGGCTTTGAGGCGATTGCCCTGGGTAAACCGGAGGAATTGGGTGCACAGGTCAATGCGGTGTTCAAGGGGGGCGCCGATGTGATCTTCGACACCACCGGTTTCTGGCTACCGGCAGCCGTGGCAGGCCTGGCACCGTTCGGTCGCATCGCGATCATCGCGGCACCGGTG
Source organism: Pseudomonas sp. RA_15y_Pfl1_P11 (assembly GCF_963970975.1). Lineage (NCBI taxonomy): Bacteria > Pseudomonadati > Pseudomonadota > Gammaproteobacteria > Pseudomonadales > Pseudomonadaceae > Pseudomonas > Pseudomonas sp. RA_15y_Pfl1_P11. Next base: position 83,827 of record NZ_CAXAOY010000010.1, read on the forward strand.
GACGGCCATGTACAACTGCCGGCCCTGGCCCTGTATCGCAAGGGCGGCTCAGTGGTGGGGATCAATTCGTTGCTCTACAATTGCGAGCAGTGCGCGGTGATGCTGAGGCAGTTCGGGCGCTTTTTTGATGAAGGCTTGCTGCCACTGCCCACCGGCCTGCGTGAAGTGGCGCTGGCTGATGGGTTGCAGTGCTATGAGACCGTGAATCAAGGCAGTGCGGACAAAATCATCTTCCTGCCCTGACACGGTTTGATCTTCACTAGGCTTCGGGAACACCTTTTTCCCAGGCTGACCAGTTCTTGAGGATCGCCTGTACCAGCGGGCTGCCTGTGCGATACAGGTTCTCCAGCGCCGGCACGAACCCGCCCTGATCCGCGTATTTGAGCAGGTTGTCGACTTCGCTGTAGCCAGGATAGGGGCGGTCGAAGTCCGAACCTGCACGCACAACCGCCAAGCGCTGGATATCCACCAAGCCCTCACGGCTTGCACGCAGCAGCGCTTCATAGGTGGAGTTGTCTTCCTGCTGGGTGGTGCAGTACTCGCCTTTGTTGTCCGTCAGCAACTGGGTCCAGACTTCCGCGCGTTCGCTCAGGCGCGTGCCGGAAAACCACGTGTTGCCCGCCAAGGTGTCGCAGCGGGTGACCTGTGGTGGCTGGTTGGCCGGGGCGGCAGGGTAGTGTTTGCGCCAGGCGCTGGACGCCTTGCTTTCGGTCAGTTCAACTTTTTGCGACAAGGCATATGCCTTGGCCTGCAACTTGGGGTTCAGCTCGAACACTTCGGTCTTATAGTCCAGCGGTGGTTTCTCGTTGGGGCCCTTGGTGTTGATGCCAATGTAGCCGGTCGGCCAATCCTTGGGCGCATCCCGCGAATCCAGCTCCCACTGGGTGCCGAACTCCACCAGGTAGTGTGCCCAGGCGGTGGTGCCGATGGTGCCATGCTTGGGGCTGATGCCGGCGATCCCGGCGATCAGGAAGTAGCTCTGGCGCAGGTCGAACTTGGGTGACAAGGCCAGGGCCAGCGTGGACGCGGCGGCATTGGTCTGACCCATGCCGGTGACCAGCAGGCACACGTCCTGGGTGTTGCAGCGGATCACCGGGTATTCGGCGGAGAGCCCCGGTACGCGCACTTCCTGCTTGAGTTCCAGGCGATCGATCCAGGTTTGTGCCTCGGGGGCGAACATGGTGATCAGCATCACTTTGGGTTTGATCGGCGTCGGCGTGTCAGCCATTGCCACGTGAGGCAGTACGGCCAGGCCCGCGGCGATTGAAAAGCGAGTCAGCGTATTCATCTAATGCTCCTTTATCAGAATTGGTAGCCGACGCCGGCGTAATAGCCCCAGCCGTCGGAGCGGGCGCGGAAGTTGCCCTCGCCGAAATTCAACTCACTGCCGTCTTCCCAGTTGCCGCCGTTGTGAAAGTAGCGGCCGACCAAGGTGAAACGCAGGTGGGTGAACGAATACAGCAGCACGTTGGTGGCCACCAGGGAATTGGCGGTGCGCGCCGGGTTGTCCTTGTGCAGGTCTGAGCCGAAATCGTAGTTGGTGAAGCCGATATAGGTCAGTGAAGCACCATTGTCGAACTTGCTGATGGGCACGATGTACTTCATTTGCGCGCGGTAACCGTCCCATGAGTATTCATTGCTGGCACCGTAGTTTTCCCACTGGTAACGCCCGTAGAAGTTGGCCGACAGGTTCACTCGCGAGTGGGTGTCGATGTCAGTGCCCAGGCCGCTGTACAGTGTGTTGGCGCGGTTTTCCTTGCGGCTGCCGTGATCGTAGATCCAGTCAAACGCCACGTACCATTCCTTGAACGGCCCGATGGCCAGGCTGCGGCCTGCCAGGTAGTCGATGGAAATACGCGGTTCGTGCTCCATGAATACCGGCGAGCCGTGGTCCCACACGCCCTTGTCATTGCTGTTACCGATGGTGAGGATCTTCGGCACATCGATGTATCCGTACAGCTCGAATGGCCCTTTGCGGCCGAAATACTCGTATTCCAGGTAGACATCATCCTGTGGCTTGGGGCCGAAGCTGATGTCTTTGCTGCCGATCAATGTCAGGTCCTGGTTGAACCAGTCCGACAGGTACGGGCTATTTTTTGCCGGGCTGGCTTCAGGGATCTTGGTTTTTGGGCTAAGGGTTTCGCCCTGTGCTGAGTCATCCATGGGTTTTTCCTGCGCCAAAATGGGCACGCTGAGTACTCCCGTAACGGCGGCCAGTAGCAAGGAAACACCAAAGGGAGCAGGACGCCTTGAGGTGGGTTGCATTGAAAATCCCTATTCATACGCGGTTTGAACCCGATTCCTCGGGCGAGGAAGAACTTGGCTGGCAAGTTCGTTCCGCAAACGTTTGCACAGGCTGTACCAACTTTGCTCAATCAATTGATCAGCCTGAAAAAAAACGGGATTAGTCAACCTTTTGGTCAGAATTGACGGGGTGTCATTTTTTCGATTCGGTTAAACAAATGCATCGCGGTTTCCCTTCGATATTCACTCGGCGTCTGGTCCATCTCGATACGAAAGTGCCGGTTGAAGTTGGACAGGTTGGCGTAGCCCACTTCAAAACAGATGTCCGCCACCGACATATCGCTTTGCAGCAACAAGCGGCAGGCGCGCTGCACGCGAAATTTGCGCATCAGGTCGATAAAACCATGGCCGGTGTTGCGCTTGAAGAAGCGCGAAAAGCCCGGTTCGCTCATTTCCAGCTGCTGCGCGATCACCGAAAGACGCACATCGCCGGTCAGCTCGCGCATCAGATAGTCGAATGCCTTGTTGATGCGTTCGGCGCTGCGGGCGTCCAGGGTAGGCGCGTAGCAGGGGCTGGCCAGCGCCTTGACCTGCGGCGTCGGGGCGTTCTTCAGGCTGTCGAGCAGTTGCAGGAATAGGACCAACCGTTGCAGACCATGGGCGCGCCCGATGTCTTCCATTAGACGCGCGGCCTGTAGCGCCGTCTCGCCAGTGAATTCGAGCCCGCGTCGGGCGTGCTCGAACAACGGCTGCAAGTCGCCGAGTTCAGGAAGGGTCTTGCGCTGGGCGAGGAGGGCGGCGCCGTCGAATTGCAGCACCACATCGCGGCCGGTCAGGTACTCACCAGGGGCCAGTTCGCCGATCCAGTCGTGGGGCAGGTCGGGGCCGATCAAGGCGACGTGCCCAGCACCGAACGCACCGATGTAGTCGCCGGCGACCAGTTTGCCGCTGCCTTGGCGAATCAGGTGGATTTCAAACTCGGGGTGGTGGTTCCAGCGCGCCAAATCATAGGGGTAGTCGTGTTCGAACCAACGGAAGCAGTGGTCCGGTTCGGGCAGGATCACTTCCAGCTCGGCGGGGCGGTGCTCGAACAGCTTGGCGCGGCTGACAGGCATGGGAGGCTTCTTATGATTCTTGGAATCGATACAAAATACGCGCCTCGGCCGTGGGAGCGCTACTCCCGGTTTCGCTTGGCACTGATACTTTTTTAACTTCGAGCCAAAGGTTAAAAAAGTACCAGTCGAGCATTCGTCAAGCGTTTGTGGGGGCCTGGAGGAGCTGCTGTAATCGGCCCTCAACAACAAAAACAACAGGTAGAAACCGCTATGTTCAAGCTCCCGCAAGCGTTGTTCCTGCTTTCAGGCCTGGCGCTGGCCATGCCCAGCTATGCCGCCGACACCGTCACCATCGCTACGGTCAACAACAGCGACATGATCCGCATGCAGCGCCTGTCCAAGGTATTCGAAGTACAGCATCCGGATATCAAGCTCAACTGGGTCGTGCTGGAGGAGAATGTGCTGCGCCAGCGCCTCACCACCGATATCGCCACCCAGGGCGGGCAGTTCGACGTGCTCACCATCGGTACCTACGAAACTCCATTGTGGGGCGCCAAGCACTGGCTGGAACCGCTGACCCAACTGCCGGCCGACTACGACGCCGATGATATCTTCCCCTCGGTGCGCCAGGGCCTGTCGGTCAACAACACCCTCTACGCCTTGCCGTTCTACGGCGAAAGCACGGTGACCTACTACCGCACCGATTTGTTCCAGCAAGCCGGCCTGAGTATGCCCACGCACCCGACCTGGAGTCAGCTCGGCGAGTTCGCCGCCAAGCTCACCGCCAAGGACAAAGGCCAATACGGCATGTGCCTGCGTGGCAAGGCCGGCTGGGGCGAGAACATCGCCTTGCTGAGCACCATGGCCAATGCCTTTGGCGCACGCTGGTTCGACGAGCAATGGAAGCCCGAGCTGACCAGCCCCGAGTGGACAGCGGCCGCCAACTTCTACGTCAACACCCTCAAGCAATACGGCCCGCCGGGCGTCTCCAGCAACGGTTTCAACGAGACCCTGGCGCTGTTCAACAGTGGCAAATGTGCGATCTGGGTCGATGCCAGCGTGGCCGGTTCCTTCACCACGGATAACACTCAAAGTAAGGTCGCCGACAGCGTAGGTTTCGCCGCCGCGCCTACCGAAGTCACGGATAAAGGCTCCTCGTGGCTCTACGCCTGGTCCCTGGCCATTCCGGCCACCTCAACGCACAAGGACGCCGCAAAGGCCTTTATCACGTGGGCCACCTCCAAGGACTACATCCAACTCGTCGCTGACAAAGAAGGCATCACCAACGTACCGCCAGGCACCCGCCAGTCCACCTACAGCGAGGCGTATTTGAAAGCCGCACCGTTTGCCCAAGTGACGTTGGAGATGATGAAACACGCTGACCCCGCGCATCCGTCGGCGAAACCGGTGCCCTATGTGGGCATCCAGTACGTGACCATTCCCGAGTTCCAGGCCATCGGCACCTCGGTCGGCAAGTTGTTCTCGGCGGCGCTGACCGGCGGTATGTCGGTTGACCAGGCCTTGCTTCAAGCGCAGTCCACTGCCGAGCGCGAGATGAAACGCGCCGGCTATCCGAAGTGATTTCTACAGGACATTTTCATGAAACGTCTCGAAGGTAAAAGCGCGCTGATCACCGGATCGGCGCGCGGAATCGGCCGCGCGTTTGCCCAGGCCTACATCGCTGAAGGTGCGACGGTCGCCATCGCCGACATCAACCTGCAACAGGCCCAGGTCACGGCCGCCGAGTTGGGCCCACAGGCGTACGCGGTAGAGATGGATGTCACCGACCAAGCCTCCATCGACGATGCAATTGCTGCCGTGGTGGCCGAGGCCGGCAAGCTGGATATTCTGGTCAATAACGCCGCGCTGTTCGATTTGGCGCCCATCGTCGACATCACCCGCGAGAGCTTCGAACGGCTGTTCTCGATCAACGTCGCCGGCACACTCTTCACCCTACAGGCCGCCGCGCGGCAGATGATCAGCCAGGGCCACGGCGGCAAGATCATCAACATGGCCAGCCAGGCCGGGCGCCGGGGCGAGTCGCTGGTGGCGATCTACTGCGCGACCAAGGCAGCGGTGATCAGCCTGACGCAATCGGCAGGGTTGAACCTGATCAAGCAAGGGATCAACGTCAACGCCATTGCACCGGGTGTGGTGGAGGGTGAGCATTGGGACGGGGTGGATGCGCTCTTCGCCAAGCATGAAGGGCTGGCGCCAGGCGAGAAAAAGAAGCGGGTAGGGGATGAGGTGCCGTTTGGGCGGATGGGCACGCCGGAGGATTTGACGGGAATGGCGGTTTTCCTCGCCTCCAAAGATGCTGACTATGTTGTGGCGCAAACCTACAACGTGGATGGCGGCAACTGGATGAGCTAAAGCCTGTTCAGACAAAAGGAGATCCAATGTGGGAGCTGGCTTGCCTGCGATAGCGATGGGTCAGGCAATAAGTTTATAGCTGACAGACCGTCATCGCAGGCAAGCCAGCTCCTACCGTTGAATCTCATTGTTCTGAAAACAGGTGCTACTCGGCAAAGCTGCGATCAAAGAAGTAGATCTCCCCAGGCTTCAAAACCTCCACCGTCGCCTGGGGCCTGCCGCCTTCGCCATTCTTCTTGCGCCCCGTCTCGCGTAAATACCGTGCCTCAGTCAGCTTCAACAAACGCTGGCGAATACTGGTCTTCAACACCGGCCGCGCGAGCACCAGGGAAAAGATCGTGGTCGCTTCGGGCGCGCTGAATTCATCGCCCAGGAACATCAACGGCAAGCTGCTGTACAGCGACTTGGAGAACAAGCGTTCCTGCACGGCGGCCACGATGCTGTTGTGATCGAACGGCAGCTTGATGCTCCCGTCCGCAACCGCCGCCAGCGAAAACCAGCCCTGATGCTCACCCAGCGTCACTTCATCCGTGGCAATCGCCAGGTAGTACGTGGACGACGACCAGCACCGCGGATCACGAAACGCATCCCCCACCGTGCCCACTTGCTCGCTCCAGGCCAGGTCCAGGCCGACCTTGTCGCTTGCACGCAAACGCTCCACCGCATCCTGGAGGCTCAGATCTTGCACGCCGCCATTCACCACTACGCCGGGTAACGCCCAATGCCCTGCGAACGGTTCGGCTTCGCGCTTGTTCAGCAGCAGCTGCAATTGCCCGCAGGTGCGGCAGTAAAACAGCACACACAGGTCGACGGTATGGAGGTAGGCGCTAAGTGTCATGTGACGTCCTTCTAAACAGCGGTGGGCACAGTCTAACGAATCGAACAGATATGTCATGTACTGGCTCCAGGATAGATAAATAAATGTTTCTTGCAATGAAAGTACATGACGTGTACTTTTGTTTTCAGACCACAGGAGAGCTGCCATGACACTCGCGAAAACTGCCATTGCTTCATTCGACGTCGACGCCCAGAAGAGCTTTACGCCGCTGTGCCCCGCTGAGTTACCAGTGGCCGGGGGCGACCAGATCGGTGCCGAGCTGAACTTCATGGCAAGCCTCGCCGGCCACCGTGTCGGCAGCAAGGACGCCCACACCCCGCACGCGCCCTGGGTGGTCACCCAGCACAGCGAGATGCTGCGGCCCACCGGCCTGGCCCATGCCGATGTGACCTGGGTGAGCCACTGCGTTCCCGGCACCGAAGGTTTCACCTTGGTCGACGAACTGCCCACCCCGTATGACTACGATTACTTCATCTGGAAAGGCGTCGAACCCGACCTGCACCCCTACGGCGCCTGCTACCACGACCTGCACGACAAGCTGTCCACCGGCGTGATCGAGTACCTGAACGCCAGAGGCGTCAGGCGTGTGATCGTCGGCGGCCTGGCCCTGGACTACTGCGTCAAGACCACCGCGTTGCAACTGCTCAAGGCCGGCCTGGAAGTGGTCCTGCACCTGCCGGCGTGCCGGGGTATTACCGAGGAGGGCGGCGTACAGGCCGTCAGTGAGTTGCTCAAGGCCGGTGCCGTCATCAGCAGCACCCGCGAAGAACTGGCAGCACAGGCCGCGCGTTAAGGAGACACACCATGGAAAGTGCATACGACTATGAATCCCCGGTGATCCAGGGTTTGCTCGACACTGACTACTACACCTTCACGATGATGCAGGCGGTGTTGCACCAGCACCCCAACGTTGATGTGGAATACAACTTCATCGTGCGAGCCAAGGAAAAGCTCGGCCACTTGATCCCGCAACTGCGCGACGAGCTGGAGAAGCTCGCGGGCCTGCAGATGCGTGAGGGCGAATTGCGCTTCTTGTTCAACCCGCGTTTTCGTGAGTACCTCACGCCGGATTACGAGCGCTTTCTCGGCCTGTTCCGCTTCAACCTGCGTTATATCCACGTCAGTGAGGTCGACGGCCAACTCAACATCCGCGTGGTCGGCCCGATGCTGCATTGCATCATGTTCGAGCAACCGGTACTGGCGCTGGTCAGCGAGCTGCGCAACCGCGATAAATACCCCGACGTGACCCTGGAAGACATCACCCGCAAGCTCTACCAGAAGTTCGACTGGCTGGAGAAAAACCTCAGCCGCGACGAGCTGGCCGACTTGCGCGTCTCCGATTTTTCCACCCGCCGGCGCCTGTCGTTCAAAGCCCAGCGCGAAGTGGTCGACATCATGCGCCGCGACTTCCCCGGCCAGTTCGTCGGCACCAGCAATGCGCACCTGGCCTACGAATTCGACCTGCCGCTGCTCGGCACCATGGCCCACCAGTGGATGATGGTGCACCAACAGCTGGGCCGGCTGCGCGAAAGCCAGAACGCCGGCCTGGAAAACTGGGTGCGTGAATACCGCGGCCGCTTGGGTATTGCCTTGACCGACACCATCAGCACCGACTTTTTCCTCAAGGATTTTGACCTGTACTTCGCCAAACTGTATGACGGGCTGCGCCAGGACTCCGGTGACCCCATTGTCTGGGCCGACAAAGTCCTGGCCCGCTACAAGCAACTGGGCATCGACCCGATGACCAAGGACCTGATGTTTTCCGATGGCCTGAACTTCGAAAAATGCCTGCCGATATTGCGCCACGTGCGCGGCAAGGCCAAGTTCGGTTTCGGCATGGGCACCCGCCTGGCCTGCGATGTGGAAGGCGTCGAACCGCTGAGCATCGTGATGAAACTGGTGCGGGTGCACGGTGAACCGGTGGTGAAGTTCTCGGATGACCCGATCAAGAACGTCTGCGAAGACGCCTCGTTTTTGCAGTACGCGGCAAAGGTGTTCAATGTCGGTAGCGTGGAGGTGTGACATGCAAAATCGTATCGCGCAGGAACTGAACATCAATCGGCAACTGGTCAAGGGCGGTGAAACCAAGGAAATTCAACGGCGCATCGGCTTCATCAAGACCACCTTGCGCAGCGCCGGCTGCACGGCCCTGGTGCTGGGCATCAGCGGCGGCGTTGATTCGCTGACGGCTGGCCGTCTGTGCCAATTGGCCGTCGAACAACTGCGCGCCGAGGGTTACGCCGCGCGCTTTATCGCCATGCGCCTGCCCTATAAAACCCAGGCCGATGAAAGCGACGCCAAGGCTTCCCTGGATTTCATCACCCCGGACCATATCGACACGCTGAACATCGCCGCCAGTGTTGACGGCCTGATGGCCAGCCTGACCGCTACCGACGCCAGCGCCAGCCATGTTGACTTCATCAAGGGCAACGTCAAGGCGCGCACGCGGATGATCGCGCAATACGCCGTGGCCAATTTGCACAATGGGCTGGTGGTCGGTACGGACCATGGCGCGGAAGCACTGATGGGTTTTTTCACCAAATTCGGCGACGGCGCCTGCGACCTGGCACCGCTGTCGGGCCTGACCAAAACCCAGGTGCGTCTGCTGGCCAGCGCACTGGGCGCGCCTGATAACCTGGTGCACAAGCATCCGACGGCCGACCTGGAGGAACTGGCGCCGGGTAAGCCGGATGAGCACGCGTACGGTTGCTCTTACGCAGAGATCGATGCGTACCTCATGGGCGAACCCGTGAGTGAGCGGGTGAGGGCAATCGTAGAAGGGGCGTACAGCAAGACGGCGCACAAACGCTCGCTGCCTATCACTCCTGCGTGATCCTTCCCCAGCCGTCCACGGGAACCGTTTTTCCGCTCATGGCCACAGATGGAATGTTGATCCAGCGCGCAGTCGATTTGGGTTGGCTGTTATCGATTCCAGTATCTGAGGTCTTGCTATGTCCTATGTAAATCTTCGTCAGGAAACCCCTTATTGCGGTGATTTCAACGCTCGTTGCGAGCAACCCAAGGCAGCTTCTGATAGGGCTGGTTGGCGTGTACCCAACTCAGTGGTTGCTCGGGATTTCGCTGATAACTTTGAATACTTCCAGAGTTCTGACAGCGGGTTTGTGACACAGCAATCCCTTCTGCACGCGGCTAATCGCCCACTGAACGGAGATCCGTTTCATGACCGGATGACGTTTTTGGCAAGGGAGATTCTCCAGCGGACTGAATTGAACGGCATGCTTGACGGAATCAACCACGGCGGTTCATCAGATGGATTGATCAGCCAGAGCGACGCGGACCAGATCGTTGCTTACGTCGATCAGATGGAAGCACCTCCCGTGCGGGAATTCCCAGGGCGGTACAGCGGCGGTATCCAGCGCCAGCGCCTGGAAAACCAATATGCACCTCAGGCCGATTGGCAACAGCCCTCCATGTCTGCGCCGAAAAACCAATGGGACGGCTCGATGTCACTGTCGGGGGAGCGTCCTTATGCGAACGACAGCAAGCAAGAGCTTCTCAACAAGATACTGGCTCGTTTCAGTTCATTTGAAGATCCGAACTCCCCCGGTTTGATCACTGACAAATCACTCAATGCGGTTTCCAGCGGTTATCACTTGGATGGTCGGCCCGCCACGGGGGCCGAGATGGCGTTGGCCAATGAGCTGCTTGAGCGTGGTGAGGTGTTTAAGGAACTCGATCAAAGCGGCATGGGCGTCTTCGATGGGGCGTTCTCCAGGGATGACCTGGCTTACTCGTCGGACAAGTACCGGAATATGGATAACCACGACCTGATTCAGGGCATAAAGGATAACTTCAGGCAGTTTACTGCCGGCGCAGACGATCAATACGTCAGCGTCAATGAACTGAAGGAGGCGGCCGGTCTAACGCCATCGAGTCGTCCGTTCAGCCCCGAAGCACGGCAACTTGCAACTGAGCTGCTCAACCGTCCCGGGCTTTTGCGCGAGCTGGATATTGGCATTAACAGCCAGGGAGGAGCGGGCTACGAGGACAAACGTTTCGATATGGCTAACATCGACGAGATACTCAAAAATGGGCACGCGCCAGTTGGATGAGTGTTTCAACGCGCCTGCAAGAATAATTGTGTCCGGCCCGCAACGTGATACCTGCGTTCGGGCCGGGGCCGTTTCACGCCCGCCCCTGCAGATGAAATGCGAGTAGCACTGCCTGCCAGGTGATTGAACCCGAAAGCACAGGAAGATGGGATCCACTTGCGGTATAACCTTCGCACGCTTTAGTCATCCGAGGCCCCGTTTTTCATGCAAAGCCCTTTGCAACGTCCGCTTTGGCAGATCTACCTGATCTTTCTGGCACCGATGGTGCTGTCCAACTTCCTGCAAAGTTTTTCCGGCACCCTCAATGGCATCTACGTCGGTCAAATGCTCGGCACGCAGGCGCTGGCAGCGGTGTCGGGGATGTTTCCCATCGTGTTCTTCTTTATCGCTCTGGTGATTGGCCTGGGGGCGGGTGCCTCGGTGTTGATCGGCCAGGCCTGGGGCGCCCAGGAAACAGGGATGGTCAAGGCGATTACCGGCGCCACCCTGACGCTGGGGGCGCTGGTGGGAATGATCGCCGCGGTGCTGGGCAGCCTGTTTGCACGCCCGGCCTTGCAGGCGTTGGGCACGCCGATTGATGTGCTCGACGATGCGGTCGGATATGCCCAGAAAATGATGCTGATCATGCCGTTGCTGCTGGTGTTCATTCTCTACACCCAATTGCTGCGTGGCGTCAGCGATACGATTTCGCCGCTGCTGGCACTGATGGTCTCGACCTTGGTCGGCCTGCTGCTGACCCCGGCGCTGATTCGCGGCTGGATCGGCTTGCCGCCGATGGGTATCCAGAGCGCGGTGTATGCCGGACTGGTAGGCAACGCCCTGGCAATGCTGTTTTTGATCTTGCGCCTGCGCCATAAAAACCATGTGATGGCGCCGGATCGCGAACTGCTCGCGGCCTTGCGCCTGGACCGCGTGATTTTAGGAAAGGTCCTGCGCATAGGCCTGCCTACCGGCTTACAGATGGTGGTGCTGTCGCTGTCAGAATTGGTCATTCTCGCCCTGGTTAACGGCCATGGCTCCCAAGCCACGGCGGCGTATGGCGCGGTGACACAAATCGTCAACTATGTGCAGTTTCCGGCACTGTCGATTGCCATCACCGCGTCGATCCTCGGTGCGCAGGCCATTGGCGCCGGGCGCCTGGAACGCATCGGGCCGATCCTGCGCACGGGCTTGTTGATCAACACCTGCCTCACCGGCGGCCTGATTGTGCTGGGTTATGTGCTGTCCCACTGGTTACTCGGCCTGTTCATCACCGACGACGCGGCACGGATCAACGCCGAACACCTGCTGCACATCATGTTGTGGAGCATCCTGGTGTTCGGCTTCCAGGCTGTGATCGGCGGGATCATGCGCGCCAGTGGCGTGGTGCTGATGCCGGTCGCGATCTCGATCTTCTGCGTGCTCTGCGTCGAGTTGCCGATCGCTTACCTGTTCAATGCCCACTTCGGCCTGGAAGGGGTGTGGATGGCGTTTCCGGTGACTTACCTGGCAATGCTGGCATTGCAGGCCGCGTATTACCGGTTGGTCTGGCGGCATAAGCAGATCAAGCGGCTGGTGTGAGGTACAGGCCGCGCAGCAACAACTCCAGGCCCTGCAAGCCCTGCTCCAGTCGCTCGCCGGGGTGTTCATCGCGGGCGATCCATAGGGCGGTGTTGACCAGGCTGCCATTGATCAATTGCGCCAGCGCGGCGCTCGGGGCCTGGTGGATGAGACCGGCCTGCATCAGGGTCTCCAGCCGTTGGCGCAATGATTCAACACACTGTTGCTGAGAGCCGGTATCACCCAATACGGCTGGCGCATCCTGCAACACAATGCGCTGTATTTCATCCTCCTGAGCCATGCGCAAGTAGGCGCGGCAGCGTTCGCAAAAACCACTCCATGGATCTGCGGCCTCATCCGAAATGCGCTGCAAGCTGGCGTCCATCTCGCTGTCGAGTTGGGCAACCACAGCAGCCAATAGCCCTTTTTTGTCACCAAAGTGGTGGTACAACGCACCGCGGGTCAGGCCAGCACGGGCGGTGAAATCATCCATCGATGTGTTGGCATAACCTTGTAAGGCGAAGGCCTGGCGCGCGCTGGCGATCAGCCGGGCGCGGGTGTCTTCGATCATTTCAGCACGGGCTCGGCTCATGGTAGGACTCACAATGGGCAAGTGAAAGATTGACATACGCTGCGTATGTTACGCATGATTTGACACATACGCACCGTATGTATTTTGCCTTGAGCCTTGCAGATAGCAAGTTCCAGGGCAATCAGGAAGAGGTCAAGCAGGATGGCAAACCCTTACGCCGAGTTGTTCCAGGTCCCTGGCGCCCGAGCTTTTGTGCTGGCGGGTATGCTGGCGCGCATGCCGATATCGATGACAGGCATTGGCTTGATCACCATGCTCTCTCAGGTACACGGCGGATATGGTCTGGCGGGCTCGGTGGCGGCGGTATTTGCCTTGGCCACGGCATTTTGCGCGCCGCAGGTGTCGAGGCTGGTGGACCGCCATAGCCAAGGGCGAGTACTGCCGATTGCCGCGCTGATCGGCGGCGGGGCGCTGCTGTTGTTGCTGCTGTGCACCCGCTTGCAGGCGCCGAACTGGATGCTGTTCCTGTTTGCCGCCTTGGCCGGGTGCATGCCAAACATGTCGGCCATGGTGCGGGCGCGGTGGACCGAGTTGTACCGCGGCCAGCCCAAGCTGCAAACCGCGTTCGCCCTGGAGTCGGTGCTGGATGAGGTGTGCTTCATCGTCGGCCCGCCGATTTCGGTGGGCCTGAGCGTGGTGCTGTTCCCGGAAGCAGGTCCGTTGGTGGCGGCGCTGTTACTGGCGGTGGGCGTCACGACCTTTGTGTTGCAACGCGAGACAGAACCCCCTGTGCATGAGCATCAGGACCATCACGGCCGTTGGCTGATCGCTTCTCCCTCCGTGTTGATCCTGATGATCCTGCTGCTGGCCATGGGCGTGATCGTTGGCGTGGTGGATGTGGTCAGCGTCGCCTTTGCCCAGCATCAGGGCCAGCCGGCGGCGGCGAGCATTGTGCTGTCGGTGTACGCCATTGGCTCGTGCCTGGCAGGGCTGGCGTTTGGCACCCTTAAACTCAAGGCGCCGTTGCCCCGGCAGTTCCTGTTCTGTGGCGTGGCTACGGCGTTGACCACCTTGCCATTGTTGCTGGTGACCAACATTCCTGGGCTTGCGGTGGCGATCTTTATTTCCGGGCTGTTCTTCGCGCCGACCCTGATCGTGGCCATGGCTCTGGTAGAGCAGATCGTGCCCGTCAGTCGCCTGACCGAAGGCATGACCTGGCTGATCACCGGCCTCAGCATTGGCGTGGCCATCGGCGCCGCCAGTTCCGGTTGGATGATCGACCACTTTGGCGCCACCAGCGGGTTCTGGGTCGCATGGGTGGCGGGGGCGGTGGTACTGGGTTGCGCGGTGTTGGGGTGTCGGCGATTGGGGTAATTAGCCAATCGCCGGGCAATCATCTGCACTGTGGTGCTGCAAAAATTCATTCAGTGCCTGGCGTGTCAGGTCATTGAGCGTCACTTTCTTGCGAGTCGCCGCTAGGGCCGCCGCCAAGTGCAGGTCATGGCCGACCCGGACATTAAAGGAGCCTTTGCAAGGCTTCTCCGGTGTATGCCCAAGGGTCTGGCAGGTGGTGAGATAGTCGTCCACCGCCTCACGAAATGCGGCGTCCAACTCGGCGACGGTCTTGCCTTCGTAGCTCACCAACGCCTTGATGAACAGAATCTTGCCGAACAGGCAGTTATCTTCGAGGCTGGCTTCAATAGAGCCGATGTAGCCTTTGTGTTTCAGTTGGTTGTTCACTGAATCAGTTCTCCTGATTTCAATTGCTCGATGATCTGGCGCCGAATGTAGTGTTTCAGTCGTTGCCAGGGTGAGGCTTGTGCAAGGTGATCATTGCACTGGGGTCACCGATGTCGAATTTGACGCGGCTTCCAGCCCCTTCAATCTGTGTGTAGCCGATCCGACGCAGCAGCGTGACGCGTTCGGGCCAGGTAAATGCCAGGTGCTCGTTGAGTAGTTTGGCCAGCAGCTTTTCATTTTTGGACACGGCGTTCCCTGCGTGCAACTAAATGTAGTTGCAAAAAGTGGTGTCCGTCAATGCTAGCTCGGGTTTGTGTGGTCTTCCTGAGATTGATGTAACCCCTGATGACACCTCGCGCCACGCCTTCCATCCCCCGCTAATTTTTCCCTCTCCGGTTCGTTTTATAGGGACGACGTGCCTTTGTGCTTCCTGCCTATTGCTCCGGACTCCAAGAAATGAATGCTGAAGACTCCTTGAAACTTGCTCGCCGGTTTATCGGGTTGCCCCTGGAAAAGCGCCAATTGTTCCTGCAGGCCTTGCAGAAAGAAGGCGTGGATTTTTCCCGGTTTCCGATTCCGGCAGGGGTGGAAGTGGAGGATCGCGAGGCGCTGTCCTACGCGCAGCAGCGCATGTGGTTTCTGTGGCAATTGGATCCTGCCGGTGGCGCCTACAACCTGCCGGGTGCGGTGCGACTCAAGGGCGCGTTGAGCCTTGGCGCGCTAGAGCAGGCGTTTGCCAGCCTGGTCGCGCGCCACGAAACCCTGCGTACGGTGTTCCAGCGTCAGGCAGACGAGCGCCTGGTGCAGGTGCCGGCTGATACGGTGCTGACCGTCGAGCAACGGGACCTGAGCCACCTCGCTGCCGCCGAGCGCGAACAGGCGGTCAACGAGGCCGCGACCCGTCAATCGCTGCTGCCGTTCGACCTGGAAAACGGTCCGCTGTTGCGCGTGCAATTGCTCAAGCTCGGCGCACAGGAGCATGTGCTGCTGTTGACTCTGCACCATATCGTCTCCGACGGCTGGTCGATGAACGTGCTGATCGACGAGTTCATCCGCTGCTACGACGCCCACGAGCGCAACGAAACCCCGTATCTGCCGGCCTTGCCGATCCAGTACAGCGACTACGCCCTGTGGCAGCGCCGCTGGCTGGAAGCGGGTGAGCAGACGCGCCAACTGGATTACTGGCAAGCGCGCCTGGGCGATGAGCATCCAGTGCTGGAGCTGCCCACCGACCGCCCGCGCCCCGCGATGCCGAGCTACCAGGGCACGCGTCACAATTTCGCGATTGAACCCGAACTGGCCACACAACTGCGCACTTGCGCGCAAAAACACAATGTCACCCTGTTCATGCTGTTGCTCGGCGCTTTTAACGTACTGCTGCATCGCTACACCGGGCAGGGCGATATCCGCGTTGGCGTGCCCATTGCCAACCGCAACCGGACTGAAGTCGAAGGGTTGATCGGCTTTTTCGTCAACACCCAAGTCTTGCGCACCGAGTTGACCGGGCAAACTCGTATCAATGAGCTGCTGCAAGGCATCAAAGAGCATGCCTTGGGTGCGCAGGCCCATCAGGATCTGCCGTTCGAGCGTCTGGTAGAAGCGCTCAAGGTCGAGCGCAGCCTGAGCCATACGCCGCTGTTCCAAGTGATGTACAACCACCAGCCGGTGGTCGCTGACATCGCAAGCGTCAGCACTGCCTCCGGCCTGAAGCTGGCGTTGGTGGAATGGCAAGGCCGCACCACCCAGTTCGACCTGACACTCGATACCTATGAAAAGTCCGGCACGCTGCAGGCCGCGTTGACCTACGCCAATGACCTGTTCGACGCGTCGTCTATCCAGCGCATGGCCGCGCACTGGATCAGCCTGTTGCAGTCCATGGTGGGCGACGGTGAGCAGCGAATCGGTGAATTGCCGATGCTGGCCGCGCATGAACAGCAGGTGTTGATCCAAACCTGGAACCAGACCGCCGAGGTATATCCGACTGATCGCGGCATTCATCACCTGATCGAAGACCAGGTACGGGCTACGCCCGATGCGCCGGCGCTGCTGTTTGGCGCTGCCACGCTGACTTACGCTCAACTGGATGCGCGTGCAAACCAACTGGCGCATGCCCTGCGCGCGAAGGGCGTTGGTCCCGACGCCCTGGTGGGGATTTGCGTCGAGCGTTCCATCGAAATGGTGGTCGGTCTGCTGGCGATTCTCAAGACGGGTGGCGCCTACGTCCCGCTGGACCCCGAATACCCCCGGGAGCGCCTGGCCTACATGGTCGAGGACAGCGGCATCCAGTTGTTGCTCAGCCAGCGTAGCCTGTTGCCGTTGCTGCCTGCCGATGGCATTCAGGTGATTGCCCTGGACCAGCCCGCCGGCTGGCTCGATGGCTACCGCACTGAATCGCCAAACGTCAGCCTGCACGCGTTGAACCTGGCCTACGTGATCTACACCTCCGGCTCCACCGGCAAGCCCAAGGGCGCCGGCAACAGCCATCGAGCGCTGGTCAACCGGCTGTGCTGGATGCAGCAGGCCTATGGCTTGGACGCCAGCGATGCGGTGCTGCAGAAAACCCCGTTCAGTTTCGACGTGTCGGTGTGGGAGTTCTTCTGGCCGTTGATGACCGGCGCGCGGCTGGTCGTCGCCGCGCCCGGTGAACACCGTGAGCCAGCGCGCCTGATCGAGACCATCGCGCAGCACCGCATCACCACCTTGCACTTCGTGCCATCGATGCTCCAGGCGTTTATCCATGAGCCGGGGGTGCAAGCCTGCAACAGCCTGCGACGCATCGTGTGCAGCGGTGAAGCCTTGCCGCTGGATGCGCAGTTGCAAGTGTTCGCCAAATTGCCCCAGGCCGGGTTGTTCAATCTCTACGGCCCGACCGAAGCGGCCATCGACGTTACCCACTGGGCCTGCATCGACGAAGGCGCCGACAGCGTGCCTATCGGCCGGCCCATCGCCAACCTCGGCACCTATGTGCTCGACGCCCAGCTCAACCCTGTTCCCACTGGCGTCAGCGGCGAGCTGTACTTGGGCGGCACTGGCCTGGCGCGCAGTTACCATCGACGGCCGGCGCTCACCGCCGAGCGTTTTGTGCCGAGCCCCTTCGGTGAAGGCGCACGCCTTTACCGCACCGGCGACCGCGTGCGCCAGCGGGCCGACGGGGTAATCGAATACCTTGGCCGCCTCGATCACCAGGTCAAGTTGCGCGGCCTGCGGATCGAGCTGGGTGAAATCGAGGCGCGCCTTATGCAGCACCCATCGGTGCGTGAAGCCGTGGTGCTGGTGCAGGGCGCCAAGCAGTTGGTGGCCTATCTGGTGTTGGAAGGCGCAGCGCCGCGCGACCTCAAGGCCTGGTTGCTCAGCAGCCTGCCGGAATACATGGTGCCCACCCACATGGTGCCCCTGGACAAGTTGCCGGTGACTGCCAACGGCAAGCTTGACCGCAAAGCTTTGCCATTGCCGGACGCCACCCCGCAGCAGGCCTATGTCGCGCCGGAAAATGAGCTGCAAAAAGCCTTGGCGGCGATCTGGAGTGATGTGCTCGGCACGCCGCAGATCGGCCTGGAAGACAACTTCTTCGAACTGGGCGGCGACTCGATCATCTCCATCCAGGTGGTCAGCCGTGCGCGCCAGGCGGGTATTCGCCTCAGCCCGCGAGACCTGTTCCAGTACCAGAGCGTGCGCAGCCTGGCGCGGGTGGCCACCTTTGAGCAGGCGCCGGTCATCGACCAGGGGCCGGTCACCGGCGAGGTACTCCTCACACCCGTGCAACACAGCTTTTTCGAGCAGGCGATCCCGGCACGCCAGCACTGGAACCAGTCGTTGCTGCTGACCTCGCGAGAAGTGCTGGACCCCGTGCGCCTTGACGCCGCCTTGACCCGCCTGATCAATCACCACGACGCCCTGCGCCTGCGGTTTGTGCAGCAGGCAGACGGTTGGCGGCAAGCTCATGCCGAGCCGGTTACGAGCGCGTCACTGTGGCAGTCACAGGTCTCTGACGAGGCGCAGTTGGCCGCACTGTGCGATGAAGCTCAACGCAGTCTCGATCTTGGACAGGGCCCGCTGTTGCGCGCCGTCCTGGCAACGATGACCGACGGCACCCAGCGTCTGCTGCTGGTGGTGCATCACCTGGCAGTGGACGGCGTGTCGTGGCGCATCCTGCTCGAAGACCTGCAGCAGGCCTATCGCAACGCCGCGCTGCCGGCCAAGACCAGCGCCTACCAGCAGTGGGCGCAGCAGTTGCAGGCCCATGCGCAGACACTGGACGAGCAACTGCCGTACTGGCAGGCACAGACCGCGAGCGCCGATCTGCTCTGCGACAACCCTCAGGGCGGCCTGCAAAACCGCCTGGGCACCACACTCGAAATCCGCCTCAGCGCCGAACACACCCGCCAACTCCTGCAAGACGCCCCGGCGGCCTATCGCACCCAGGTCAACGACCTGCTGCTGACCGCCCTGGCACGCGTCATCAGCCGCTGGAGCGAGCAGCCTGCCGCGCTGATCCAGTTGGAAGGCCATGGTCGTGAAGACCTGTTCGACACGCTCGACCTGAGCCGCACCGTGGGTTGGTTCACCAGCCTGTTCCCGGTGCGCCTGCAGGCCGAGGGTGAGTTGTCGGCGGCGATCAAGTCGGTGAAGGAGCAACTGCGGGCCGTGCCGCACAAAGGTATCGGCTATGGCCTGCTGCGCTACCTCGGCGCACCCGCGGCGCGTGACGCTTTGTCGAATCAGGCGGCGCCGCGCATCACCTTCAACTACCTGGGTCAGTTCGACCGCCAGTTCAACGAGGCGGCGCTGTTCGTTCCGGCTGACCAGGGCAGCGGTCAGGCCCAGGACCCTGAGGCACCGCTGGCCAACTGGTTGACGGTGGAAGGGCAGGTGTACGGCGGTGAATTGGCCCTGCGGTGGGGGTTTAGTCGTGAGATGTTCGAGGTGGCGACTGTTCAGCGCCTGGCGGATGATTACGCGGCTGAACTCCAGGCCCTGATCGAACACTGCTGCACCACGCCCACGGGGCAGGTCACACCCTCGGACTTCCCGCTGGCGCGCCTGACCCAATTGCAACTCGACGGCTTGCCTATCGCGGAACCAGCCATTGCCGATGTCTACCCGTTGTCGCCCATGCAGCAGGGCATGTTGTTCCACACCTTGTACGAGCCCGAGGCAGAGGCTTATATCAACCAGTTGCGCCTGGATATCGAAGGCCTCGACCTGCTGGCGTTCGGCCGTGCCTGGCAAGCCGCGCTGGACCGTCATGACATCCTGCGCAGCAGCTTCCACTGGCTTGGCCTGGACAGTGCCCATCAAGTGATCCAGCGCCAGGTGGATGTGCAGTTGCACGTGATCGAAGACGTCGCCGCCGACGTTGACGCGCTTGCTGTCGCAGAGCGCGAGAAGGGTTTTGCGCTGAATGCGGCGCCGTTGTTTCGCTTGATGCTGGTGCGCGGTGCCGGCCGTGCCTGGCACCTGATCTTCACCAGCCACCACATCCTCATGGACGGTTGGAGTAACGCCCAGTTGCTCGGCGAAGTGATCGCCCATTACGCCGGGCATAACGTGCCGGCACCGCAAGGGCAGTTCCGCGATTACCTGGGCTGGTTGCAACAGCAAGCGTCGGGCGAGGCATTCTGGAAAGCCAGTCTGGCGCGGTTGCAGGCACCGACTTTGCTGGCGCAAGCCCTGCGTGTGCCGGCCGACGGCAAGGGCATGTCAGACCATCATGTGGTGCTGGACAGCGACTTCACCCGCGCCCTCGGCGAGTTTGCCCGCCATCAGAAAGTCACCTTCAACACGCTGCTGCAAGGGGCCTGGAGCCTGTTGCTGCAACGCTACACCGGCCAGGCGTGCGTGGCGTTCGGTGCTACCGTCGCCGGCCGCTCGGCGCCGTTGCCGGGGCTCGAACAGCAACTGGGCCTGTTCATCAATACGCTGCCCATTGTCAGCGCCGCCGCGCCGACCCAGGCGGTGGCCGACTGGCTGAGCGAGCTGCAAGCCCTCAACCTGAGCCTGCGCGATCACGAACATGTGCCGCTCTATGACATCCAGGGTTGGGCGGGCCAGCAGGGGGCGCTGTTCGACAGCTTGTTGGTGTTCGAGAACTTCCCGGTGGCGGACGTCTTGAAGCAGGGCGCGCCTGCCGGTCTGACGTTCGGTCGTCTGCATAACCATGAGCAGACCCATTATCCGCTGACTTTGGGCATTGAGCTGGGCAGTTGCCTGCGCCTGGAGTTCGGCTATGACCAGGCGCGCTTCAGCGCTCGGCAGGTCGCTCAATTAAGCCGCAACCTGCGTCACCTGCTGGTGCAGATGCTGGTTGATGCTCAGGCGCCCGTCGGCAGCCTGCGTCTGCTCGACCCAGCTGCACGGCGCGACATCCTTGCCCTGAGCCAGTCGCCTAGCGCGGCCCAGCGTCATCTGCGCGTGCACGAACGCATTGCTGCCCAGGCCGACGTCACACCCGACGCGCTGGCAGTGCAGGCGAGCGATACACGCCTGAGCTACGCCCAACTCAATGATCGCGCCAACCGTCTTGCCCATCGCCTGCTGGAACTGGGCGTTGGCCCAGGCCGGCGCGTCGGCCTGGCCGCACGACGTGGTCCACAGTTGATCGTCAGCCTGCTGGCGGTGCTCAAGAGCGGCGCCGCCTACGTGCCGCTGGACCCGAACTATCCTGGCGAACGCCTTGCCTACATGCTGACTGACAGCCGGCTCGACCTGCTGCTCAGCGAGACCGGGCTGCTGGCCGGCCTACCGTTGCCCCAAGGGCTGGTGCGCGAGGAGTTCACCGCGTCCGGCGAAGAACTGGCACGCTACCCGTCCACCAATCCCGCCAACCACGCCGCAGCCGCCGACCTGGCGTATGTGATCTACACCTCGGGCTCCACCGGGCTGCCCAAGGGCGTGGCCATCGACCATGCCGCCCTTGGCCAGTTCTGCGACAGCGCCGAGGGCTACAGCAGCTTGAGCGCGGCAGACCGCGTGCTGCAATTCGCCACGTTCAGCTTCGACGGCTTTGTCGAGCAATGTTACCCGCCGCTGTGCGTGGGCGCGGCGTTGATCATGCGTGGTGATGAGCTGTGGGACGCTGGGCAGTTGGCTCGAGAGATCGTGCAGCAGGGCGTAACCCTCGCGGACCTGCCGGCCGCCTACTGGTATTTGCTCGCCAAGGAGTGCTCCCTCGACCCGCGCCCCCTGGGCAACCTGCGCCAAGTGCACGTGGGCGGCGAGGCGATGTCAGTGGAAGGGCTGCGCGCCTGGTACGCGGCCGGTCTGGGCGACGTGCGCCTGGTCAACACCTACGGGCCCACCGAAGCGACCGTGGTGTCCAGTGTGCATGACTGCCAGTTGGCGGACGCCAGCGATGCGTTTGGTGTGCCGATTGGCCGGGCCATCGAAGGTCGCTCCTTGTATGTGCTGGACAGTGGTTTTGAATTGCTGGCCACCGAGGGTGTGGGCGAGTTGTGCATCGGCGCCCAATACGGTTTGGCCCAATGCTACTTCGACCGCCCGGCGCTGACTGCCGAGCGCTTCCTGCCAGACCCGTTCTCCGCCGTGCCTGGTGCGCGTCTCTACCGCAGCGGCGACCTGGCCCGTTACACCGAGGCGGGTGCGCTTGAGTACGTCGGACGCATCGATCATCAAGTGAAGGTCCGCGGTTTCCGGGTTGAAATGGGCGAGATCGAAGCCAGCCTGCAAGCCTTGCCGCAGTTGCGTGAAGCCGCCGTCATCGCGCAGTCGAGCGCGACAGGCACGCAATTGGTGGCCTACGTGGTACCCGTTAAAGGGCAAGCGTTGGAAGCGTCCGCATTGGCGAACAATTTGCGCCAGTCGTTGCCGGACTACATGGTGCCGGGGCATTGGGTCATCCTCGATGCGTTGCCGTTGAACAACAACGGTAAGCTGGACCGTCGTGCGCTGCCGACACCGGACCTGAATCAGGCACGCCAGGCCTACGTGGTGCCGCAAAATCCCCTGCAAATCCAATTGGCCGCCATCTGGCAGGCCGTGTTGCAGGTGGAGCAGGTAGGGCTCAACGACCACTTCTTCGAGCGTGGCGGCCACTCGTTGCTGGCGACCCAGGTCATTTCCCGGGTGCGCCATGACCTGCAACTGGAAGTACCGCTGCGGGCCTTGTTCGAACAACCGACATTGGAGGCCTTCGCAGGCGTTTGCGCAGAGTTGCAGGCGACAACTGCGCTGCCGCTGGTGGCGGTGACGCGTGATCAGCCGCTGGCACTGTCGTTCGCACAGGAACGTCAATGGTTCCTTTGGCAACTGGACCCGACCAGCGCCGCCTACCACGTGCCGAGCGCGCTGCACCTGCGTGGGCGCTTGGACGTCGCGGCACTGGAGCAGGCGCTCCAGGCCCTGGTGCAGCGCCACGAACCGTTGCGCACTACCTTTGAGGAGGACGGTGAGCACACCTGGCAGGTGATTCACCCAAGCCTGCCGATGCCGATCGAACAACAGCGGGTCGCCGCTTCGGCCATCGAGCACGCGGTGGCGCAGGAAATCCAGCGTCCCTTTGACCTGGTCGCTGGCCCGCTGATGCGCGTCAAATTGCTCCGAGTTGAGCCGGAGCACCATGTGCTGGTGATTACCCAGCACCACATCATTTCCGATGGTTGGTCGATGCAAGTAATGGTCGACGAGTTGGTGGCGCTCTATGCGGGGCACCCCCGGTTGCCTGGGTTGCCGATCCAGTATGCCGACTACGCGCAGTGGCAACGCGACTGGATGGCCGCCGGTGAAAAACAGCGTCAACTCGATTACTGGCGCATGCGCCTGGGGATGGAGCATCCGGTGCTTGAACTGCCGCTGGATCACCCGCGCCCGGCGGTGCAAAGCCACCGTGGCGCACGCAGGCAAGTGCATTTGGACAATGCGCTGGTGGCCGACCTCAAGGCCTTGGCCCTGCGCCAGGGTGTGACGTTGTTCGTGCTGCTGCTGGCGTCTTTCCAAGTGTTGCTGCATCGCTACAGCGGCCAGTCGCAGATCCGCGTGGGCGTACCGATCGCCAACCGCAATCGCTTGGAAACCGAGCGTCTGCTCGGCTTCTTCGTTAACACCCAGGTGTTGCAGGCTGACATGCACGGGCAGATGGCGTTTGATCAATTACTCGTCCAGGCCAGGCAGCGTGCCCTGGAGGCTCATGCCCATCAGGAACTGCCGTTCGAACAGTTGGTGGAAGCCCTGCAACCGCAGCGCAGCCTCGGTCACAATCCGTTGTTTCAGGTGATGTTCAACCATCAGGACAGCTTGCGGGCAGCCCCGGTGCAATTGCCTGGCCTGGCGTTGCAACCGGTGGATTGGTCGGGGCACAGCACCCAGTTCGACCTGAGCCTGGAGACCGAAGAATCCGCCGAAGGCTTGTGGGCATCTCTGACCTACGCCACCGACCTGTTTGACGCAGCAACTGTCGAGCGCCTGGCCGAACATTGGCAAAACCTATTGTGCGCCGTGGTGCGCGATGCGTCCCAGGCCGTTGATGAGCTGATGATGCTCAGTGCGCCGCAGTGGCAGCAGATGCTCGAAACCTGGAACGACACCGCCGTCGACTACCCCCGCGAGCGTTGTGTGCATCAGTTGTTCGAAGCCCGGGCCCTGGCACAACCACACGCCCTGGCGCTGCAATTCAATGGTCAAGCCCTGAGCTACGATGAACTCAACCGTCGCGCCAACCGCCTGGCCCATCGCTTGATCGCGGCGGGTGTGGGTCCGGACGTATTGGTGGCGGTGCATGTCGAGCGCTCTCTGGACATGGTGGTCGGCCTGCTGGCGACGCTCAAGGCAGGTGGCGCCTATGTGCCGCTTGATCCGCAATTCCCGGCGGATCGCCTGGCTTTCATGCTCGAAGACAGCCGCGCACAGGTCCTGCTGACCCAGCCACACTTGATCGGTCACCTGGCGCACCGGCACGGTGTGCAGGTATTGATGGTCGACGCCGCCGACGCTGCCGAGCACAACCCGCAGGTCGAGGTCACGCCGGAACACCTGGCCTATGTGATCTACACCTCCGGTTCCACCGGCAAGCCCAAGGGTGTGATGGTACGCCACTGGGCGCTGTGCAGCTTTACCTGCGGCATGGCCGATACTCTGGACTTCGGCATTGACGCACGAATGTTGTCACTGACCACCTTCTCGTTCGATATCTTCGCCTTGGAACTGTACGTGCCCCTGACGGTGGGTGCCACGGTACTGCTGAGCGGCCAGGAACTTGCCCTCGACCCGGAAGCAATCATCGACCTGGTGCACAGCCAGTCCGCCAACGTGCTGCAAGCGACGCCTTCGACCTGGCGCATGCTGATGGAAAGCCCGCGTGCCCGGTTGCTGCACGGTATCAAGAGCCTGTGCGGCGGTGAAGCGCTGCCGGCGGACCTGGCCCAGCGCATGCTCGACCTGCAAGGTCCGCTGTGGAACCTTTATGGTCCCACCGAGACCACCATCTGGTCGGCGGCCCATCGTCTGCACGACGCACAGCCTTTTGTCGGGCGACCTATCGCCAACACCACGTTCTTTATCCTCACTGCCGGGTTGACACCAAGCCCGGTGGGCGCTGCTGGTGAACTGCTGATCGGCGGTGTCGGCCTGGCCCGTGGTTACCACGAGCGCCCCGCGCTGACGGCCGAGCGCTTTGTGCCCAACCCGTATGGTGCGCCAGGGGAGCGCCTCTACCGTACTGGCGACCTGGCCCGCTACCGTGCAGATGGCGCGGTGGAATACATTGGCCGCGTCGACCATCAGGTCAAGGTGCGCGGGTTCCGCATTGAACTCGGCGAAATCGAAGCCTGTTTGCGCGAGCATGCCGGCGTGCGCGAAGCCGTGGTTCTGGCCGATAACGACCGCTTGATCGCTTACCTGGTCAGCTCGGTACCCGACACGGTAGAGGCCTACAAGGCGGCCCTGCGCGAGCGCCTGCCGGACTACATGCTGCCGGCGCACCTGGTGTTCCTCGACAGCCTGCCCCTGACCCCCAACGGCAAGCTCGACCGTAAGGCTTTGCCGGCAGTGGACGCTGCGCGTTTGAGCAAAGGCCATGTGGCGCCAGTCACACTGCGTGAACAGCAGGTCGCGGCGATCTGGGCCGAGGTGCTGGAGCTGCCGCAGGTCGGCCTTGACGATCACTTCTTCGAGCTCGGCGGGCATTCGCTGCTGGCCACCCGTGTTGTCTCGCGGGTTCGCCAGGTGCTGGCGCTGGAAGTGGCGCTCAAGACCCTGTTCGAACATCCGCGGTTGGAGGACTTCGTTCGGGCGCTGGGCGAGGAGGGCGTGGTTGCTCCTGCGTTGCTCAAGGCTGACCGCAGTCAACCGCTGCCGTTGTCCTATGCCCAGGAGCGCCAATGGTTCCTCTGGCAACTGGACCCGCAAAGCACGGCGTATCACATCCCCAGCGCATTACGTTTGAAAGGGCTGCTCGACCTGCCTGCTCTGCAATGCAGTTTTGACACCTTGCTGGCACGCCATGAAAGTCTGCGCACCCATGTGCGCCAGGACGCTGGCGGCGCGGTGCAGGTGATTGAAGACTCGGGCCTGATTGAGATCAGCCTGCTCGACACCGAGGAAGATGGCCTCAAGGCGCGGGTCGCAGAAGTGGTTGCGCAGCCATTCGACCTGCTGCGCGGGCCACTGCTGCGGGCCAAGTTGCTGCGTCTGGCTGTTGATGACCACGTACTGGTGCTGGTGCAGCACCATATCGTCTCCGATGGCTGGTCGATGCAATTGATGGTCGAGGAACTGGTCCATTTGTACGCTACCTTCAACCAGGGGCGGATGCCCGACTTGCCCGCCTTGCCGATCCAATACGTCGATTACGCCCTGTGGCAGCGCAACTGGATGGAGGCCGGTGAGAAGGCTCGTCAACTGGCGTACTGGCAGGCCCAACTGGGTGGCGTACAGCCGGTGCTGGAGCTGCCTTTCGACTACTTGCGTCCGGCGGTACAGAGCCAGCGTGGCGCACGCCTGGGCATCGAGCTGCACCCTGAGCTTCTGAGCGGCCTGCGTCAGTTGGCGCAGAACGCCGAGATCACCTTGCCGATGGTATTGCTGGCATCCTACCAGGCGTTGCTGCACCGCTACAGCGGCCAGGAAGACGTGCGCGTCGGCGTGCCGATAGCCAACCGCAATCGCCTGGAAACCGAAGGGCTGATCGGCTTTTTCGTCAACACCCAGGTGCTCAAGGCCGATATCCATGGGCAGATGAGCGTTGTGCAACTGTTGCAGCAAGTGCGCCAGCGTTCCCTGGAGGCCCAGGCCCATCAGGACTTGCCGTTCGAGCAATTGGTGGAAGCCTTGCAGCCTGAGCGCAGCATGAGCCTGAGCCCGCTGTTCCAGGTGCTGTTCAACCATCGTGTGACGTCAGCCAATAACCACCTGCAGCGCCTCACCGAACTGGATGTCGAGGTGCTGAGCTGGGATGAAGGCGTGGCGCAATTCGACCTGGCGCTGGATGTGGAGGAAAGCCAGGCGACGCTGCGTGCCTCCCTGAGCTACGCCACAGACCTGTTTGCCCCTGCCACGATTGAACGCATGGCCGGCCACTGGCAGAACCTCTTGCAGGCAATGGTTGCCGATCAACAGCAACCCATCAGCCAACTCAACCTGCTGGGCGAGGATGAGCAACAACACATCCTTCGGTTGTGGAACCAGACTGACGCCGGCTTCTCGGCCGAGCGGCTGGTGCACGAATTGGTAGCCGACCGCGCCCGGGAAACCCCGGATGCAGTCGCGGTGACGTTCGACACGCAAACCCTGAGCTACGGTGAATTGGACCGCCAGGCCAACCGCCTGGCCCATGCGCTGATCGCCCGTGGTGTCGGCCCGGAAGTGCGCGTGGCAATTGCCATGCCGCGCAGTGCCGAGATCATGGTGGCGTTCCTCGCGGTGATGAAAGCCGGTGGCGTGTACGTGCCACTGGATATCGAATACCCGCGTGACCGCCTGCTGTACATGATGCAGGACAGCCGTGCCCGGTTGCTGCTGACCCACACCAGCGCCTTGCAGCAACTGCCGATTCCCGAGGGGCTTGACAGCCTGGCGATTGATCGCACCGAGGAGTGGGCGGGGTTCAGCGACACTGACCCTCAAGTGAAGCTGGATGGCGACAACCTGGCCTATGTGATCTACACCTCCGGCTCCACCGGCATGCCCAAGGGCGTGGCGGTGTCCCACGGTCCACTGGTAGCCCATATCATTGCCACCGGCGAGCGTTATGAAACCTCGCCCGCCGATTGCGAACTGCACTTCATGTCGTTCGCCTTCGACGGCTCCCACGAAGGCTGGATGCACCCGCTGATCAACGGCGCCAGTGTGTTGATCCGCGATGACAGCCTGTGGCTGCCGGAATACACCTACCAGCAAATGCACCGTCACAACGTGACCATGGCGGTGTTCCCGCCGGTGTACCTGCAACAGTTGGCCGAGCATGCCGAGCGTGACGGCAACCCACCGAAGGTGCGCGTGTACTGCTTCGGGGGTGATGCCGTTGCCCAAGCCAGCTACGACCTGGCCTGGCGCGCGCTCAAACCCACTTACCTGTTCAACGGCTACGGCCCGACGGAAACCGTGGTCACGCCGTTGCTGTGGAAAGCCCGCCGTGATGACCCATGCGGTGCCGTCTACGCACCGATCGGTACATTGCTGGGTAACCGCAGCGGCTATGTGCTGGACGCACAACTCAACCTGCAACCTATCGGCGTGGCCGGCGAGCTGTACCTGGGCGGCGAGGGCGTAGCGCGGGGTTATCTGGAGCGACCGGCGTTAACGGCTGAGCGCTTCGTGCCGGACCCATTCGGCAAGC
This sequence comes from Pseudomonas sp. RA_15y_Pfl1_P11, assembly GCF_963970975.1. Classification (NCBI taxonomy): domain Bacteria; kingdom Pseudomonadati; phylum Pseudomonadota; class Gammaproteobacteria; order Pseudomonadales; family Pseudomonadaceae; genus Pseudomonas; species Pseudomonas sp. RA_15y_Pfl1_P11. The sequence continues at coordinate 112,007 of NZ_CAXAOY010000010.1, forward strand.
CGGGCAGCCGTGTGTACCGCAGCGGTGACCTGACCCGTGGGCGTCCGGATGGCGTGGTGGACTACCTCGGCCGCGTCGACCATCAGGTGAAAATCCGTGGCTTCCGTATTGAACTGGGCGAAATCGAAGCGCGCCTGCGTGAGCAGGACAATGTCGGTGAAACCGTAGTGGTCGCCCAGGACGGCCCGACCGGCAAACACCTGGTGGCTTATGTGGTGCCGGCAGACGGCAACCTGGCCAACGAAACCGAGTTGCGCGACGTCCTGCGCCGCGCCCTGAAAACCCGTCTGCCGGACTACATGGTGCCGACGCATTTCATGTTCCTGGCGCAAATGCCGTTGACCCCCAACGGCAAGCTCGACCGCAAGGGCCTGCCCGAGCCGGATGCGAGCCTGTTGCAACAGGCCTATGTGGCCCCCGAAACCGAGCTGGAACAACAGATCGCCGCGATCTGGGCCGATGTCCTGCGCCTGCCGCAAGTGGGCCTGAACGACAACTTCTTCGAGGTGGGCGGCCATTCCCTGCTGGCGATTCAGATCACCTCGCGGGTCCAGGCCGAACTGGGCCTGGAAGTGCCCCTGGTAGAAGTGTTCCAGACCGAAACCCTGCGTGCCTACGTGCAGGCCGCTGCCACCTTCCGTGCCGGCAGCGCGGAAGACTTTGATGATCTTCGTGACTTTTTGAGCGAACTAGAGGCGATTTGACCCATGCTTTCCAACCCTAACATCGATCTGGTTTCGCGCTTTCTTCGCCTGCCTCTGGAACAGCGCCAGCAGTTTTACCAGCGCCTGCAAAGCCGCGGCATGAGCTTCGCCCAACTGCCGATTGCCTCGATCCGCGAGGACGGCCAACACCTGCCGCTGTCCTACGCCCAGGAACGCCAGTGGTTTCTCTGGCAACTGGACCCGGACAGCGCTACTTATCATATTCCCGGCGCACTACGTCTGCAGGGCCGACTGGACCTGGCGGCCCTGCACCGCGCGTTCGACAGCCTGCTGGTCCGCCATGAAAGCCTGCGCACACGCCTGGTACAGGACGGCGAGCGCGTGCTGCAAAACGTAGCGCCCGAGGCGCGCATCGAGATACAGCAGGACGTTGCCGACGAACACCAATTGATGGCGCGCATCGAAGCCGAGATAGCCCGGCCTTTCGATTTGCAGGCGGGGCCGTTGTTGCGCGTGACCTTGCTGCAACTGGCCGAAGACGAGCATGTGCTGGTGATGGTGCAGCACCACATTATTTCCGATGGCTGGTCGATGCAGGTCATGGTCGAGGAGCTGGTGCAGTTCTACGCCGCGCACAGCCAAGGCCAGGATGTGCAATTGCCGGGCTTGCCGATCCACTACGCCGACTACGCGCTGTGGCAGCGCAGCTGGATGGAAGCCGGGGAGAAGGCCCGTCAATTGGCCTACTGGCAGGACCTGCTGGGCGGTGAGCAACCGGTGCTGGAATTACCCCTCGACCATCCGCGCCCGGCGCAGCAAAGCCATCGCGGCGCCAGCTTGCAGGTGCATCTGCCGGCGGACCTGGTGTCCGGTATCAAGCGCCTGGCCCAGCAAGAAGGCGTGACCCCGTTCATGCTGTTGCTGGCCTCGTTCCAGACCCTGCTGTTTCGCTACAGCGGCCAGTCGGACATCCGCATCGGCGTGCCGAATGCCAACCGCAACCGCGTGGAAACCGAGCGGCTGATCGGCTTTTTCGTCAACACCCAAGTGCTCAAGGCCGACCTTGACGGGCAGATGAGCTTCGCCGAACTGCTGCAACAGGCCAAGCGCCGCGCCCTGGAAGCCCAGGCGCACCAGGACTTGCCGTTTGAACAATTGGTGGTGGCGCTGCAACCTGAACGCAGCCTGAGCCATAACCCGCTGTTCCAAGTGATGTTCAACCACCAGACCGACGCCCAGGGCGGGCGCGATGGCCAGCAATTGCCTGGCCTGCGGGTGGCGGAACTGGATTGGGAGAGCCAGACCACGCATTTCGACCTGAGCCTGGACACCCATGAGTCCGCCGAAGGCCTCTGGGCGGCGCTGACCTACGCCACCGACCTGTTCGAAAGCGCAACCATCGAACGCTTGGCGCAGCATTGGCAGAACCTGCTCCAGGCGGCAGTGAGTGCACCACGCAGCCGTCTTTGCGCGCTGTCGATGCTCGATGCACCCGAACAACAGCGGATGCTCAAGGACTGGAATGCCCCCGCCACCGTCGCCGCACCGCATGCCGTGCACCAGTTGTTCGAGGCGCAGGCCCGCGAACATCCGGCGCGCCAGGCACTGGCCTTGGATGAGCAAACGCTCAGCTACGGTGAACTGAACCGCCAGGCCAATCGCCTGGCGCACTACCTGATCGCCCAGGGCGTAGGCCCGGAAGTTCTGGTGGGGATCGCGGTCGAGCGCTCCTTTGCCATGGTGGTCAGCCTGTTGGCCGTGCTCAAGGCGGGTGGCGCCTACGTGCCGCTTGACCCTGAATACCCGCGTGAACGCCTGGCGCATATGCTCAATGACAGTGGTGTGCGACTGGTGTTGACCCAATCCCACCTGCGCGACCGCTTGCCATTGCTGCCCGATCTGACGGCGCTGGACATCGACCTGGCCGACGCGCAGTTGGCGCAGTGTGCCGAGCACAACCCGCCTGCCGTGTTCGAGCCCCGCAGCCTGGCGTATGTCATCTACACCTCCGGCTCCACCGGCAAGCCAAAAGGCGTTGCCATCAGCCATGCGGCATTGAGCGAATTCGCCGGTATCGCGGCCGAGTATTCGCGCCTGGTCGCGGACGACCGCGTACTGCAGTTCGCGACCCTGAACTTCGATGGTTTTGTCGAGCAGCTGTACCCGGCCCTGACCCTGGGCGCGACGGTCGTGTTGCGCGGGCCGCAGTTGTGGGACGGCGCTGACCTGTACCGGCAGATTATCGACCAAGGCATCACCCTGGCCGACTTGCCCACCGCCTATTGGAAACTGTTCCTGCAGGATTGCCTGGCAGCGGGGCCACGGCCCTATGGCGCATTGCGCCAGGTGCATATCGGCGGCGAAGCGATGCCGCTGGATGGCCCGGTGCTGTGGCGGCGCGCGGGGCTGGGGCATGTACGGCTGCTCAATACGTACGGGCCGACCGAGGCCACGGTGGTGTCCAGCGTGCTCGATTGCAGCGATGACAACGCCGTGATTGGCGCCACTGCCAGCCCGATTGGCCGCGCGTTGCCGGGGCGCGGCCTGTATGTGTTGGACCGTGACCTTAACCTGTTGCCGGTTGGCGCCGTGGGTGAGCTGTACATTGCCAGTGCCAGTGGCTTGGCCCGTGATTACCTGCAACGCCCGAGCCTGACCGCCGAGCGTTTTGTCGCCGACCCGTTCAGCACCCTGGGCGAGCGTCTTTACCGCACCGGTGACCTGGCGCGTTATCGCGCCGACGGGGTGATCGAATACGTCGGTCGCGTCGACCATCAGGTCAAAATCCGCGGTTTCCGAATCGAGTTGGGTGAGATCGAAGCGCTGCTGTTGGCCCAGAAGGCCGTGCGCGAAGCCTTCCTGCTGGCGGCCGACAACCAGTTGGTGGCTTACCTTGTGCCAGCCCAGCCGTTGTCCGCCGCCGAGCATGCGGCGGCGGGCGAAACGCTCAAGGCCACCTTGCGTGAGCAACTGCCCGATTACATGGTGCCTGCGCACCTGATCTTCCTCGACCGCATGCCGTTGAACCCCAACGGCAAGCTTGACCGCCAGGCGCTGCCCAAACCCGATGGCAGTGCGGTGCAACAGGCCTGGCAGGCACCGATTACGCCACTGCAACAGCAGGTTGCGGCGATCTGGGCCGATATTCTTGGCGTCGAGCGTGTGGGCCTGACCCACCACTTCTTCGAGCTCGGCGGGCATTCGCTGCTGGCCATGCAGGTGGTCTCGCGCGTTCGCCAGGCATTGCAGCGCGAAGTGCCGCTCAAATTGCTGTTCGAGCAGCCGCGCCTGGAGGGGTTTGTCGCCGCACTGACCACCCAGGCCCCAGGCGCGCCGACCGCGCCCGCGCTGTTGCCGGTAGGGCGGGACCAGCCGTTACCGCTGTCCTACGCTCAGGAGCGCCAGTGGTTTTTATGGCAACTGGAGCCGCAAAGCGCCGCGTACCACATCCCCAGCGCCTTGCGTTTGAAAGGGCAGCTTGACCTGGGTGCACTGCAACGCAGTTTCGATACCTTGCTGGCCCGGCATGAAAGCCTGCGCACTCATTTGCGCCAGGAGCGCGACTGCGCGGTTCAAATCATTTCACCGCAGCTGTCGTTGCAGATAGCGCACGCCGAGGTGCAGGAAGCACAGCTCAAGGCGCGGGTCGAGGCCGAAATAGCCCAACCCTTCAATCTGGAACAAGGGCCTTTGCTGCGGGTTTCGTTGCTGCGCATCGCCGCTGATGAACATGTATTGGTATTGGTGCAGCATCACATCGTGTCCGATGGCTGGTCGATGCAACTGATGGTTGAAGAACTGGTGCAACTCTATGCTGCCTACAGCCAGGGACAGGTGTTGCAATGGCCGGCGCTGCCGATTCAGTACGCCGACTACGCCGTATGGCAGCGCAACTGGATGGAGGCGGGCGAGAAGGCCCGTCAACTGGCGTATTGGCGCGACATGCTAGGCGGTGAGCAGAGCGTGTTGGCGTTGCCGTTCGACCACCCACGTCCGGCTGTGCAAAGCCATCGTGGCGCGCGCCTGGCATTCGAACTGCCCGGCGCGTTGACCCAAAGCCTCAAGGCCCTGGCCAAGCAGCAGGACGTGACCTTGTTCATGCTGCTATTGGCCTCGTTCCAGACGTTGCTGCATCGCTACAGTGGCCAGGAAGAGATCCGTGTCGGGGTGCCGATCGCCAACCGCAATCGCAGCGAGACCGAGCGTCTGATCGGCTTCTTCGTCAACACCCAGGTGCTCAAGGCCGATCTCCACGGCCAGATGAGCGTCGAGCAACTGTTGCAACAGGCCCGGCAACGGGCACTGGACGCCCAGGCCCACCAGGACCTGCCCTTCGAGCAACTGGTGGAAGCGCTGCAACCCGAGCGCAGCCTGAGCCACAACCCGTTGTTCCAAGTGATGTTCAACCACCAGACCGACGTGGGCCAGGCTCAGGTTCAGCAGCAACTGCCGAATCTTTCGGTAGAAGGGCTGGAATGGGAAAGCAAAACGGCGCATTTCGACTTGGACCTGGATATCCAGGAATCCACCGAAGGTATCTGGGCGACGCTCGGCTATGCCCAGGACCTGTTTGAGGCCAGTACCGTGCAACGCATGGCGCGACACTGGCAGAACCTGTTGCAAGGCATGGTTGCCGACCCACGGCAGAATATCAGCCAATTAAACCTGCTGGACAACGCCGAACGGCAACAGATTCTTCAACTGTGGAACCAGAGCGACGCCGGCTTCTCGGCCAAGCGCCTGGTCCACGAGTTGGTGGCCGACCGTGCCGGGGAAACCCCTGAGGCGGTGGCGGTGAAATTTGGCGAGCAACAGCTGACTTACGGCGAGCTGGACCGCCAGGCCAACCGCCTGGCCCATGCCTTGATCGCCCGTGGTGTCGGTCCCGAAGTGCGCGTGGCGATTGCCATGCCGCGCAGCGCCGAGATCATGGTGGCGTTCCTCGCGGTGATGAAAGCCGGTGGTGTCTACGTGCCACTGGACATCGAATACCCGCGTGATCGCCTGCTGTACATGATGCAGGACAGTCGCGCCCGATTGCTGTTGACCCATTCGGCAGTGCAACAGCGCTTACCGATTCCAGACGGCCTGGAAGCCCTTGCCGTGGACCAGACGCAAGCCTGGTCCACTGACGACGACACCGCACCCGAGGTGGCGCTGGATGGCGACAACCTGGCCTATGTGATCTACACCTCCGGCTCCACCGGCATGCCCAAGGGCGTGGCGGTGTCCCACGGTCCACTGGTAGCCCATATCATTGCCACCGGCGAGCGTTATGAAACCTCGCCCGCCGATTGCGAACTGCACTTCATGTCGTTCGCCTTCGACGGCTCCCACGAAGGCTGGATGCACCCGCTGATCAACGGCGCCAGTGTGTTGATCCGCGATGACAGCCTGTGGCTGCCGGAATACACCTACCAGCAAATGCACCGTCACAACGTGACCATGGCGGTGTTCCCGCCGGTGTACCTGCAACAGTTGGCCGAGCATGCCGAGCGGGACGGCAACCCACCGAAGGTGCGCGTGTACTGCTTCGGGGGTGATGCCGTGGCCCAAGCCAGCTACGACCTGGCCTGGCGCGCGCTCAAGCCGACTTACCTGTTCAACGGCTACGGCCCGACCGAAACCGTGGTCACGCCGTTGCTGTGGAAAGCGCGCCAGGGCGATCCCTGCGGTGCCGTCTACGCACCGATCGGTACATTGCTGGGTAACCGCAGCGGCTATGCGCTGGACGCACAACTCAACCTGCAACCCATCGGCGTAGCCGGTGAGTTGTACCTGGGCGGCGAGGGCGTAGCCCGGGGTTACCTGGAGCGTCCGGCCCTGACCGCCGAGCGCTTCGTACCGGACCCGTTCGGCAAGCCCGGCAGCCGTGTGTATCGCAGCGGCGACCTGACCCGTGGCCGCCCGGATGGCGTGGTGGATTACCTCGGCCGCGTCGACCATCAGGTGAAAATCCGTGGCTTCCGTATTGAACTGGGCGAGATCGAAGCGCGCCTGCGCGAGCAGGACAGTGTCGGCGAAACCGTGGTGGTGGCCCAGGAAGGGCCGAGCGGCAAGCAACTGGTCGCCTATGTGGTGCCGCTGGACCCCTTGCTCGTCAACGACGCAGTGGCGCAGTCGACCTGCCGCGAAGCCTTGCGTCGCGCCCTGAAAACCCGTTTGCCGGACTATATGGTGCCCTCGCACCTGATGTTCCTTGAGCGCATGCCGCTGACGCCGAATGGCAAGCTCGACCGCAAGGGGCTGCCGCGCCCGGATGTCAGCCAGATGCAGCAGGTGTACGTGGCGCCACAGAGTGAGCTGGAGCAGAAGATCGCGGCGATCTGGTCCGACGTGCTGCGTCTGCCACGTGTCGGTTTGCACGATAACTTTTTCGAATTGGGTGGTGACTCGATCATCTCGATCCAGGTGGTCAGCCGTGCCCGCCAGGCCGGTGTGCGCTTCACGCCCAAGGATCTGTTCCAGCACCAGACGGTCCAGAGCCTGGCGGCCGTGGCCCGGGAAGGCGAGGGCGCGGTGGTGATGGATCAGTCGGCATTGACCGGCGAGTTGTTGTTGCTACCCGTCCAGCAGGCGTTTTTTGGCGATGACATCCCCCAGCGTCACCACTGGAACCAGTCGGTGGTGCTAAAGCCACACCAGGCGTTGCAGGCGCCGCTGCTGGTGACGGCGCTGCAGGCCTTGATCGTGCATCACGACGCCCTGCGCATCGGATTCGTCCAGGGCGCGGCAGGCTGGAGCGCGGCGTATCGCGGGCCGCAGCAGCATCAGGCCGAGCAGGTCCTGTGGCAGACCACCTTGAATGCGGTCGAAGAGTTGGAGGCCCTGGGTGAGGAAGCCCAGCGCAGCCTCGACCTGAGCGAAGGGCCGCTGCTGCGTGCAGTGCTCGTCGACCTGGCCGACGGCTCCCAGCGCTTGCTGCTGGTGATTCATCACTTGGTGGTGGACGGTGTGTCCTGGCGCATCCTGCTGGAAGACCTGCAAACGGCTTACCGTCAGCTTGCCCAAGGTGCCACGGTCGTGTTGCCCGCCAAGACCAGCGCGACCCGTGCCTGGGCCGAGCGTCTGCAAACCTATGCACGCAGCGCCGCACTGGCGCAGGAACTGGCCTGGTGGCAGACGCAGTTGCAAGGCAGCCCCACCGGCCTGCCGGGGGCCGATCCAAAGGCCAGCTTGAGCAACCGGCATGCGCTGAGTGTGACCACCCATCTGGATCAGGCCTTCACGCGGCGTCTGTTGCAGGACGCCCCCAGTGCTTACCGCACCCAGATCAATGACCTGTTGCTGACCGCGCTGGCGCGCGTCGTTGTGCGCTGGACCGGTGACGCGTCGATGTTGATCCGCCTGGAAGGCCATGGCCGTGAAGACCTGTTCGACGAGATCGACCTGACCCGTACCGTCGGCTGGTTCACCAGCCTCTACCCGGTGAAGCTGATGCCGACCGATTCGTTGGCCGGCTCCCTCAAGCAGATCAAGGAGCAACTGCGCGCGATTCCCGACAAGGGCCTGGGCTTTGGTGCCCTGCGTTACCTGGGGAATGCCGAGGCTCAACAGGCCCTGAGTGAACTGCCGCGCCCACGCATCACCTTCAACTACCTGGGGCAATTCGACGGCAGTTTTGACGGCGGCGAACAAGAAGGCTTGTTCGTCCCCTCCGGTGATGGCAGTGGTTCCGAGCAGAGTGCCGGGGCACCGCTGGGTAACTGGTTGGAAATCAACGGCCAGGTCTACGCCGGCGAATTGAAGTTGAACTGGAGCTTCAGCCAGCAGATGTTCGATGAAGCGACCGTACAGCGCCTGGCGGATGACTACGCGGCGGAACTCAAGGCGTTGATCGAGCACTGTGGTGTCAACCGGGGTGTCACGCCCTCGGACTTCCCGTTGGCGCGCTTGTCCCAGGCGCAACTGGACAGCTTGCCGGTGACGGTGGCTGATATCGAAGACGTCTACCCGCTGTCGCCGATGCAGCAAGGCATGTTGTTCCAATCGCTTTACGGCGAAGGCTCGGGTGACTACATCAACCAGATGCGCATCGATGTCGAGGGCCTGGATGTACCGCGCTTCCGCCAGGCCTGGCAGGCGGCGGTCGACCGCCATGAGATCCTGCGCAGCGGTTTTCTCTGGCAGACCGAGCTTGAGCAGCCTTTGCAGGTGGTCTACAAGCAGATGCACATGCCGTTCGCCGAGCAGGACTGGCAAGGTCGTCCTGACAGCAGTGTGGCACTCGATAGCCTGGCCGAGTCGGCGCGGGCCCAGGGGTTTGTGCTGGAACAGGCGCCGTTGCTGAGCCTGACGGTGGTCCGTACGGGGGCGTCCCGTTATCACTTGATCTACACCAACCACCACATCTTGATGGACGGCTGGAGTGGTTCGCAGTTGTTTGGCGAGGTGTTGCAACATTATGCCGGTGAACCGCTGCGTGTGCCCATCGGGCGTTACCGCGATTACATTGCCTGGCTGCAGGCACAGGACAAGTCGGTCAGCGAGGCATTCTGGAAAGAGCAACTGCTCAACCTGCAAGAGCCAACCCGCCTGGCCCGTGGCCTACAAGCTGCGCAAAGCGAGGCGCTGGCGGTCAACGGCGAGCATCGTCTGAACCTGGACGCCAGCCAGACCGCTCAGCTCAAGGCCTTCGCCCAGCGCAGTAAAGTCACCCTCAATACGTTGGTGCAAAGCGCCTGGCTGCTGCTTTTGCAGCATCACACCGGGCAGTCCACCGTGGCGTTCGGCGCCACTGTGGCAGGCCGTCCGGCGCAATTGCGCGGTATCGAACAACAGGTCGGTCTGTTCATCAACACCTTGCCCGTGGTGGCCACGCCGGATGCACAGATGACGGTCAGCCAGTGGCTGCAGCAGATCCAGGCGCAGAACGTGCGCTTGCGTGAGCAGGAGCATACGCCGCTGTTCGAGATCCAGCGTTGGGCCGGGCTGGGTGGCGAGGCGCTGTTCGACAGCATTCTGGTGTTTGAGAACTACCCAGTGTCCGAAGCGCTGGAGCAGGGCGCACCTTCGGGGCTCACGTTTGGCGCCGTCCACAGCCTGGAGCAAACTCATTACCCGTTGACCGTCCTGCTGGGCATCGGTGAAACCCTTGGCCTGGAGTTCAATTACGACCGCCAGGCATTCAGCGCGGCGCATATCCAACGGTTGGCCGAGCACTTCCAGCAGGTGTTGCAGGCATTGGCAATGGACGGCGACCAGCGTCTGGCAACGTTGCCTTCGCTGGCCAGTTCCGAGCGCGAAACGGTCCTGTATGCCTGGAACGACACGGCCACGGACTACCCGCTGCACCTCGCGGTGCATCAGTTGATCGAAGCCCAGGTGGTGCGCACGCCGGACGCACCGGCGCTGGTATTTGCCGGGCAGGTGTTGAGTTACTCCGCGCTTAACCGCCGGGCAAACCGCCTGGCGCATCGCCTGATGGCGGCCGGCGTGGGGCCGGATGTCCTCGTGGGGCTGGCGGTTGAGCGTTCGATTGAAATGGTCGTTGGCCTGCTGGCTGTACTCAAGGCAGGTGGCGCTTATGTGCCGCTGGACCCGGAATACCCCCGCGATCGATTGGCCTACATGCTGCAAGACAGCGACGTGAAGCTGTTGTTGACCCAGGTGCATTTGCTGGAGCAACTGCCGATTCCAACGGGCTTGCACAGCCTGGTGCTGGAGCAGGGCGATGAGGGGTTGCAGGCCTACGCCGAGCGGAATCCGCAGGTCGTCGTCGATGGCGAAAACCTCGCCTATGTGATCTACACCTCGGGCTCCACCGGCCAACCCAAAGGTGCGGGTAACCGCCATTCGGCGCTGACCAACCGGCTGTGCTGGATGCAGCAGGCGTATGGCCTGGACGGCAGTGATACGGTCTTGCAGAAGACGCCGTTCAGTTTCGACGTGTCGGTGTGGGAGTTCTTCTGGCCGCTGATGACCGGTGCGCGCCTGGTGGTGGCAGCGCCGGGCGACCATCGTGATCCGGCCAGGCTGGTGAGTCTGATCAACGCCGAGCAAGTCACTACGTTGCACTTTGTGCCGTCCATGCTCCAGGCCTTCTTGCAGGATGCTGGCGTCGGCGCGTGTCAAAGCCTGCAGCGCATTGTGTGCAGCGGTGAAGCGCTGCCGGTGGATGCCCAGCAACAGGTGTTCGCCAAGCTGCCACGTGCCGGTTTGTACAACCTGTATGGGCCGACCGAAGCGGCAATCGACGTGACCCACTGGACCTGCGTCGACGAAGGGGGTGACGCCGTGCCGATTGGTCGGCCGATTGCTAACCTGGGCTGCTACGTGTTGGACGGCAACCTGGAACCGGCACCCGTTGGCGTGTTGGGTGAACTCTATCTCGGCGGCGTCGGCCTGGCGCGTGGTTATCACCGTCGGCCGGGGCTGACCGCCGAACGCTTTGTGACCGATCCGTTCGGCAGTGGCACCCGTTTGTATCGCACCGGGGACCTGGCGCGTTATCGCGACGATGGGGTGATCGAGTACGCCGGGCGCATCGATCACCAGGTCAAGCTGCGTGGCTTGCGCATCGAGTTGGGTGAAATCGAGGCCCGCCTGCTGGAGCATGCGTGTGTGCGTGAAGCGGCGGTGCTCGCCGTGGACGGCACGCACCTGGTGGGCTACCTGGTGCTGCAGGCGCCGAGCGAGGATTGGAAAGCACAGGTGGCGATGCACCTGGCGGCGCAGTTGCCGGACTACATGGTGCCGGCGCAGTGGGTGGTGTTGACACAGATGCCGCTGAGCCCCAATGGCAAGCTGGATCGCAAGGCGTTGCCTAAACCGGAGGCGCAAGGCACGGACGCTTATCAGGCCCCGCAAAGCGCCATCGAGCAGCAAGTCGCGGCGATCTGGCGTGATGTCCTCGGTGTCGAGCGCGTAGGGCTGAACGACAACTTCTTCGAGTTGGGCGGTCACTCCTTGCTGGTGCTGATGCTCAAGGAGCGTATCCGTAAAGTCAGCGGTGTCGGCTTGTCCGTCAGCCAGTTGATGCTTAACCCGACCGTACGCGGCCAGGTCAACTGCCTGCAGGGCGACGCGCGCAGCTCGTTGATCGTCAAGCTCAACAGCCAGACAGAAGGCACACCGTTGTTCATGTTCCACCCAAGCTTCGGTTCGGTGCATTGCTACACCGCGATTGCCCTCGCGCTCCGGGAGCAGCGTCCGGTGTTCGGGGTGATTTGCCGTGCATTGGCCGAAGACGGTGCAGCAGTACCCGAATGGCAAGCCATGGTCGAGGATTATGCCGAGCAACTCCTGTTGGCCCAGCCCCAAGGCGCCTTCCGCCTGGCAGGCTGGTCGCTGGGTGGCAACCTGGCGATGGAAGTCGCCTACGTGCTGGAGCAAGCGGGACGCGACGTCGAGTTTGTCGGCTGGATCGACTCCGCGCCGCCGCAGTGGCTCACGCCTTATTGGCAGGCGGTCGTCACCGAGGATGACCGTGAAGTCTCGGCGAACGAGCGGCGTGCGGCCTTGTTAGGCGTGATGTTCCCGGCGTTTGCCGAGCGGATTCAGGCGGCCTGGCAGCAAGGTCAGCGCGACGCCCAAGACGAAGCGGGGCAATGGCAAGGGTTTATCGCCTGGGCCGAGCAGACCCTGGGCGAGGCCTTTACCGGTATCAAGGACGAGTTGCTGCGTGGCAATGAGGCGCAGATTTCCTGGGAGGTCGACCGCGCGCTCAGTGAGCGTCTGTCGGCGGCGGACTTCAAGCCGATCAAGGCCCCGGTCAGTTGCTGGTGGGCGTCCATGAGCCGCGCCGGGCAGTTCAAGGAACTGATCGAGCAGCACATGGCAAGCACCCTTGTTCAGGGGCGGGTCGAGCGTTCAGTGGTGATCGAGACTGATCACGATGGGATCATCGACAGTGCCGAGTTCATCCGTAGCCTGGTGGCCGCCATGGAATAACACCTCAAGTGATGAACACTGAACCTGTGGCGAGGGGCTAGCTCACTCGCCACAGGGGAGGGCGGGATACAAAAAAGCCCGATGAAAGCAGCGCTTCCATCGGGCTTTTGGTTGATCGCCGCCAGGGCGATCAAGGCATCACATCAGAAGTCCCAGCGGGTGCTGAACATCACGTTGCGCGGCTCGCCGTAAGCGGCCGAGTTATAGAAGCCCACGTTGGTGTAGTAGGACTTGTCGAAGATGTTGTTGAAGTTGACAGTCGCCGAGAGGTTCTTGGTGACCTGGTAGCGGGTCATCAAGTCCACCAGCCAATAGGACTCCTGGGTGATGTCCTGGTTGGTGTTGAGCTGCGAGTTGTAGATTTCATTCCAACCCTTGCTCTGCCAGCGCAGGCCGCCACCGATGGTGAACTTGTCGAGATCGCCCTTGAGTTTGTAAGTGGTGTTCAGGTTGACCTGGTGCTCAGGTTCGAAGGTGGAGATCTTCTTGTCGTCTGCGTCCCGCACGATCTTGTGGGTGTAACCGCCTTGTACTTGCCAGCCGGGCGCCAGCTCACCTGAGATTTCTGCTTCGTAACCCTTGGTGACGGCCTTGGAGCTCTTGAACGCATAGTTTTGCGGGGAAGGAGTCTGGTTGTTATAGGCATCGTCCGGGATGGCACGGTTGTCTTCATGCACTTCGAAGTAGGCAATGCTGGTGTTCAAGCGACCGTCGAGAAACTCGCCCTTCAGGCCCAGCTCGTAGTTTTGGCCTTCGTCCGGTTCCAGCAACGTCTGGTTGCGGTCTTTGTACGTGCTTTCCTGGGGTTGGAAGATATCGGTGTAGCTGGTGTAGACCGAGAGATTGTCGTTCAGGTCGTAGATCACGCCGGCATACGGCACGAACCGGCCGGTTTCCTTGTAGGAAGGGTTGATACCGGTGACGTGGTAGTTGGCGACGCGACCACCGAGAATCACGTGCAGGTCATCCATCACGTTCAAGCGTGTGGTCATGTAGTAGCCGGTCTGGCGGATGGTATCGTCAATGTATTGCTGGACAGGGCCGTAGATCGGCTTGGCGATATGGCCATTCCAGTTGTAGAAATCGACTTTGTTGCCGCCTGGCCAATCCGGCGACCAGTACCCCTTGCCTTGCCAGCGCGACGTGCCGATCGAGCCGCCCACCACCAGTTCATGTTCGCGGCCAAACAGGCTGAAAGGCCCGGTGGCGTAGAGGTCGGCGGAGGTGCTTTTGGTTTCGCCGGTGTATTTCTGACCGTTGACCTCGGCGGTGCCATCGGCTGCCGGCTGGACAAACTGGATCGAACCAAGGTCAGCATGGTAGCTGTTGATCTTGTGGTCGAGCTGGAATTTGGTGACCCAGCCGTCACCCATATCATGCTCAAGCATGGCAAAGGCGGTGCGGGTGTTCTGTTCCCAGGAGCTCCAGGTGGCGCCGTTGTTGTAGGAGCGTGGCATCTTGTTGATGCTGCCGTTGGAGTTGACCAACGGGAACGAACCGGACCAGCTGGAGCCTTTCGGAATGTTGTCCTGATAGTCGAATCCGACGGTCAACATGGTGTCGGGGGACAGGTCAAACTCGGTAATGCCGTAGTAGGTTTCGGTCTTGCGCGAGTAATGGTCCATGAAGGACTTTTTGTCCTGGTACGCCGCCACTGCACGGCCCCGGACATTGCCGCTATCGGTCAACGGACCGCTCACATCCACTTCGCTGCGATAGTTGTCCCAGGAGCCGGCGCCCAATTGCACATGGCCCTTGAATTCCGACGTCGGCTTCTTGCGGATCAAGTTGATGGTCGCGCCCAGGGAGCCGGCGCCGTTGAGCAGGCCGGTGGCACCCTTGAGCACTTCGACGCGGTCGTAGATCGCCATGTCGCTGAGGGTGTTCCCCGCCGAGTAGCCGACGTTGCGCACGGTGGACGGAATACCGTCGTACTGGAAACTGTTGACCGGGAACCCACGCGAGTAATAGTTGGTACGGTCGGTGTCATAGGCCGATACGGTGATGCCAGGCGTGTGGCGCATGACGTCATCGACGTTGTTGAGACCGAAGTCCTCGATATGTTGGCGGGTAATCACCGTGATCGACTGCGGAGTTTCCCGCGGGGTCAGGGTCAGCCGCGTGGCCGTGGCAATGGTGCCCGGCGTGTAGGAGCCGGAGCCCTCGGTGATGTTGCCCAGCACGTTGCCGGTCACTTGGGTCGGACTCAATTCCAGCCCGGCGGACGCGCCGGCGGCGGTAACGGTCAGCGCGTTGCCACTGAGGCTATGGGTGGTCGAAGTGCCTGCCAGCATGGTGTTGATCGCCTGCTGCGGATCCAATTTACCTTTGATCGCCGTGCTGTTTTTTCCCGCCACGTCGGTCGGGCTGTACAGCACCTGCAGGTTGGCCTGGCGGCCGAATTCCTGCAGTGCACTCCCCAGTGCCTGTGCTGGAATATCCAACTCGATCTCCTGTGCCTGCACATAGCCGGCAACCGGCAGCGATACCGCTAGGGCAAGCGCGCTCGGCAGGAGGTTGATGTTCAGGGCCCTGGTTAGCGCTTTGCTCAGTGGGCTGAGACCGAGTCGTGCTGACATGGATGGTTTCTCTTCTATATTTTAAGTGGGCAGATTTTAATGTTTATTGAGGTTAGTTCTCATTACCACTAGTGAGACGTTCCTACTTCGGAAAACCGGAAAAGAAAATTTCATGCAGGCTCCATTTCATGCACTACCTGGCCGGCGCGCAGCCGTACCAACTGATCGGCGATGTCGAAATAGCGGTCGTCATGGCTGATCACAATGATGGTTTTGCCCAGGCGCTTGAGGTCCGGCAGCAGCTCGGTATAGAAAATCCGGCGGAAGGCCGGGTCCTGGTCGGCGGCCCATTCGTCGAACACCAGCACTGGGCGTTCTTCCAGCCAGGCGTTGACCAGTGCCAGACGCTTGCGCTGGCCGGTGGACAGGTCGGTGGTGCTGAACACACCGTCCTTGACGCTGACCTTGTGCGCGATCTCCAGGCGTTCCAGGTATTTAGTGGCGCTGTCCAGTGACTGGGTGGCGCTGCCCTGGACCAGGTCGTCGAACAGGTAGTAGTCGGCGAATACCGTGGTGAACAATTGGCGATAGTCATCGCGCTCGGGGTCGGTCACGGCCTTGCCGTTGAGCAGGATTTCACCGGACTGCGGCGGGTAGAGCCCCAGCAGCAATTTGATCAGCGTGGTCTTGCCACTGCCGTTTTCGCCGACGATAAATACGATGTCGCCGTGGGCAATGCTCAGGTTGATCGGCCCCAGGTGAAACGGTTCGCTGCCTTCCACGGCCGGAGGGCTGTAGCTCACGTTTCGCAGTTCAAGGCTGTTGACGATCGGTGTCGGCGCCTCGCTGTCATCCATCAGCAGGTGCGGTTCAGGAGAGGAGAAGCGCTCCGACAGCTCGCTGATACGCCCGAAGGCAATCTTCGCCTTGCCCACCACGGGCAGGTAACCCAGCAGGTGTTCCAGCGGGCCTTTCATGTACAACAGCACCAGCACGAAGCCGGTGATCACGGCCGGGTCCGGGTTCGGGTTATAGGCCTGCATCGCCAGGGCCAGGCCGATGACCACGAAGAACAGCATCGAGCCGAAGGTCTTGGCGAGGATGTAGATGTTGACCGAACGCACCTGGATATCGCTGATGCGATCCGCCGTTTCCTGGATACGGTGGGTGTTCATGCGAAAGCGCCGTGGCCGATGCATGCGCAGTTCCTTGGCGCCGGACGCGATGGCGTTGTAATAACGCTGCAATTCGTCTTCATGGCTGCGTGCAAGGTCGAAGCCTTGGATACCTTTGCCGCCGGCGATGAACTGCACGGCGCTGCCAATCACGATGGCGACGACCATCATCAGGAACATCGGCACCGACAGGTACGCCAGGTAGCCCAGGCAGCCCAGCGTCACCGTGGCGGCAATGGCCAAAGGCGTGAACGCGAAGGAGAAGTCGCTGATGGTGTCGACATCGTGGGTCAGCACCGGGATCAGACGGTGGGAGCGATACTGTTCGATCTGCTCGATGGGCGCCGACAGCACCTTTTCACCCAGGTCCTTGCGCAGGGCGGCGATGATCCGCTGGCCCACATAGTTGGTACCGATATCGGAGACGATCGAACTGGTGAGCGCCAGCACACACAACGCCGCAAACGTCAGAATCACCCCCTGCGTCATCCCGGTGGACGAGTGCAGGGCATTATTGATGGTCGCCAGCAAAAAGGTGATGGCCAGGCCGCCGGCCATGCCCAGGGCGACGGAGACGCTGACGATGGCGCGAAAGGGCCTGAGCAATGCGAGCAAACCGTTGAAGGCGCCGCGCTTGGGGTCGGTCATAAATACTTCCCGGAAAGTGAACAAGAGGGGGCTGGGCACACAGACCCTTACCCATGACAAACGAAGGATTGGCGCGACTATTTAGCTCGGTGCGCTCAGTGGTGGCGGTGGCGGATAAATTGCGCGGCGGCTGGTTCGTTCTTGTGGTGTAGGCGCACGCGCATTGGCGCGTGCCTGATCTATCCAGCGAGAGCGAAACAATGACCAAAAAGAATCTGGTGTACGTGTGGTCCCTGCGCAATGCCGCGGCTGACAAGGCCGGGCAGCCGGTGGCCTACAAAGACCACGAGCGCTACATGATGTCGGTGTTGGAATCCCTGGTGGGGGCGCTGAACGACACGCCGCTGGGTGAGGCTTACCATTTGGTGGGGGTGGTGTACGACGATGACGAGCAGAACCCGCGTGACCAGCAACTGGTCAGCGACTACGGCTTTGCCTACCAGCCGGGCCGCCAATGGCTGTACCCGGCCGACCTGCGCGTGCAAGGCCGGCTGGTCAATGACTTGCTGCTGAGCGTGCCGTCCACCTACCGGCGCTTGCCACGGGGCAGCGCAGAACACATCGCCGGCAAGCAGGACTTCGAGCGCCGCCTGCACGACACGCTGGTGGAATTGAAAGCGGACATCGTGGTGCTCGACGGCCTGCTGGTGATTCTCGATGAACTGGTGCGTCCGGGCGCGCCGTTTGCCCGTCGCATCATGAACATCCACCCCGGCATTACCCGCATCGAATCGCCGTACGAGCGCCGTGGCGCCTATGCCACCTGGAACGCCCTGTACGGTGCGCGGGGGCTGACGGTCACGGATTGGGCGACCAAAACCACCACGCCCTCCGAGCCGCTGTACCTCACCGGTGCCTCGTTCCACTACGTGGACAACGGTATTGACTCGGGCGAAGTGTTCCACGACGTGCTCAAGACTGAGATCGCGCCGGATGACACCATCCTTGAGTTGCGCTGGAACAACTTCAACAACAGCCTGTTCCCGGCGCTGCATGAAGGGTTGGCGTTGTTGGCGCAGAAGGGCTGACCGCAATTTTCCTGAGGCATGCGGTCCAAATGTGGGAGCTGGCTTGCCTGCGATGGCGGTGGGTCAGACACATTGATGTTAGCTGACCTGCCGCCATCGCAGGCAAGCCAGCTCCCACATTGAAGGGTGTCCGTGTTACAGGTCGCGCACTACCCGAAACCCGATCCAATCCCCCCGCGTCTGCGGGTAGATGGTGTTGCGGTTGCCCGAGCGCGAAAACACCGGCGCCTCGCCCCAGTCATTGCCGCGAATCATGTAGCCCTCGCAGTTCGGCTCCACCCACGCACTGCCATCGGTAGGCGCACCGATGTAGTTGGGATGTTCGCAGTCAGCCACGCGCTCATACACGTTGCCATGCATGTCGTACATGCCGAAGGCATTCGGCGGGTAGCTGCCCACGGGTGAGGAATAGCTGTAGCCATCGGCCGGGCCATAGGTGTTCGCATGCTTGGCGATGCTGTAGCCCTTGCCCTCATCGAACGGGAAGGGGAACGGCCCGGTCGAGCCCGCGCGCGCGGCGTATTCGCGTTGGGCTTCGCTGACCATGTGGTACTGCTGGCCGGTTTTCTTCGACAGCCAGGCCACGTACTGCTTGATGTCGTCCATGTCCATGCACACCGCCGGTTGGCGTGGGCCCTGGGGGTAACGCGGCTTGCTGGCGATGCATTCGCGACCGGGGCGGGTGTCGCCATCGGCGATGTTCACGCCGGTCTGGCGGATGTAGCTGTCCCACTCACCGGCGGTGATATGAAAGCGGCTCATGGCGAACGGCTTGGCGAAGGTCACTTCATGCAACGGGCCTTCGTCCGGCTCGCGGCCGACTTCGCCCTCGGAGGTGCCCATGGTGAAGGTGCCGGCGGGGAGTACCACCATCTCCGGGCAGTCCTTGCAGTCCTTGAACACTTTGCCGGGTTGCGGCGCGGCGGCTTGGGCCAGGTTGGGCAGGAGTGCGCCGCACAGGGCGGTCAGTGCCAGTGCCGTGAGGGGTTTGAGTCGGGATGGATTCATATGGGCATCTCGTTCAAAGAAAAAAGGGTGAGCGTCACACCTGCTGGCGAAGCAAGGTCATGAAACGCTGGATTTCATCGGAGGAATTGAGCAGGCCAGGGGCGGTGCGGATTACCGGGCCGACATCACGGTTCACCGCGTCGATCACCACACGGCGTTTCATCATGTTGGCCGCGACGGCATCACAGTCCCTTCCCTTGACGCGGAAGAAGGTGAAGCCGGCCGACAGTTCGGGGCTGCACGGCGTGACCAGTTCGATCTGCGGCTGTGCCAACAGCTGCTCCTTGAGTTCGGTATTCAACTCACGAATGCGTGCCTGCACCTGCGCCTTGCCCAGTTGCAAGTGCAGCTTGAACGCCTCATCCGCCGCCCAGCGATGCTCGAAGGCGTGGTAGCCGCCCGGGGTCATGATGGTGGCGAAGTCCTTCTCTTCGGAGAAGGTCGGCACCATCGGTGTCACGTATTTGTTTTCGGGGTCGCGGGCGCAGACCAGCCCGGTGCCGCGCGGGCCGAACATCCACTTGTGGGTGCCGGCGATGAAAAAGTCGCAATGCATGTCCGGAAAGTCGAGGTTTTCCACGCCGAAACCATGCACGCCATCCACCACATAGAGGATGCGGTCCTGGTCGTCGCGGTTGCGGTTGTGTTCATCCACCAGCGTGCCGATCTCGCCGATGGGCAGTTTTACGCCGCTGCCGGACTGCACCCAGGTCATGCCGAGCACGCGGGTGTTGGGGCGGATATGGCGCTGGATGTTGCCCAGCACCTCGTCGGCGGACACGCGGTGGGCGCTTTCGAATAACGTGATCCGGCGCACCTGGGTGCCTTCTTTGAGTGCGCGATAGTCCAGCACATGTTGGGTGGCGTAGTGCTCGTGGACGGTCGTAAGGATTTCCTGATCGGGCCGTACCTTGATCCCGCCGTAGATCATCGCCAACCCTTCCGAAGTGCTGCCGGTGAGGGCGATCTGTGCAGGGGTGGCCTGCAAATAGCGGCCGGCCCACTCACGTACCTGGCCTTCGCGCTTCCAGGTTTCTTGCAGGTCCCAATCCATCGCCAGCCCTGGGTTGCGGTCGATCTGCACCCGGTAACGCTCGATGGCCTCGCGTACTGGCTTGGGGTGCGAAGCCACCAGAAAGTTGGAGAAGTGCAGGTAATCCGGGTCTTGGTTGAACAGCTGCTTGAGGCCCGTCCATGGGGCATCTGTGGTGTTGGCGGCGATTGCTTGCGGGAGCAGCGCGGCGCCCAGTGGCAGGCTGGCGGCAAATACACCCGCCTGCTTGAGGAACGTACGGCGGTCGGTCATGGACGTGCTTCTAAGTGATTAGCGGTTGGCCAATGGCTTGGCGGCTTTTTGTACCTGGTCCCACACGCGCAGGAAGTTGCCTCCCCACAGTTTGGCGATATCGGCTTCGGAGTAGCCGCGCTGGATCAGTTCGGCGGTCACGTTGCGTATCTCGCCGACGTTGTCCCAGCCCTGGATGCCGCCGCCGTCGTTGAAGTCCGAGGCGATGCCGACATGATCAATCCCGATCTTGCGCACCGTGTAGTCGACGGCGTCGCCCCAATCCTTGAGCGTGGCCTTGGGCTCCTCTTCAAGAATGCCGTACAGGCCTTGGGCATATTGGCCGAACTTCTGCTCGGGCCAGGCGGCAATGATCGCGTCGCCCGGCATCAAGGCCATGGCCAGGTTGGGCAGGGGAGGCAGGTCGAAACGTGCGCGCAGGGCATTGAGTTTGTCTTGGGTCGGCTGGCTCAAGGGGCGTAGATACGCCGGGAACCCCACGACCTGAACCACGCCGCCGCTGTTCTTGATCAGTTGCAGTTCCTTGTCACTGAGGTTGCGCGGGATATCCACCGACGCGCGTGGCGCTGAATGGGAGGCCACCATCGGCGTGCGGCTCAGCTGCGCCACTTGCTCGAGGGCCTTGGTCGACATCTGCGACACATCGATGATCACGCCCAGGTCGTTGAGGCGGTGCACGGCTTGCTGGCCAATCGGCGACAAACCTTCGAGTGCGTCGGCGGAGTCATTGAAAAATGGCAGTGGGCGCGAAGAATCGGACCAGGTGTTATTGCCGATATAGCTGAACCCGAACATGCGCATGCCGCGTGCGGCCCACAGGTCCAGCTGGTTCAAGTCGTTGCCCAAGGGGTAGGCATTGAGCATGCTGATAAAGATCGCGAACTTGCCCTCGCCATGCAGGCGCCGGAAGTCGTCCGGGGTGTAGGCAATGCCCACTTGGTTGGGAAAGTCGCGGACCATGCCGGAGATGATCTTGAAGCGCACCTCTTGCTCATGGCGTGCCTCTTCGACAAAACCGTCGGTGGGCTTGTGCGGGGCGTTGGGGCCGTTCCAGATTTCCGGCCAGCCAAAAATCGTCAGGGCCGCGCCGGACAAGCGCCCGCGCGCCGCCTTGGCCAGGTCGAACTGGCCGTTGCCATCTTTGTCTGCCTCGTTGTCGATGCCGCCGAAATCCAGGGGCACGGTGATATGGCTGTCGAATGACAACAGGCGATCCTGCATTTCATTGGCCTGCTTGATCACCTCCAGCGGGTAGCCGGCATTGCCCCTGAACCAGTGATCCCAGGCCAGGAAGCCGGCCCCGGCGCCAATGGCGAGTGCCAGCGGCAAGCCGATATACAACGCCTTTTTCGAACGTGGTTTTGTCATTGCCATCTCAGTCAGTTGAGGCCTTTGCTATCAGGGAAGAACGAGTGATGGGCGGGGAAATTTAGGCGGCGAGGGCGCGCCGGTAAATTTCCCCGGCGTGCAAACGTTCTAGCTCTGATAAAGCCGTTTCCTAAGGTAGACAATGACCATCTCTCGACGTGGGTTCATCGCAGGCCTGGCGCTGACAGGCGCTGCGGTGCCAGCAGCCTTCTATGCCCATCGCGAGCTGACGCGCGAAGAAGAATTCCCCATCACCCCCGGCGAAGCCACGGTGGACCTGGCCGACACCGCCGGCCAGCACCTGGCGAACACCCTGCGAGGGGTCTGGAACCTACGACTGGAAGGTCGCGACGCGGGCCTCAAGCGCTTACCGTTGCAAGGCCTGATGTTGCTGCTCGACATTGCCCCCCGGGGGCGCGGCCTGCGCGGCTACCTGGACACTGCCGCCAACCTGCGCGCTGAGGGTGAGCCTCGTTACCGGGTGCTCGGGGACCTGCTGACGGGTGAGGGTGCCGTGCTGTATTGGCGGTTGATCGACCGCGACTCGGCCGATGGCCTACCCGCCTACGAATTCAAGATGACCCTTGATGAGGTCTGGGCCAACTTCGCCAATGCCGGCAGCGGCACCCTCAGCGGGCAGATTCTTGAGCTGGACCGGCCGCTCGCGCTGGTTGAGCGCGACAATCGTTTTATCGCCCACAAGCAAGCGTTTCCTGAAGCGCGCGAACGCATCGGCCTCAACCCGGCCCTGTTGGCCTGGCTGATTGCTCCCGAGCACCGCTTGTTCCACCAACTGTGGCACGCCACCCGCGACCAATGGCACAAACTCTCCGAAGAAAAACGCGACGCTCTGCGCGGCATCGGCTGGCAACCCGGCCCGCGGGGCCAGGAGCGCGACGCCCGGGGCACGCGCAAAGACCGCAACGGCTCGGGCATCGACTTCTTCTTCATGCACCGGCACATGCTCGGCACCGCGCGCGCCCTGCAGGATTTGCCCTCGTGGCCGCAATTCCCCGAACCGCAGCCGGCGCTGGAGCGTGATCGACTGGGCTTCCTGCGTTACTTCGACAACCACGACGGCTTCGCGCTGCCGCCCACGTGGTCGGCGCCGGATGACAGCGCCTACACCCAGTGGGTCAGCGACATCAAGGCCGCCGAGACCTATCACAGCAACTTTCAGGTGTGGGAGTCGCAGTACCGCGACCCCCGCTATTTGTCCAAACTGACACTCGGGCAGTTGGGTTCAGAGATGGAACTGGGCCTGCACGACTGGCTGCACATGCGCTGGGCCTCGGTGCCGCGTGACCCCTCCAACGGTGCGCCGGTGCCGTTCGCCCGTGACCCGTCCGACTTCGCCCCACGCTGGTACACGGCGCAGAACGACTTTCTCGGCGACCCATTTTCCTCCCACGTGAACCCGGTGTTCTGGCACTTTCACGGCTGGATCGACGACCGTATCGAAGACTGGTTTCGCGCCCATGAGCGCTTCAATCCGGGTGAAGTCCGCCGCATGCAAGTCAACGGCGTGGCCTGGTTCGCGCCGGGCCGCTGGGTCGAGGTGGGAGACCCGTGGCTGGGCCCGGACACGCATGGCTGCAGTACGACGCCGGGGTTGCAGAGGGGGCGGTCGATGGAAATGGACCCGGAGACCATGAAGCTGGCGCTGCGGATCACCTTTGGCGAAGACGACGGCATGTTGCAGGGGCTATTCAAGCGAGTGCCAAAGCGGCCCTGGTATGCGCGGCATCTGAAGCTGAAGCCGCGCGAGGTTTGAGTGCCCGGCTGCGCCCCGACAAGCCAGCGCCCTAGGGGCAGCGGTGCTTCATGGATGTGCAGCCGCGTCATCCTCCGTCGAATACAGCCACCGCAACAACGAATGCCGCCCACTGATCCCCAGCTTGATCGCTGCGCGTTTCAAGTAACTCTCAATGGTATTGACTTTCAATGCCAACTGCTCTGCCAGCTCCGGCGCCGTGCGCCCGGCCAGCAGCCCCAGGCACACCTCAAGCTCACGGTTGGACAACGTTAACCCCGACTGTACCAACCGCTCTTCAATGCGCCGGCGCAGGGTTTCGATAGCCTGGTTTTGCGGCATCACCGGGTCGCGGTCTTGACGGCACGGGTGGATTGCCGCGATGTGCTTTTCCACCAAGGGCAACAGCAGTGTGGAGAAGTCCTGCAGCAGGCTGCGTTCCTGCGGCGAGAAATTGTCTGACGGGTGTGAGCGATACACCGACAGCACGTAGCGTACGTCGTCCTTGTGGCGGGTGAGGTGCAATTGCGCGGCGTGCCGTTCCCCGTTCAGGGTTGCCACCGAGTCGGTATAGACCGGGCTGATCTTGCGGCGGGGGTGCCCGTCGGTGCTGACCTGCAATTGGGTGATATGGGTGGCGTCCACTGCCAGTTGGGTGAGGATGAGGTCATGCAGCATGCGTGGGAAATGGCGACTGCCGGTGCTGGCGATGACCTTGCCAATATGAGGGAACAAGTGTGCGTTCATCAATTCGTCCATGAGGCGTGCAGGTACTCGGCTTTATAGCGGCGGGGATTGAGAGGCTAGCCAATGCGAACAACCTGCCGTGATAGTCCTTCCCGCCGGGACCTATGCTAGTACAGCGTGGCGGCGGGAAGGGGATCCAATCTGAAAAGATCGGCTCAAACACTCACAAATTGAGTACGACGCGGCGCGGCGCGCGCGCACTTGGCCAGTGCCTGCTGCACATCCGCCAGCAAGTCCGCAACGTCCTCAAGCCCCACCGACAGACGCACCAGCCCTTCGCTGATCCCGTGCCGGGCGCGTTCCTCCGGAGTGTAGGTGGAATGGGTCATGCTCGCCGGGTGCTGCGCGAGTGACTCTGCGTCGCCCAGGCTGACCGCGCGGGTAAACAGCTTGAGTGCATTCATGAAACGACGTCCCGTCTCGAGGCCGCCCTTGAGTTCAAAGGCAATCATGCCCCCGGGCATTTTCATCTGGCGCGTCGCCAGTTCGTATTGTGGGAAGGCGCGCAGCCCTGGATACGTCACCCGCTCCACGGCCGGGTGCGCCTGCAGGGCTTCGGCCACCGCCTGAGCGTTGCTGCAATGGCGCTCCATGCGCAGGGCCAGGGTCTTGAGGCCGCGCATCAACAGCGAGGCGTCCTGGGGCGACATCACTGCGCCGGTCAGATCCTTGAGACCTTGCAGGCGAATACGCTGAGCCAGGGTCTGGTTGCTCACCGCAATGCCCGCGGTGATATCGCCGTGGCCGCTGAGGTATTTGGTCGCCGAATGCACCACTACATCGGCACCCAGGTCGAGGGGGCGCTGCAGGTAGGGCGTGCAGTAGGTGTTGTCGACCACTACGGTCACGTTGGGCTGCTGGTGGGCGAGAGCCGCCACGGCGGCGATATCCACCAGTTGCAGGTTGGGGTTGGCCGGGGTTTCGCAGTAGATCATGCGGGTGGCGGGGCAGAGTGCGGCTTGCAGGGCGGCCAGGTCAGTCAGGTCGACGTGCCGCACCTTGATCCCGAATTCGCCGATGCCATGGTGCAGCAGGGCGAAGGTGCAGCCGTAGAGGGTCTGGCTGACGATCACTTCATCGCCGGGCCGCAGCAGGGTCCAGAACGTCGCCGCAATCGCGCCCATGCCGGAGCTGAATGCCACCGCCGCCTCACCGTTTTCCAGGGTCGCCATGCGCGATTCCAACAACGCCAGGGTCGGGTTGGAAATGCGTGTGTAGAAGTGGCCACTGGCTTCACCGGCAAAACAGGCGGCGCCATATTCGGCGGTAGGGAAAGCGAAGGTGGCTGACAGGTAAATCGGTGGCACGAGCGCGCCGTGGTGGTCCTTGGGGTCATAGCCATGGTGGATGGCGCGGGTAGAAAAGCCGAGTGCATTGTGTTTATTGTTCATGTCGGGCGCTCCCTATTTCCTACAATGCTATGCTCATAACCAGAGATGAACGTTGCATTATTTGCTGTTAATTCCTGCATTTTTGGATGAAAGTCCTATAAAAATAACGAACAGAGGCACGTTATGCCCGTCAGTCTGGATCGTACCGACAAGGCTCTTTTAAACGCGTTGCAAGGCAACGCCCGGCTCACAGTGGCCGAATTGGCCGACCGCGTATCCCTGACCACCTCGCCGTGCTGGCGGCGGGTGCGAAACCTGGAAGAGAGCGGGGTGATCAGCGGGTATCAGGCGATTCTTTCGCCCAAGGCGCTGGGGTATGGGGTGACGGCATTTGTCAGCATCATGATGGAGAGTCATACCCAGGAAATTGCCCGGGCGTTTGAGCAAAGGTTGTTGGAGATTCCGGAGATTGTGGCGTGTCACAACGTGTCGGGGCGGTATGATTTTTTGCTTGAAGTGGTGGCGAAGGATCTAGAGTCGTTTGGCGAGTTTGCGCGGGAGGTGTTGCAGACGTTGCCTTGTGTTAAGGAGATTTACTCCAGTTTTTCTTATAAGTCGGTGCGGGCGTTGCGGGTGATTCCGTTGCCGGGGTGAAGCGCTGTTTTTTGTAAACATATCCGTTGTTTAGGTCACGGCCACCTACGGTTCCGCTCTTACAGCGGGTCACTTTTTGAAGAGCGCAAAAAGTAACCAAAAACGCTTTGCCCCGACACTCGGCACCTCGCCTAGGCTCGGTGTGCCCGAACGAAGGCTTGAATCCGTGGGTAACCCGGCGTCCTGCCGAGTTGCCTGCATCGCAGGCAAGCCAGCTCACACAATTTGGATCTCCATTCATCAGGCAGATATCAACCTTCTCTTGATCTGCTCTTGATCTGCTCTTGATCTGCTCTTGATCTGCTCTTGATCTGCTCTTGATCTGGCTTGTGATCTTGATCTTAGGCGCCCCGTCAAACACGCTGGCCGGAATTCGACATGGATTTGGGGGGTAAACCGGCAGGGATGCCGGTTTAGCCGCCCCGCGCCATGGATGGCGCGTGGCGGCGGCCCCCCAAATCCATGTCGGATTACGGGCACACCGAGCCTAAGCGAGGTGCCGAGTGTTGGGGCAAGAGCGCTTTGGTTACTTTCGCGCTTTTCGAAAGTGACCCGCTGTAAGAGCGGAACCATAGGTGGCCGTTACCTAAATAACGGATATGTGTACCCAACCCAACCCAACCCAACCCAACCCCCCCCCCCCAAACAGCACGTACATCCAATTTTCCCCACCCCACACCCCTGCAAACTAGCCTCACCGCTGAAACATCAAGGCAGAGGGGCACCCCATGGACCCAGCACCAAAACCAGGCTCCGATGAAGTCGTCACCCTGGTGGTCAAACACCTGATCAAACAAGGCCGTGAAGCCGATTACGAAGCCTGGCTACGCCGCATCGTGCGCATCGCCGGCGACCGTCCTGGCCATCTGGGCGTCGATGTGGTCCGCGGCAAGCAAGGCAAGCTGGCGATGTTCACCTGCATATTGCGCTACCGCTCCACCGACGACCTGGAAACCTGGCTCCACTCGTCCGAGCGCAAAACCCTGATTGCCGAAGCCGCCCCGATGCTCGCCGACGGCGACAACACCGAAATCGGCACGGTCAACGAATTTTGGTTCAACCCCGAAACTGAAAACACCCCCAAGCCGCCACGCTGGAAGCAGGCAGTGGTCACGCTGTTTGTAATCCTGCCGCTGACCCTGCTGGTGCCGATCATCTGGGGACCGGTACTGCGCCTGCACCCGTTCCTCTCCAATTATGTAGTCGCCACCTTCCTGGTCACCGTGACGATCGTTGTGCTTGTGGTGTACCTGCTGATGCCGGCGGCTACCCGCCTGTTCGCTCCCTGGCTTGAAACCTCTGTTAAGGAAACCCTATGAACGCCGATCTGATTCTGTTCAATGGCCAGTTCCACACCGTGGACCGTGAGAACCCACGTGCAACCGCTGTCGCCATCAGCCAGGGGCGATTTGTTGCCGTAGGCGCCGACGGTGAAGCCATGGCGCTACGTGGCAGCGGCACGAAGGTCATCGACCTCAAGGGCCGCACCGTCATCCCTGGCCTCAATGACTCGCACCTGCACCTTATCCGTGGGGGCCTGAACTACAACCTTGAACTGCGCTGGGAAGGTGTGCCGTCCCTGGCCGATGCCTTGCGCATGCTCAAAGACCAGGCTGATCGAACCCCTACGCCGCAATGGGTGCGTGTGGTCGGTGGCTGGAACGAATTCCAGTTCGCTGAAAAGCGCATGCCAACCCTGGAAGAACTCAACCAGGCCGCGCCGGATACTCCGGTGTTCGTGCTGCACCTCTACGACCGCGCCTTGCTCAACCGTGCCGCGCTGCGTGTGGCCGGCTACACCAAGGACACGCCAAACCCGCCGGGTGGCGAGATCGTGCGTGACAGCAACGGCAATCCCACCGGCATGCTGGTAGCGCGGCCTAACGCGATGATCCTGTATTCGACCCTGGCCAAGGGCCCGAAACTGCCGCTGGAATACCAGGTCAACTCGACCCGCCAGTTCATGCGCGAGCTCAATCGCCTGGGGCTCACCAGCGCCATTGATGCCGGCGGTGGTTTCCAGAACTACCCCGATGACTACGCGGTGATCGAACAACTGGCCAAGGACGAACAGTTGACGGTGCGCATCGCCTACAACCTGTTCACCCAAAAGCCCAAGGAAGAACTCAGCGACTTCAAAAACTGGACTGGCAGCGTCACCCTGCACCAGGGCGATGACTACCTGCGCCACAACGGCGCGGGCGAGATGCTGGTGTTCTCGGCGGCGGACTTCGAAGACTTCCTTGAGCCGCGCCCCGACTTGCCGCTGACCATGGAACAGGAGCTGGAGCCGGTGGTGCGCCATCTGGTGGAGCAGCGCTGGCCGTTCCGTCTGCACGCAACTTATGACGAATCCATCTCGCGCATGCTCGACGTGTTCGAGAAGGTCAACCGCGATATCCCGTTCAACGGTTTGCCGTGGTTCTTCGATCACGCCGAAACCATCACCCCGAAAAACATCGAGCGCGTGCGTGCCCTCGGCGGCGGGATTGCGATCCAGGACCGCATGGCGTTCCAGGGCGAGTACTTCGTCGAGCGTTACGGGGCCAAAGCTGCCGAAGCCACGCCGCCGATAAAGCGCATGTTGGCCGAAGGCGTACCGGTAGGGGCCGGCACTGACGCCACGCGGGTGTCGAGCTACAACCCATGGACCTCGTTGTACTGGATGGTCAGCGGCCGCACCGTCGGCGGCCTGGAGCTACACGCCGAAGGCCTGCCGCGCCTCACCGCGCTGGAACTGTTCACCCATGGCAGCGCCTGGTTCTCGTCTGAACAGGGCAAGAAGGGCCAGATCAAGGTTGGGCAATTGGCGGATGTGGCGGCACTGTCGGCGGACTTTTTCAGTGTCGATGAAGAAGCCATCAAGTGGATCGAATCGGTACTGACCGTGGTCGGCGGCAAGGTGGTCTACGGCGCCGGCGATTTCGAAGATTACGCACCGCCACGGGTTCCGGTGCTGCCGGACTGGTCGCCGGTGGTCAAGGTGCCGGGTCACTGGCGTCCAAGTTCGCCTTTGCAAGCTCAAGTTCACCAATGCAGCGGCCCGTGCGGCGTGCATGCCCACAGCCATGAAAAGGCGCGTCTTTGCAGCGTGCCGGTCAGCGACTTCCAGGGTTTCTGGGGTGCGTTTGGCTGCTCGTGCTTTGCTTTCTGAATCCCCTACATCCCACAGGAGTTACCCCATGACTTACAAGCGCTTGAACAAAGATGACGCCGTTGTCCTGTTGGTCGATCACCAGACCGGCCTGATCTCGCTGGTACAGGACTTCTCTCCGAACGAATTCAAGAACAACGTACTGGCCCTGGCCGACGTCGCTAAGTTCTTCAATCTGCCGACCATCCTCACCACCAGTTTTGAAAGCGGCCCTAACGGTCCACTGGTCCCAGAGCTCAAAGGCCTGTTCCCGGACGCGCCTTACATCCCGCGCCCTGGCCAGATCAACGCCTGGGACAACGAAGATTTCGTCAAGGCCGTCAAGGCGACCGGCCGCAAGCAGATCATCATCGCCGGCGTAGTGACTGACGTCTGCGTGGCGTTCCCAACCCTGTGCGCCCTGGATGAAGGCTTCGACGTGTTCGTGGTCACCGACGCTTCCGGCACCTTCAACGAAACCGTGCAACAAGCGGCCTGGGCGCGCATGACCGCCGCCGGTGCCCAACTGGTGAACTGGTTCTCCGTGGCTTGCGAGCTGCAAGTTGACTGGCGCAACGACATGGAAGGCCTGGCCAACCTGCTGTCGCCGCGCATCCCTAACTACCGCAACCTGATGAACAGCTACTCGGCGTTTACGGCCAAGTAAGCTGCGCCACAGAACACCGCTGAACCCTGTGGGAGCCGGGCTTGCCCGCGATGGCGGTGTGTCAGCTGACAGCAATGTTGGCTGACACACCGCTATCGCAGGCAAGCCAGCTCCCACACTTGATTTGTGGTGTGGCGACATACCCGCTATAAAAACCACAAATGTCCACCGAGAAGCGACAATGAACCCCTTTGAAGACATGCGCCTGTTCTGCCAGGTCATGGAGTCCGGCAGTTTTACCGCCGCCGCCGAACAGTTGGGCCTGTCCAAGCAGTTCGTCAGCCGCCGCCTGATCCAGCTGGAAGATCGCCTGGGCGTGCGCCTGCTCAACCGTTCCACACGCCGCCTGGATGTCACGCCACTCGGCCAGACTTATTACGAATCCGCCTTGCGCCTGCTCAGTGACGTCGAGCAAGTGGAGCAGGGCATTGCCGGGCAGAACAGCGAGCCACGCGGCACCCTTCGCCTCAGCGCGCCGTTGTCGTTTGCCATGGCCCATTTGGGCTGCCTGTTACCGCAGTTTTTGCAGCGCCATCCGCAGGTGTCGGTGGAAGTCGACTTAAGCGATCGCCCCGTGGACCTGATCGGCGAGGGCTACGATCTGGTGCTGCGCATTGGCACCCTGGAAGATTCCACCCTGATCGCCCGCCGTATTGCCAGCATCCCACGGGTGTACTGCGCCAGCCCCGGGTACCTGGCCCTGCGCGGTACGCCGTTGCAGCCCGAGGACCTGGCCCAGCACGATTGCCTGCCTTATGGCCATGGCCGCCAGGTGCAATGGCGCTTCAAAGGCAAGGTGCAGGCGCTGAATGTCAGCGGGCGCATGCGCGTCAATAACGGCGACCTGCTGCGCGATACCGCCATCGCCGGGCTGGGCGTGACGTACCTGCCGACGTTTATCGTCGGCGATGCGTTAAAGGACGGCCGCCTGGTCAGCGTATTGGATGACTTCGCCCCCGAAGCCCTGACGCTTTCGGCCGTTTACCCGCAACACCGGCAGAGCTCGCGACCGGTGCAGGCGCTGGTGGAGTTCCTGCGTGAATGCCTGGCTAGCGGCTGTTGAACAACTGCCGGATCAAGTTTGGCGTACTGCCGGTCCAGCGCTTGAATGAGCGGCGGAAGTTCGCCGCATCGTTGAAGTTCAGGTACGCCGCCACTTCATCATTGCTGTAACCCTTGACCTGGTACAGGTGCAGCGCCACCTGCTTGCGCACGCGGTCCACCTGCTGCTGAAAGCCGGTGTCGTGTTTGTGCAGCTTGCGCTTGAGGGTCGCCGGGCTCATGGCGAAGGCGTGCGCGGCCTGTTCCAGGCTGGGAGGCTGGCGCACCTGCTCGCGCAGGTAGTCGTTGAGGCAGTCGAGAAAACTGCCGGCAAAGCCCAACTGTTCGCTCTGCTCGCGGGCTTGTCGGCGCGCCACCTGGCCGGCCGTGGCCGAGGCGCCGGGCCACGTGCGGGTGAGGTATTCGCGGGGGATGCTCATCATGTCCAGCGGCCGTTCGAAGCGCGTTTCTTCGCCCAGATGCACCCAATACTGCTCAACATAACGCGGCTCGGCATGGCTGAAACTGCACGCCCACGGCAGACGCTCGCCGCTCAGCCATTGGCTCATTGCAACCAGCGAGGTCGTGCTGGCTTCGAGCAAAAAGCGCCAGTGCTCGCCGGCGCCGCAACTGTCCAGCCAGTAAAGGTAGGCATGGTGCTCATCCAGTTCCAGTTGCAGCGTGACCAACGGGCTGAGCAGCACCTGTTGCTGGATCAGGATTTCCAGGGCCTGATGCAAGTTCTGCGCATGGCCCAGGGCATGGCTGGCCGCGCCGTAATAGCCGGGCAGCAAGCGTTGGCCGAACAGGAAGCTGCTGTCGTCGGCGTCCAGCAACTTGCGGCTGTTGCCGATCAAACCGAGAAACTGTTGTGGGCTCAGTCGCGCGTTGCCGGCCAGGATATCCTCGTGGAACAGCCCGGTGCCGCGCAGCAGGCGATGGCTGTCGATGTCCCGGGACAACGCCAGGTCGATCAGCGTGGCGGGTTGATAGTGCCCGGGTATGAAGCGGCTGTCGGCTTCATACCAGTTGGTCTTAACGGCCATCTCAGGCACTTTTCGCCAGGGGCTGCTTGGCATGGGCCAGCGCCAGGTTAAGGCGCTTGAGCAAATCGTGGGGCGGCTCGTTCAGTGCCATCACCACCGCAGTGGTCGCCGCCAGTTGCAGGCGTTCGCCTTGTTGCCGGGTCTTGTGCGCCAGGCCGCGCACTGCTTGCTGCAACTCCAGCGCAAGCTCCTTGGCCTGGCGCTCGCCGGTATTGGGCAGCAGTACCACAAAACGATCGCCGGCCAGGCGGCACAGCAGGTCCTGGCGACGCAGGTTGAGCAACAGCAAATGGCTGAGGGCCTGCAACACTGCATCACCCTCGGCATGCCCGTAGGCCTGGTTGATCGCGGCGAAGTTGTCCAGGTCCAGAGCCAGCAAGGACAGCGGTTGTTGCTGGTCGAGGCTATCTTGCAGGCTGTCGGCCAACTGGCGCTTGAGATAGTCGGCGCCGGCCAGCGGCGTGAGTTTGTCGAACAACCGATGCTCGCGGAACAGCCGCTCGCGCTTTTCCATCTGCGCGCTGATCGCCAGTTGTTCGCGATGCCAGTGGTAGATGCCGATGGTCAGCAGGATCATGCCCACCGGCATCGGCCCGGATTCGAGCCAGTGGTCCCAGGTGATGCTGTCAGGCAGGCGGATGAATTCGTCGAGGCTGTCGATCCACCACGAGAAGAAGATGCACGACAGGCCCAGCGCCAGGTAGTTGGTGACGCGCCCGGCCGGGCGGCTCTTCAGCACCAGGCCCAGCCAGACCAATGCCAACAGCGCGGATCCGCCTTCGCCGAAGATGTCCAGCCACACCCACTCGCTGAAGCTTTTCAACTCGCCGCAGGCCAGGTGCAGGATCAGCCCGAGGTTGGCGGCGATCAGCAGCAGCGAGAGTTTCCAGCGGTGGGGTTTGAGCACGGAAAACATGGCCGCGAGTCCTCTGATGATTCAGTCGTGGGCGCCAGCACAGCAGATGGATGTGACGGTTGCGTGACGGTGGGGAGGGGTCGAATCAGCTCACGGCATAAACACAATCCACAGGCAAACACCGTTCAAATGTGGGAGCGAGCAAGCCCGCACAGTTTGACCGAGGTCATTTCAGCTCATTTGTATGCTCGAACTCGCGCTAAACCCCGGTTTAAGGGCTTCACACGTCAGACCTGTCACAGAATCGTCATCCCCCACCCCTAGCGTGCCCTCCCAGTTGCCGGGCCTCTTGCCTGGCGCCAACGGATTCTTGGGGAGGATTGCATGTACAAGCGCACCGGGCTCGTCAGCTTCACGCTTACTGCCTTGACCCTGGCGATGGCCAGCGAGCGGCTGAACGCAGCCGAGGCCACCAACACCGAGCACGTCGAAGTGATCGGCCAGGCTGCTGCCATTGACCAGGCGCTCAAGGAACAGCGCAGTGCCGACAGCATCAAGAGCGTGGTGCATGCTGACGGCGTGGCACAGTTGCCGGATGAAAACGTCGCCGAAGCGGCGCAGCGTCTGCCCGGTATCAGCGTCGAGCGCGACCAGGGCGAAGGGCGCTTCGTCAGCGTGCGTGGCCTGGGCCCGGACCTCAATAGCGTCACCATCAACGGCACCCTGGTGCCCGCCCCGGAAAGTGCCCGCCGTGCCGTGGCCCTGGATGTGTTGCCGTCGGAGTTGGTGCAGTCGCTGTCGGTGATCAAGACACTCACCCCGGACATGGACGCCAACTCCCTTGGCGGAACCGTTGACGTGCAAAGCCTCTC
Organism: Pseudomonas sp. RA_15y_Pfl1_P11; assembly: GCF_963970975.1. NCBI lineage: Bacteria > Pseudomonadati > Pseudomonadota > Gammaproteobacteria > Pseudomonadales > Pseudomonadaceae > Pseudomonas > Pseudomonas sp. RA_15y_Pfl1_P11. Next base: position 145,716 of record NZ_CAXAOY010000010.1, read on the forward strand.
GGCCTTCGATCACAAAGGCCTGTTCTACACCGGCAGCACCGAAGCCAGCTACGACAAGAATACAAGCCAGACCAGCCCGAAATTCTCCGGCGCCGCCAGCAACCGTTTCAGCCTTGGCGACGGCATCGACAACTTCGGCGTGGCCGCAGCGCTGAGCTGGCAGAAGCGTGACTTCGGCTCGGACAACGTCGAAACCGGCGGCGCCTGGGACTTCACCAACGGCGCCAAGCTCAATGAATTCGAACAACGCGACTACGACATCAGCCGCGAACGCGCGGGCGGCGGCCTGAACTTCGACTACAAACCCGATGACCTCAGCAGCTACTACCTGCGCACCCTGTACAGCCGCTACAAAGACACCGAGACCCGCAACTCCACCAGCCTCGAATTTGCCGACCCCCAAGCGCCCGGCGAGCTGGGCGATGCCGAGGCCAAGCGCAAGCTGAAAAACCGTGAAGAAACCCAGGAAATCCAGTCCTACGTGTTCGGCGGCGAACGCATGTTTGGCCTGTGGACCCTGAGCGGCCAGGCCGGCTACAGCCAGTCCAGCGAAGACAGCCCGGCGCACATCGCTGGCGCTACGTTCGACGGCGGCGACGTTGCCAACAGCGGCTTCTACGACAAGGACAAGCCACGCCCGATCATCGGCAGCGGCTTCTACGACGCCAGAAACTTCACCCTCGACAAAGTCGATTGGGAAAAACAGAACACCAAGGACACCGAGAAAAACCTGCGCCTGGACCTGGCCCGCGACTACGACCTGAGCGGCTATGCGTCCCAGGTCAAATTCGGCGGCAAGGTCAGCCGCCGCAATAAGGACAACGACCTGGAGGCCTGGGTCTACCAAGACTTCGATACCTTCGGCTTTACGGCCGACTCGCTCAACCTCTCCCAGTTCCAGAAGGGCAACGTCGACTACCGCCTCGGCAACTACGGCCCCGGCATCAGCGCCAGCGGCATCAAGCAACTGATCGGCAGCCTCAACGCTGCGGATTTCTATGACGAGACCGAATCGCGGGTCAACGACTACACCATCAGCGAAGACATCAACGCCGGCTACTTGATGAATACCGTCGACATTGATGACTGGCGCTTCATCGCCGGCCTGCGCTACGAGGGTACCGAGTTCGAAGCCAAGGGCACCGGTGCCACCGACGGCGCGTTCACTGCCACCGAAACCAAGCGGCGCTATCACCACTGGCTGCCGGGCCTGCATGCGCGTTACCGGATCGACAAGAACACGCAAGTACGTGCCGCCTGGACCAAATCCGTGGTGCGCCCAACCTTTGGCCAATTGGCTCCGGGTTTTGTGATCGACGATGACGAAGCCACCTTTGGCAACCCGGACCTCAAGCCCCTGGAGTCGAGCAACCTGGACCTGGGCATTGAGCACTTCATGGGGCGCGCGGGCACCGTCTCGGCGTTCGTGTTCTACAAAGACATCAAGAATTTCGTCTATAACACCGACGTAGCGGGCACCGGCGCCTGGACCAACTTCGCCGAGGCGCACACCTACGCCAATGGCGACAGCGCCAAGCTGTACGGCCTGGAACTGGCCTACTCACAGAAGTTCGACTGGCTGGCCGCGCCCTGGAATGGCCTGCTGATCGGCGCCAACAGCACCTTCAGCCGCTCCAGTGCGAATATCGAAGGCTTTGATGCCGCCAGCGGTTCCAGCCGCAAACGCGACATCAGCCTGCCCAACCAGTCCGACACCGTGGGCAACCTGATGCTCGGCTGGGAGGACGACACGCTCAGCCTGCGCCTGTCGGCCAACTACAAATCGGCTTACCTCTACGAGCTGGCCTCGATCAACGACAAGGCCCATGACCTGCACGTTGATGCGCAGACCTTTGTCGACTTCAGCGCGCGCTACTCGCTGACCAAGAACCTGCAAGTCAGCTTCGAGGCCCAGAACCTCACCGATGAGTCGTACTTCGTCTACACCGGCCACCGCAGCTACAACGGCCAGTACGAGGAGTACGGCCCCACCTACAAAGTGGGCCTGACCTTTACCCATTTCTAATAAGTACTGCATTTCAAAATGTGGGCGCTGGCTTGCCTGCGATTTCATCGACGGTGTCTGCCTGACACAACAAGGTGTCTGCATCGCAGGCAAGCCAGCTCCCACCGTTGATCTTCACTGTGTTCGAAGGATTTGTTTGTTCATGAGAATTTCCAAGCTGTATTTGCTGATGGCCCTGGCCTCCTGTGGCCACGTAGTCGCCGCCGATCTGGCCCTGGCCCCTTGGGCACCAAGGCTCAACGCCGAAGCGATTGCCTTCCTGCCCAACGCCACCGAACGCCTCGCTGCCAGCCCCCGCGACGGCCTGCAATTGCTCGATAGCAAAGGCGTGGAACTGGCTCGCTTCAAAGGCAATTTCACCGGCCTTGACACCCGCGCCGCCGGCGCCCAGGTGTTGGTGGCCAGCCTCGACAACGACCGCCAGCAAGCGCTGCTGGTCAGCCTTGATCCTTCGCGCAAAAGCTTTGGTAAGCCGCTGTACCTGCCCACCCGCGACTACGCGGTGAACGGCCTGTGCCTGTACCGCGACGCGGCGGCCAACCTGTATGTGTTCCTGGTAGGCGAGGAGGGCAAGGGCGAGCAATGGCTGGTGGGTAACGGTTCGACGCTGGTGAGCGAGCCACAACGCGTACGCGGTGTGCCGCTGCCGCCCTCGGCGCAGTTCTGCCAGGTGGATGATGCCACCCAACAATTGGTCGTCAATGAAGAAAACGTCGGCTGGTGGGCTTACCCGGCGCACCCTGAGGCTGAGGTAAAACGCACGCCCGTGGCGCTGTTCGACAATCCCAAGCGCGAAGCCGGCGCTATGGCGTTGGTGTCGGGCGCAGTGGTCGCGCTTGATCCGAAGACCGCCCAACTGCACCTGTTCCAACACAACGGTGAGCGTTGGATCGAACACGCCAGCCTGACGCTGCCGGGTCTCAAAGAACCGGAGCAACTGACCATCAATGGCCAGCAAGTGCTGGTGCGTGATGACGACACTGGCAAGCTTTACCAAGGCACAGTCAACTGGCAGGCCAAGCCGGTGACGGTGGAGCCAGTGCTACCTGAAGTCGCTGCTGTGCGCCAAACCGACCCGGTCGGCCGCCAGGGCGATGCGGCGGATGACCCGGCAATCTGGATTCACCCCGAGCAACCCGAGAGAAGCCGCGTGCTCGGCACCAACAAGAAGCAGGGCCTGCTGGCCTATGACCTCGACGGCAAGCTGTTGCAGGAACTGGCGGTCGGTCGGCTGAACAACGTCGATGTCCGTCCCAACTTCAAGCTCGGCGCTCAAACGGTCGACCTCGCCGTGGCGAGCAACCGCGATCACAACAGCCTGAGCCTGTTCAGCATCGACCGCACAACCGGCGAGCTGCGCGAAGCCGGTGAAGTGCCCACGCCGCTCAAGGAAATCTACGGCATCTGCCTGTTCCAGCCCGCCAGCGGTGAGATCTACGCGATCGCCAACGGCAAGGACGGCACCTTCCTGCAATACCGCCTGAGCGCGCCGGACGGTCGGGTGCAGGGCAAGCTGGTGCGCCAGTTCAAAGTCGACAGTCAACCCGAAGGCTGCGTGGCTGACGACCAGCGCCAGCGTCTTTTCCTGGGAGAGGAAGACGTGGGTGTGTGGGCGGTGGATGCCCGCGGCGACCAACCCGCCACGCTCACCAGCGTGATCAAGGTCGGCCCGCAACTGCATGCGGATGTCGAGGGGCTGGCGCTGTACCAGAGTAATGAGCGTGACTACCTGGTGATTTCCAGCCAGGGCAATGACAGCTACCTGGTGGTGGATGCCGAACCGCCGTTTGCCATGCACGGTGCATTCCGCGTCGGCCTGAATGCGGCTGCCGGGATCGACGGCGCATCGGAAACCGATGGCCTGGAAGTCACCGCCATTAACCTCGGCGGGCCGTGGAGCAAAGGCATGCTGGTGGTGCAGGACGGGCGCAAGCGCATGCCCGAGCAGACCCAGAACTTCAAGTTTGTGCCGTGGGCCGATGTCACTCGCGCGCTGAAATTGCCGTGAAGCGTCATCTACCCGTCATCACTTTTTAATCGAATAGGAGCTCACCAATGCACGCGACGATGGAACATATGACGATCTGGGGTTTGATCAGCGACGCCAGCCTGCTGGTCAAGGCGGTGATGGTCACTTTGCTGCTGGCGTCCTTACTCAGTTGGTACTTGATTATTCAGCGCGCCAGTGTGCTGCGGCGCCTGGAGCGCCAGTTGAAAGGCTTTGTGCCGCGCTTTCGTGCTGCGCCTGACCTGCAACCGCTGTACCGCGAAACTGTGCAGGCCGGCGAGGGTGGTATTGCGCCGATTTTCATCGCTGGGGTACAGGAATACCAGCATCTGCACGGTCATGATCCGGCCGTGCTGGAAGGTGTCGAACGCGCCTTGCAGGTGGCGATCACCGAGCAGGAAATCGAGCTTGAAAAAGGCCTGCAATTCCTGGCGACCGTGGGCTCGGTGAGCCCCTACATCGGCTTGTTCGGCACCGTATGGGGCATCATGAACTCCTTTATCGGCTTGTCCCAGGTGCAGCAGGCCACATTGTCGACGGTGGCGCCGGGTATCGCCGAGGCGCTGATTGCCACGGCCATTGGTCTGTTTGCGGCCATCCCGGCGGTGATCGCCTACAACCGCTTCGCGGCGCGTGGCCAGACCTTGCTCACCCGCTACTACGCCTTCGGCAATGAACTGCAAGTGCACCTGCACCGCACCTTGCGCGGTACGCCGATCAACCTGGCCGTGGCCGCCTGAACAAGGAGCAAGCCGATGTTAACCAGGCCGCAACGCAAGCACGGGCCCAAGGCCGAGATGAACGTGGTGCCCTATATCGACGTGATGCTGGTGCTGCTAGTCATCTTCATGGTCACCGCGCCGATGCTCACCCAGGGCGTAAAGATTGAACTGCCCAAGGTCGCCGCCGAGGCACTGGCCACCGACACGCGCCAGCAAATCCTCACGCTGTCCGTCAAGGCCGATGGCAGCTACTACTGGAACCTCGGGGGCGAACTCGACACCCAACACCAGACCGACAGTGCCGTGAGCCTGGATGAAATGGGCGCCAAGATCTCGCAGGTGGTGGCGGCGCGCAGCGACACTCAGGTGTACATCCGCGCTGACGATAACGCCGGCTACGGACGTGTGGTATCGGCCATGGCGGTGTTGCAGAAGGGTGGTGTCAGCAACCTGGGGCTGGTGACCGAGGCCCCGCAATGACGGCGATGATCATGCACAGTCCAACATTGACGGTGGCACCCCGGGAGGCTTCCGGGTTCTGGAGAAACAGCTTCGCGGCAGGCCTGGCGGTGGCCCTGCATGTTGGCGTGGTGGCGGCGCTGATGCTGGGTTGGTCGGCCGAGAAGCCGGTGGTGGAGGCGCCGAGGGTGATGCATACGCAATTGGTGATGCCGCCGCCGGCACCGGCTCCCTTGCCTGAACCAGTGGTCGTTGCAGCTCCACCAACGCCGGAGCCCGTTGTCGTGCCTGTGCCGGTGAAGCCTACGGTTGACCCTCAGATCCAGGCGCAGAAACTTGAGAAAGCCGCCTTGGCGCGCAAACGGGTCGAGGAAAAGAAGGTCGCGCAGCAACAGGAACGTTTAGCCACCGAGCAGCGCAACCGCGAGCTGGAACAACAACGCCTGACCCAGGAGCGCCTCGCCGCTGAACGTGCACGCCCCGCACCCCCGGCGCCCGCGCCTGCGTTTGACAGCCGCCAATACCAGCCCTTGAGCAAGGAAGCGCCGGACTACCCCGAGCGTGCCCTGGACAAGAACGTCGAAGGCGACTGCTCGGTGGAATACACCGTCAACATTCAGGGCCGTGTGGAAAACCCCAAGGTGTTGGAGGGCTGCCACCCTCTGTTCATGCGACCGTCATTGGCGGCGGCAAATACCTTCCGCTACCAGCCAAGGATTGTCGATGGAAAACCCGTGCCCGTGCCGGCAGTGCGCAACACCTTCCACTACCGCATCAAATGATTGCTCAGAGACACCTCAATCAATGTGGGAGCAGGCAAGCCAGCGCCCACATGTTTACCGTGTCAGGCGTTAGCTGGGTTCGCCAGTTCGCTACCGGAAATAAGCCGGTCCAGATCTGCCAGGAATGTACCGGCAATCTCCTGCTTGCTGTTTGTCGAAATCACCGAAGTCTGCGGCGATAACCTCACCCTCGGATGCGTATACAACGAATGCTTACCCGGTAACGGCTCCGGCTCGGTCACACCCATTGACGCGAGCCCGACCTGCCGGTTATCCAGTGCCTCCAACAGCGCTTCCTGATCCAGCAGCCCACCCCGTGCAATGTTGAGCACTGCCCAGCACATCACGGTTGATGATATGGCGCTTGGCCTCGGTCAGCGGCGCAGCCACCATCAAGTGATCGGCGCGGGCGAACAGGTCGTGTATATCCTTGGCGGCTTCCACTCCCGCGCTGAATGGCGCCTGGCTTTGGCGCAGCGCCACAACGTTGACCCCCAACGCCAGGGCCTTATGCGCCAGGCTTTCGCCAATTCAGGTCGGCAAGTCGGTGTTGTGGGTGGACCGTGAGTTGCATTAATAGCGGGCGAAAAAAAACCGGCTGATCAGGCCGGTTTGGGGTTCCCGCAAGCAGCGGGAGGTTAAGCGTTGTTGCCTTGTAGACGATCAGCACCGCCTTCAGCCAGACCGCGTTCTTGCAGACGATCAGCACCGCCTTCAGCCAGACCGCGCTCTTGCAGACGATCAGCACCGCCTTCGGCCAGACCGCGTTCTTGCAGACGATCAGCACCGCCTTCAGCCAGACCGCGCTCTTGCAGACGATCAGCACCGCCTTCAGCCAGACCGCGTTCTTGCAAGCGATCAGCACCGCCTTCGGCGACACGGCGTTCCAGCAGGCGGTCCGAACCACCCTCTGCAACACGACTTTCGATCAGGCGATCCGAACCGCCTTCAGCCACCACGGGGTGAGCAAATGCGTTTGCAGCAAGTACCGAGAAAGCGAGGCTAAGCAAGATTTGGCGTTTCATGATGGTGTGCTCCGAGTGTTTTAGTTTGGGTGTTGCCTGGTATGGGTTTGATGGTACGCGTTGCATTTTTTAAGAGAACTTCATTGGGCTGATGGTGACTATCGACGCCAGCGATGGCTCGTGTTGCCGGGCCATCGCGGGGCCGGTCATGGCATCTGCGGCAATTCCTGGGGGCGCAGGTCGAACACCAGCACCTCGGCGTCTTCACCCTGGCTCAGGCGCAGCTGCCGCTCATCCCGTACCCGAGCGCCATCGCCTTCCTGCAAGCGCTGGCCGTTCACTTCAACGCTGCCCCGGGCCACATGGATGTACACGTGGCGATCCGGCGGCAGGTCCAGAGTTGCGGCTTCGTCACCGTTGAACAGCCCGGCATACACCCGTGCGTCCTGGCGCACGCTGAGGGAGCCGTCGTTGCCCTCTGGCGAGATGATCAGTTGCAGACGCCCACGTTTCTGCGCCTCGCTAAAGTGCTCCTGCTGGTAGCGCGGCTCGGCACCGGCCACGGCGGGCACGATCCAGATTTGCAGGAAGTGCACGCCACGGCTTTGGCTGTGGTTGAACTCGCTGTGGGCCACGCCGCTGCCGGCGCTCATCAGTTGCACATCGCCAGGGCGGATCACCGAGCCGGTGCCCAGAGTGTCCTTGTGTTCCAGGGCGCCCTCGAGCACGTAGGAGAAAATCTCCATGTCGCGGTGTGGGTGCTGGCCGAAGCCTTTGCCAGCGGCGACGCGGTCATCGTTGATCACCAGCAGGTCGGAAAACCCTTGTTCATTCGGGTTCCAGTAGCTGGCGAACGAGAAGGTGTGGAACGACTTCAACCAACCGTGATTGGCGGCGCCGCGTTCGGAAGCTTTGCGAAGGGTCAGCATGGTCTTGTCCTCAAGTGGGAGCGGGCTGCGACATGCAGGGCTCCGTCGTTGAGAAAGAGGTTAATGGTTACTATCTGATTGATTAAGAAGGTGAATTCTGAATAACTGTCTCTTATCAGTTGACAGTTGCAGGCATGGCATAATGTCCGCCGTTTCCTTTTTGATGGATCTTTTCCCAAATGAAAACCGTGGCCATGGCGCTGTTTCCGGACTTTCTCCTGCTCGACATGGCCGGACCGCTCGAAGTGTTCTCCATTGCCAACCGCTACCTGCCGGTAGCGGCGCACTACCAGATCCTCACCATCGGCACCGAGCCCGGCCCGCTGCGTGCTTCCAACGGCGTGATGGTGCAGACCGATCTGCTGCTGGATCAGGCCCAGGATGCCTACGATCTGCTGCTGGTGCCCGGCGGGCCCGGTGCCTATAACGAATGCCACCCCGTGCTGTTGCGGTGGCTCAAGGCAGCTGCCCCGAGGGCGCGGCGCTTCGGCTCGATATGCACCGGGGCGTTCGTGCTGGGGCATGCAGGCCTGCTTGACGAGCACCGTGTGACGACCCATTGGCACTACACCGAACGGCTGATCAGGGCGTTCCCCAAGGCGATTGTCGAGACGGATCGAATCTACTTGCAGGACGGGCGCTTGATGACCTCGGGTGGCGTCACGGCCGGTATCGACTTGGCGCTGTCGGTGGTCGCCCAGGACCATGGCAAGCAAGTCGCGGTGGACGTGGCCAAGGTGCTGCTGGTGGTGATGAAGCGCCAGGGCGGCCAAGCACAGTTCAGCCCGATGACAGCAGCGGTTGCGCCCCAGGAAACTGCGATTACCCGCGTGCAGAACCATGTCCTGGAGCATTTGGAGCAACCCTTCACCATCGAGTCCATGGCCGAGCTGGCCGGCATGAGCGCACGCCATTTTGCGCGGGTGTTTGCCAAGGATGTGCAGATGACGCCCATGGCGTTCCTGCAAGGTGCACGCATCGACCGCGCCCGGCAGTTGCTGGAATCCACCGATCTGCCGCTCAAGACCGTGGCTTTCCACGCAGGCTTTGGCAGCGTGCGGCATATGCGCTTTTTGTTCAGTGAGAAACTGGGCCTCAACCCGACCCAATACCGACAGCAGTTCAGTTAACGGCAGAATGTCCGTCTCGCGCACTCGATTGTCCGTGTCGCTCCCCGTTCCAGCATTGTCCTGTCATCGCCAACTGGCAAGATAGCGTCAAGCCCATGGAAAAGGATGCGCAAACGCCCAAGGCCGGGTGTTTCAGCGCGATTACCCACATGAATAATCCTCTGGCGATTGACGCTGATGGCACGGTCCGCTTCGGCGCCTATGTCTTTCACCGGCAACAGCGGTTGGTCAGCAAGGCTGGCTGGCCGGTGCCTCTGGGCGGACGCGCGCTGGATATCCTCACGGCGCTGCTCGAGGCGCCTGGGCAGTACATCAGCAAGGCCACCCTGATCGAGCGGGTCTGGCCGAACAGCGTGGTGGAAGAAAACAACTTGCGCGTGCACATCGCCGCACTGCGTCGCGCCCTCGATGGGCAACGCTTCATTCTCAACGACCCGCAGCGCGGCTACTGTTTCGCAGCACCTGTACAGGGCGCGGTACACGCCGTGCTGCCCCGGCACAATCTGGCGGCACGGCTCAGCCCTGTGATTGGCTGCGATGAACTGTTGGGTGTGCTGGTGCGGCGCCTGTCGGGGCAGCGCCTGATGACCCTCACCGGGTGCGCCGGCGTAGGCAAGAGCACCGTGGCCCTGGCGCTGGCCGAACGTGTATTGCCGCGCTATCGGGACGGTGTGTGGTGGGTCGATCTGGCCACTGTGGAAGCGCCGATGAGTATGCTGCGCCACCTGGCCACCGCGCTGAACCTTGAAACGGGCGCCAGCGCTACCGAGTTGAGCCGTCAATTGACCTCCCGCCAGTTGTTGCTGGTGCTCGACGGCGCCGACCTTTTGCTCGGCGCGTGCCGTCAGCTGGTGCGGGTACTACGCGAAACAGCGCCTCAAGTCAGTGTGCTGGTGAGTAGTCGTGAGGCCCTGCAAGTTCACGGCGAATGGGTGCAACGCGTGCCCCGGTTGGCGGTGCCTGCACCGTCGGCACTGAGCAGTGTTGAACAGGCGATGGCCTACCCGGCCGTGCAGTTGTTCGTCGCCCGCGGGCGTGCCAGTCAACAGGGCTTTGTGTTGCGGCCCCAGGACCTGGTGCCGCTGCGGGATATCTGCCGACGCCTGGATGGCATTCCCCTGGCCCTGGAACTGGCTGCCGCTCAAGTGGACGCCCTGGGTGTGCGCGGTCTGCAGCAGCAACTGTGCAGGGGCTTGCAAGTGCTGATCCGCGGCCGCCGTACGGCAGTGGAACGTCACCAATCCCTGACCGCCGCCCTCGACTGGACCTGCGAGCGCCTGAGCCTGCCGGAGCGCTGGCTGTTCCTGCAATTGGGGTTGTTCAAGATGGCGGTGACCTTGCCCACCTTGAGTGAACTGGTCGCCGGCACCGAGCTGGAACACGCCGATCTGTCCTACCTGCTGGGGCGTCTTGTCGGCATGTCGTTGCTGACCCTCGAACCCGGCCCCGGCAACCCGCGTTACCGTCTGCTCAATTGCGTGCGCAGCTATGCCTTGGCACAACTGCGCGATCCGGAGCAGGTGACGCGTTTGCAGCAGGGTTATGGACATTACCTGGGACCGTTTTCAGGCCGGCCGTTTGTCCTCAAGCTCGTCGAGCAGGCTGCGTACGCGAACTAGGTCCTGGGTGGCGAAGCCTTCGGTGAATCGCGCGTAGGTTGAACTCAACAGGTCGCGCGCAGCTTGCTCGCGACCTTGGGGCAGCCACAGCTGCGCCAATGATGTCGCGCAACGCAGCTCCCAGGCGAGCGCGCCTTGCTGGTGCGCCATCGCCAGAGCATCGTGCAGCAGTGTTTCGGCCGCGTGGGTATCCGCCATGCTGTCGGCGCGTACTCGCAGAATTTCCGGCGCGCACCAGCCCGCGCTGCCTGTGCGTGCACGTTCGAAGGCAGGCTCATCGACCGAGTGTGCACCCAGCGTGATCAGGATGTCCTCGATCAGCCCCAAGCCTTGCCAGTCTTTATGCCCGAGGATGCCGGCGTAGTGCCCCGCCCAAGTCTGGAACAGTAGCACCGAATGCTTGTGCGCGTGTTCCTGCAACAGTGCCTGCAGCGTCTGGGCGTTGTCCTCTTCACCGTTGTAGCGGGCGATCATCACGCCTGCCAGGGCCAGGGTGTAGCAGATGGAGGTGCCATGATTGATTTGCAGCGCCAGTTCCAACGCTTGGCTGGCGGTACGCCAGGCTTGCTCGGGGAAACCTTGCAGCCAGAGGATTCGCGCTAATACAGTCAGGGAGGCAACGTTTTGGTCGTATTGCACGCCAATCCCGTGGGCGAACCGGTTGAGGTGGCCGCTGTGCGCCATGCGCTGGATCAATTGTTCGACGTTATGCCGGGCGAGTGCCTGATTGCCGTTGTAGTGCTGCGCCAATACCCGCAGGCGTTGGGCGCTCAAGCCCAGCAGCGGGTCGGTGCGTGGGTCGAGGCGATCAAATTGCATGCTCTGCGCCAGCGCCTGGCGATAGCGGCCTGCGCACAAGTTCACCGCCATTTGCCCGGAGATGGCGCGCATTTGGCCAGCGACATCCTGGCGCTCCTCAGCCAGGCGTTGAGCCCCGACAAAGGCCGCGATAGTCTGGGGAGCAGCCCCCATGGCGTGGTAAGACAGGCTGCCCAGCGCCAATTGCAGTTGCATCTTCAACTGAGTGCAGGGTGTACGGACCTGCTCAATCAATGCCAGCGCCTTGCCCACATACAAACCGTGTTCCCGGAGCAACGATAACTCTTGCCAGAGCGGCATTGCGCTGACCGTCAAGCGGATAGCCAGCAGGTTTTCACCGCCCGGTGCGAGCCCCCAGTCGAGCGCGGCGCGGACGTCTTCGCGCAGCGGCGCATAGCGGTCGATCCAGGGCTGGGTCGCGATCAGCTCCCAATCGCCGCGCGCCTGTTCCATCAGTGCCAGGCAGCGCGCTGCATGGCGCTCGCGCGTGGCGTCGAGCTCATGGGCAACGCTGAGTTTTTCCAGGGCGTAGGTGCGCGTGATGTCCAGCAGGCGATAGCCCATCTCGTCATCACCGGCCTCCACATTGAGCAAGGATTTGGCCACCAATTGCGTGATCGAGCCCAGCACCTCAGCCGGCGCCACCTGTTCCCCGGCAATCACCGCCGCGGCGCTCGCCAGGCTGAACCCACCCCGGAACACCGCCAGGCGCCGCAGGCAGACTTGCTCGCAGGCGGTCAGCAGGTCAAAGCTCCAGTCCAGCGTGGCGCGCAGGGTCTGATGCCGCGGCAGCGCACTGCGTCGGCCACGGGTGAGCAGGCGGAAGTTGTCTTCCATCTGCACCAGTAGCCCGGGCAGGCCGAAGCGTTCGATTTGCGCCGCCACCAGTTCGATCGCCAGGGGGATGCCGTCCAGACGCTGACAGATATCAATCGCCAGCGGCAGTTCGGTTTCACTCAGTTCAAAACTGTCCTGATGGGACATGGCCCGCTCGATCAACAATTGCAGGGCCGGGTAGCCCAGCGCCTGGGCGCGGTTACCGGTGGCAGGCGGGCAGGCCAGGGGTTCCAGACGCTGCACGTACTCGCCCTCGGCGCGCAATGCCTCGCGGCTGGTGGCCAGGATGTTCAGCCTGGGCGCGTGGCGCAGCAAGGTTTCGCTGATCAGGGCGATGTCATCGAGCAGGTGTTCGCAGTTGTCGATCACCAGCAGCAACTGGCGCTCCTGCAAACTGCGGGCGAACGTGGCCAATGGTTCGTGCTCGACGTGGGTCAGGTCGAGCAGGACGGCGAGATTGGGCAGGATCATCGACGGCGCGCTCAGCGGCGCCAGGTCGAGCAAGCGAATACCATCGCGGTAATGTCCGATCAGCAATTCCGCCACGCGCAAGGCGACAGTGGTCTTGCCGATACCGCCGGTGCCGGTCAGGGTGATGAAGCGTTGTTCGGGCAGTTGTTGCACCAGGCTGTCGATCAGGGCATGGCGGCCGATCATCCGGGTGCGGCGCAAGGGCAGGTTGTGGCACGGGCTTTGGGGAGCGCCGTCGGTGGGTATCGTCATCGGTTCGATGCTCAGTGGCGCAACAAAACTGTAGCCGCGCTGGGCCACAGTGACGATATAGCGCTGCCCGGCCTGGCCGTCGCCCAAGGCCTTGCGCAACGCCGCCATGTGCACGCGCAGGTTGCCGTCCTCCACCACGCTTTTCGGCCAGACCCGGGCGATCAGTTCCTGCTTGCTCACCACATTGCCGGCCTGCTCCAGCAGGATCAGCAGGATATCCACTGCCCGCCGTCCCAGGCGCAACGGGCGACCCGCCTCCAGCACCAGGCGTTGGCGCGGGTGGATGCGGTAGGGGCCGAAATGCACGGCTTGATCGCTGAGGTCACTCATCGGTGGCCATGCTCGGGAGGGGGGAGCGGCCAGCATATTCCAGGTCCGTACAGACCACTAGGCCGCGATCACTTGAGGCTTGGGGCGCGAGTGGTGATTTCGCCAGGTCATCGGGTTGACGCCCTCGCTGCGGGTGAACATATGGCAGAAGTGCGCCTGGTCGCAAAACCCGCACTCCAGGCTGATTTGCGTGAGGCTCAAGGAGGAACTGGTGATCAATTCCTTGGCTCTCTGGATGCGCTGTTGGCGGATCCACTCCTGCGGCGACAGCCCGGTGGTGCACTTGAAGGCGCGGGAGAAATGGCTGCGCGACAACGCACAGGCCTGGGCCAGGTCGGCAATGGCCAGGCTTTCGCCGAGATTGGCCAGGATCAACTGCTTGGCGATACGCTCGCGCCGGGGGCATAAGCCACCGGTGGCGGATAAACGAGGGGCATATTGCTCGAGTCGGGCCATGACAAATATCCGCAGTAGATGCGAGCGTTCCCGTTGAATGGATGCAGTGTAGACGCCGTTAATCTTGTTGCCGGGCCGCCCGGCTGACGAGTTAATCGTTGTTAATTTCGTCAGGTATCGGCCTGGAAAAGACAGCACAGCCATGCAATCCCAATAGCGCTTTGTGTGTTTATCTGTAGGCTTTCCAATCGTTTGGATACCACCATGAACCGCAACGACCTGCGCCGCGTCGACATGAACCTGCTGGTGATTTTCGAAGCGCTGATGTTCGAGAAGAACCTGACCCGGGTCGCCGAAAAACTCTTCATGGGCCAACCCGCGGTCAGCGCGGCGCTGGGGCGCCTGCGCGATTTGTTCGACGACCCGTTGCTGCTGCGCAACGGACGGGGCATGGAGCCCACGCCACGTGCGCTGGCGATACTCAAGGAGTTGCAACCGGCCATGGACACCATTTCCGGCGCGGTCAGCCGTGCCAAGGATTTTGATCCTTCCACCAGCTGTGCGGTGTTCCGCATCGGCCTTTCCGACGACGCCGAGTTCGGCCTGTTCCCGCCACTGCTCAGCCAACTGCGCGAAGAGGCCCCAGGCATCATCGTGGTGGTGCGCCGGGCTAATTACTTGCTGATGTCATCGTTGCTGGCCAGTGGTGAGATATCCGTTGGCGTGAGCTACACCACCGAACTGCCGGCGAATGCCAAGCGCAAGAAACTGCGAGACATCCCGTGCAAGGTCCTGCGTGGGGACGACGGCGCCGAGCCGCTGACCCTGGATGACTACTGTGACCGGCCCCATGCGATGGTGTCTTTTTCCGGGGACTTGAGCGGCAATATCGACCTGGACCTGGCGCGCATTGGCAGGGCGCGGCGGGTGGTGCTGGCGGTTCCACAGTTCAGCGGGTTGCGCGCGTTGCTGGCGGGCACGCAGATTATCGCGACGGTGCCGGATTATGCGGCGTGTGCGTTGACCGAGGGCACGGCGTTACGGGCGGAGGATCCGCCGTTTGCGATCGAGGCGGCGGAGTTGTCGATGGTGTGGAGCGGGGTGCATGACAATGACCCGGCGGAGCGGTGGTTGAGGGGGAGGATTGGGGAGCATATGGCTCGGGTGGTTTGACCTTCTGGGTACATATCCGTTATTTGCGTAACGGCCTCCTATGGTTCCGCCCTTACGGCGGGTCACTTTTGGAAGGACCCAAAAGTAACCAAAAGGTCCTCGCCCCAACACTCGGCACCTCGCTTAGGCTCGGTGTGCCCTCACTCCGGCTTTGGAGCGTGGGCCGGAGTGAGGGCATGTCGATCCTAGGCGAGACACCGAGTGGTGGGGCAAGAGCGTTTTGCTTACTTTTGCGCTTTTCAAGAGTGAGCCGCTGTAAGAGCGGAACCCATATCAGCCATCACCCAAATAACGGATATGTACTCACCCCCCACCCAAAGAAAATTGGTCACCCATTCTTCCCCAAAATTGGATATTCCTCCCCAACCCCCCGGTGACTAACCTAGCCACCAACCCCACCGTTGCGGAGCAATACCATGCAAACCCGTACCGATTTCTACACCGCCTCGCCAGACGCGATGAAAGCCATGCTCGCCCTGGAAGGCGCCGTCGGCACTCGGTCCATCGAGCTGCCATTGCTGGAGCTGATCCGCCTGCGTGTTTCGCAGATCAACGGCTGTGCCTTCTGCCTCGACATGCACACCGCTGATGCGCGCAAAGGGGGCGAGACCGAGCGCCTCCTGTACACCGTGTCGGCCTGGCGTGAAACACCGTTCTTCACCCCGCGTGAGCGCGCCGCGCTGGCCTGGACCGAGAGCTTGACCCTGCTGAGCCAGACCCACGCCCCGGATGAAGACTTCAACGCGTTGGCCGCCCAATTCAGCGCCCAGGAGCAAGTCGACCTGAGCGTGGCCATCGCCACCATCAACAGCTGGAGCCGCCTGGCAGTAGGTTTGCGCAAGATGCCGAAGTAACCCGTCAGAAATTGACAGAGGCACTCAGGCGCGCCGTCAATGGCGCGCCTTGGAACAGGTAGTCATCGCCCATGTACTCGCCCGCGTCTCGCCAGTAGCGCTTGTCGAACAGGTTGTCGACGCTCAGGCGGAACACCGTCTCATAGCCGTCCACCTTGGTGGTGTAGCGGCTACCCACATTCACCACCGCGTAATCGCCCACTTCCACCTTGCCGGTGCGGTTGGCGGACTTCTTGGCGCTGTATTGCACGCCACCCAGCACCGCGAGGCCGTTCACCCACGGCAGGGCATAGTCGGCATACACGCTGGCACGCAGCTTGGGCACGTTGATCGCCTGGTGACCTTCGTACTCCGGCGTGCCACTGCCGGTGACCCGCGCACGAATCGCCGCCACGCTGGTTGCAATCTGTAGGCGGTCGGTGGCCCAGCCTTTGGCCGACAACTCCAGCCCGGTGTTCTTCTGCTCGCCTTGCTGCACATAGGTGAAGTTGCCTGCCCCGTCCGGCTGGGCGTACTGGTAGGCCTGGCGGGTCTGGAACACGGCGGCGGCGAAGCTGATGCGGCGCCAGTCGTACTTCACCCCGGCTTCGATTTGCCGTGAGGTGGTCGGGGCCAGGGTTTCATTGGCGTTGCTGGCGTACCAGGGGGCGGTGCCGCCCAGGGACAGGCCCTTGCTGTAGCGGGTATAAAGCGAGAGGTTGTCCACCGGCTTGAAGATCACCGATGCCTGTGGCAGGAACACATACCGTTGAGTGTGGCGGGCTTCATTGCCGTTATCGTCAAAGGCGCGCTCATCCAGGCGCACTTCACGGCCGCCGAGAAGGGTTTGCCAGTGCTCGTTGAAGCGAATGCGGTCGCTGACAAACAGGCCGTATTGGCGGCTGTCGAGGTTGCGATGGCTGTCGTTCAATGGGACGTCAGTCGGTGTAAAGGTCGGCGCGTCGGCGTTAATATTGCTGCTGCCGATCCACGCGTTGACTGGCGTGCGCTTGTCGATCACGCGGCGAAACGCGCTGGTGCCAACGGTCAGTTCATGGCCCAGGCCGGCGGTGTCGAACAGCCCGGTCATTGCCGCCTGTACTTCATCGTCGCGACGGGTGTCGTCCGGGCTGCGGTAGTCGTAGATGTCGTAGTTGCCTTCGGGCGTAAAGGTGTTGCCCACGCCGCGGGTGGCGCCACCCCAGGCAAACGAACTGTAGTCATCGATCACCACTTTGCTGCGGGCGGCACTGACACTGCCTTTCCACTGGTCGCTGAAACGGTATTCAAACTTGCCGTTGAGGTTCAGTGATTCAATGCCCACCTGCCTGGACCCGCTTTGGTGCCCCAGCAGTTTTTTCGGCGAGGCGTCGTGTGGAACCTCAGTGCCGCCCAACAACTGGTAACCCGGCACCGAGCGCTGTTGCTTGTCCTGGTATTCGGCATCCAGTTGCAGCACCGCATCGGGACTGATGTTCCAGTCGAAGGCCAAGGAAACGAAATCGCGCTGGCCATTGGCGTGTTCGACATAGGCATTGAGGTCTTCATGGGCCACGTTGGCGCGCAGGCCGAACTGCTGCTCGCTGCCAAACCAACCGCCGACGTCGGTGGCGATGTAGCCGCTGCCGCGATCGTCGGTGGAGACGGTCACCGAGCGCACATCTTCCGGGCGCTTGGTCACGTAGTTGATCACGCCGCTCGGCTCGGATATCCCGCTTTGCAGACCCGCCAGGCCTTTGAGCACTTCCACCTGCTGCTTGTTTTCCAGGGCGACGTTCTGCTCGCCGGTGATGGTACGACCGTTGATCTTGTAGCTGCTGGCTGCGTTCAGCGAGAAGCCGCGCACCACGAAGTTTTCGTAATAACCAATGGGCGCATAGCTGTCGCCCACCGAGGCGTCGTTGCGCAGCACTTCACTGAGCAGGCGCGCTTGCTGGTCCTTGATCAGGGCGGCGTTGATCACGCTGATCGACGCCGGGGTGTCCAGCAGCGGCGCGTTATCGACGCCACTCACCGAGGCGGTTTCACTGCGGTAGCCGGATTCATCCTGGCCCTGAACCTTCACCGCCGGCAGTTCAATTTCAGCCGCCAGGTTGTTACCGATGCCGCCGCTGAGTAGCAAACCGAGGGCGAAACGTGAGGTGACGACGGGACGAAAACGCAAAACCATGGGGGCAAGGCCTTAAAGCGCGGGGCGGGGGGGGCGCATAAACTAGGCATAACCGCGCACTTTTACAAGTTTTCGAGAATGGTTCGCGGCTTGAGACAACCCGTCTCAACCTCCCCGCCGAACCGTCTGCGCCTCGACAGGCCAAGGTGCACCTGCGATAGACAAGGCTTCCCTCATCATTTGCAGGAGATAGCCATGAGTATCGCTGGAAAAGTTGCGTTGGTAACCGGCGCCGGGCAGGGCATTGGCCGGGCCATCGCCCTGCGCCTGGCACAGGACGGTGCCGACATCGCCCTGGTGGACATCAATGGCGCCAAGCTCGAAGCGCTGGCTGCCGACATCGTGGCGTTGGGACGCAAGGCCTCGGTGTTTGTCGCCGACGTGTCCAAGCGTGAGCAAGTCGCGGCGGCGGTGGAACACGCGCACCAGACCCTGGGCGGCTTCGACATCATCGTCAACAACGCCGGGGTCGCGCAGATCGACTCACTGTTGGATGTCAGCCAGGAACAGGTCGAACGCACCCTGGGCATCAACGTGCAGGGTGTGCTCTGGGGTATCCAGGCTGCCGGCAAGAAATTCAAGGCGCTGGGGCAGAAGGGCAAGATCATTAATGCCTGCTCCATCGCGGGCCATGAAGGCTTTGCGCTGCTCGGCGTGTACTCGGCGACCAAATTTGCCGTGCGCGCCTTGACCCAGGCGGCGGCCAAGGAACTGGCCAGCGCCGGGATCACGGTGAATGCCTACTGCCCGGGTGTGGTGGGTACCGATATGTGGGTCGAGATCGACAAGCGCATGGCCGAGATTACCGGGGCTGAAGTGGGGGCGACGTACAAAAAGTATGTGGATGGGATTGCTCTGGGCCGCGCAGAAACGCCGGAGGATGTGGCGGGGTTGGTGTCTTATCTGGCAGGGCCGGACTCGGACTATATGACCGGGCAAGCTCCGCTGATTGACGGCGGCCTGGTCTACCGCTGAGATCCAATGTGGGAGCGGGCTTGCTCGCGAAAGCGGTGGTTCAGTCGACTCTTCTGTGACTGATGTACCGCTTTCGCGAGCAAGCCCGCTCCCACATTTTGTTCGCGTTACGTCAGTGCTTTTCCGGGCATGTCGATACCTAGCTGGTTAACTCGGCGATACAGCGTTGCCCTTGAAATGCCCAGCGCCTGCGCCGCGGGCAACGGCTTCCAACGATGCCGAATCAACGCATCTAGCACCACCTGCCGCTCCGGGCTCACGTTATCTTCCACCCGCGCCTCAACCTGATCCCCTCGAACCTCCACCGGCAGATCCGCCACCTGCAACGTCCCGCCTTCACACACCGCACAGGCATACGCCAGCACATGCCGCAATTGCCGCACGTTGCCCGGCCAGGCGTAACCCAGCAGCAATTCCAGCGCTGCCTGACCGATGCCCACCGCGACGCCACTGTTGCGCGCTTCCTGCTCCAGCAAACGATTGATCAAGGCCAGTTTGTCGGTACGTTCGCGCAGGGGCGGCAGGCAGAAACGCGCGCAGCCGAGGCGAAAGTACAGGTCTTCACGAAAACTGCCCTCAGTGACCAACACCGATAGATCGCGGTGGCTGGCGCAGATCACTTGGATATCTACCGCGCGGGTTTTCGCCGCGCCCAGCGGGGCCACTTCCCCCTCAGCCATCACGCGCAGCAGGCGCGTCTGCAAGGCCAGGGGCATGTCGCCGATTTCATCCAGGAACAGCGTGCCGCCATCGGCCTGTACCAACAGACCCGGCATGCCTTTGCTGGAGGCGCCGGTGAACGCGCCGGCGACGTAGCCGAACAACTCGCTTTCAATCAGGTTCTCTGGAATCGCCGCACAGTTCACCGCCACAAACGGCCCATCGCAACGGGCACTGCGCGCATGCAGTTGGCGGGCGAAGACTTCCTTGCCGGCACCGGTTTCACCCTGCACCAGCACGGGCAGGTTGCGGTCTTTGACCCGCACGGCCAGGCGCAAGTGCTCTTCCACGCGCGCGTCGACCAGCGGGATCAGCGCCGCACGCGCCGGTTTGCGTCGCGGTGCATTGACGCGTACATGCAGGGCGCCAGGCTCGCCAATCCAGTGCAGTTGCTGGGCCGATTGGTCGGTCACTGCGCGCAGTGCATCCAGGTCGAACACTTCACCGATGTGCTCCGGCACCTGGCCAAAGCGCAGGCGCAGGGCCTGGCGCGCTTTGCTGTTGAGGGCATGCAAGCGACCGTCTCGGTCCCAGGCCAGCAGCAGGTCGGGTTGGCTGTCCACATAGCCGGGCGTGCTGTGGGCTTGCAGCACCCAATGCTCGCGGGCGCTGTGCATGAAAAACGCGTTTTCGATGGCCTCGGCACTCTGCGCCACCATCTGCCGCACCAGGTGCTGGCTGCGGCGGTCATCCGGGGATTTGAGCGCGGAGGCGTCCATCACCCCGAGCAGGTTGCCCTGAGGGTCGAAGATCGGTGCGGCGGAGCAGGTGAGGCCGATAAATGCCGCACGGAAGTGGTCGCGCTTGTGCACCGTCACCGCGGACTTGCTGGTGAGCACCGTGGCCACGCCGCACGTGCCTTCTTCAGCTTCCGACCAGCACGTGCCCAGGTACAGGCCGGCCTTACGGCAGTCGGTGCGTATCGAGGTGTCCACGCGGTGGTCGATGGTCTGGCCCTGGGCGTCGGTGAGCATCACGCAGTAGTCGGCCTGGCGCACGCGGTGGTGCAGTTGCCCGACTTCTTCGCTGGCGATGCGCATGAACAGTTCGGCGCGCTCGCGGCATTCCTTGAGCAAGGGTTCGCTGAGGATGCGCGGGCCCTGCAGGGAACCGGGGTCCAGGTGGTGTTGCTCCATGGACCGCCGCCACGAATCGAAAATCAGCGACGGCACCGGCACCTGGGGCAGGCGATCGGCATTGCGGACCACGCGACTGACGCAGTCGACGTGCTCCCTGGAGTTCGCGGCGAGCATAAGGCCTCCGGTTCTCGGTCTTTGTTGTTATGCCCGCCATTAAGCGCGCATGCGTCGGGTGGGACAAGCAGGGACTGACCAACTGCCAGGGATGAGACGCAGCGTCTCAAACGGCCTGAGACACGCCGTTCACTGTGCAATGCGCCGTCTCATTCTGCGCTGGCAAGTCGCACCCGCACAACGCCAACGCACTGCTCTGGATCAATGCTTTGCGAGATTTTACGGGGGCTTGGCACAGCCTGTGCTGAATGCCCTTGTAGCTGGCCGCAGCCAGCCTTTTGTGTGTCGAGACAACCTGGAGAACAACAAGATGTCCACTCACCTGTCCACCGATCAACTGCTGCATGCCTACACCGTGATGCGCACCATCCGTGATTTTGAAGAACGCCTGCACGTGGAATTCGCCACCGGCGAGATCCCCGGGTTCGTGCACCTCTACGCCGGCCAGGAAGCCAGCGCGGCCGGGGTCATGGCCCACCTCAACGATGAAGACTGCATCGCCTCCAACCACCGTGGCCACGGCCATTGCATCGCTAAGGGCGTGGATGTGTTCGGCATGATGGCCGAGATCTATGGCAAGAAAACCGGCGTGTGCGGCGGCAAAGGCGGCTCCATGCACATCGCCGACCAGGAGAAGGGCATGCTCGGCGCCAATGGCATTGTCGGTGCCGGTGCGCCGTTGGCCGCAGGTGCGGCGCTGGCCTCCAAACTCAAGGGCAGCCAGGGCGTGGCCGTGGCGTTTTTTGGCGACGGTGGTTCCAACGAGGGCGCGGTGTTCGAAGCGATGAACCTGGCCTCGATCATGAAACTGCCGTGCCTGTTCGTCGCCGAAAACAATGGCTATGCCGAGGCCACCGGTTCCGGCTGGTCGGTGGCGTGCAAGGACATTGCCGAACGCGCTGTGGGGTTTGGCATGCCGGGCGTGATCGTCGATGGCAATGATTTCTTCGCCGTGCATGAGGCGCTGGGCGTCGCGGTGGAGCGAGCGCGCAAAGGCGACGGGCCGACGCTGGTTGAAGTGAAATTAAGCCGCTTCTACGGCCACTTCGAAGGTGATGCGCAAACCTATCGCGGCCCGGATGAAGTGAAAAAACTGCGGGAAAGTGCGGATTGCCTGGCGCTGTTCCGCCAACGCTGCAGCGCCGAAGGCTGGCTGGATGCCGCGCAATTCGAACGCATTGACGGTGAGGTTGCACAGTTGATCGAAGACGCCGTCCGCCTGGCCAAATCCGATCCCAAGCCGCAGGCCGTCGACCTGCTCAGCGATGTCTACGTCGCCTACCGCTAATAACAACAACTACATGGAGAGAACTTTATGGCTCGCAAAATCAGCTATCAGCAGGCGATCAACGAAGCCCTGGCCCAGGAAATGCGCCGTGACCAGAGCGTGTTCATCATCGGCCAGGACGTGTCCGGCGGCACCGGTTCCCCTGGCGAACAGGATGCCTGGGGCGGTGTGCTCGGCGTGACCAAAGGCCTGTACCCGGAGTTTCCTGACCGTGTACTCGACGCGCCACTGTCCGAAGTCGGTTACGTCGGCATGGCGGTCGGCGCCGCCACTCGAGGTATGCGCCCGGTGTGCGAATTGATGTTCGTCGACTTTATCGGCTGCTGCCTTGACCAATTGCTCAACCAGGCCGCCAAGTTCCGCTACATGTTCGGCGGCAAGACCACTACGCCGCTGGTGGTCCGCGCGATGTACGGTGCGGGCCTGCGTGCGGCGGCCCAGCATTCACAGATGCTCACTTCGATGTGGACCCACATCCCCGGCCTCAAGGTGGTGTGCCCGGCCACGCCCTATGACGCCAAGGGCATGTTGATCCAGGCGATCCGCGACAATGACCCGGTGATCTTCCTCGAGCACAAGATGCTTTACAGCCTGCAAGGTGAGGTGCCGGAGGAGCTGTATACGGTGCCCTTCGGCGAAGCCAACTTCGTGCGCGAAGGCAAAGACGTGACGCTGGTGACCTACGGGCGCATGGTGCATATCGCCCTGGAAGCCGCCGCCAACCTGGCCCGCCAGGGCATCGACTGCGAAGTGCTGGACCTGCGCACTACCAGCCCGCTCGATGAAGACAGCATTCTCGAAAGCGTGGAAAAAACCGGGCGGCTGGTGGTGATCGACGAGTCCAACCCACGCTGTTCCATTGCTACCGATATCAGTGCCTTGGTCGCCCAGCGGGCGTTTGCCTCCCTGCGCGCGCCGATTGAGATGGTCACCGCGCCGCACACGCCGGTGCCGTTTTCCGACGCGCTGGAAGACTTGTACATCCCCAACGCCGCGAAGATCGAGGCCGCTGTGCTGAAGATCGCTGACAAGAGGAATGCCGCATGATCCATACCCTGACCATGCCCAAGTGGGGGCTGTCGATGACCGAGGGCCGCATCGACGTCTGGCTCAAGCAGCCCGGTGACCGAGTGGAGAAGGGCGAGGAAGTGCTGGACGTGGAGACCGACAAGATCTCCAGCAGTGTCGAAGCACCCTTCAGTGGTGTGTTGCGCAGGGTGCTGGCGCTGAGCGATGAGACCTTGCCGGTAGGCGCATTGCTGGGGATTGTGGTGGAAGGCGAGGCCACCGAGGCCCAGATCGATGCGGTGATCGAAAGCTTCAACGCCGGGTTTGTCTCAAGCAGCGCCGAGGCCGAAGCAGCCGGGCCGAGTGCGCAAAAGGTCGAAATTGGCGGGCGCTTGCTGCGCTATCTCGACCTGGGCGAAGGCGGCACACCCTTGGTACTGGTGCATGGGTTTGGCGGTGACTTGAACAACTGGCTGTTCAACCAACCGGCATTGGCCGCCGAGCGCCGCGTGATCGCCCTGGACCTGCCGGGGCACGGCGAGTCGGGCAAACACCTGCAAAGCGGCGATGCGCAGGAGTTGAGCCAGGCGGTGTTGGACCTGCTTGACCACCTCGATCTCGACCGCGTGCACCTGGCCGGGCATTCCATGGGTGGGCTGGTTTCACTGACGCTTGCCAGCCAGGCACCCGAGCGTGTCGCTTCGCTGACCCTGATCGCCAGCGCCGGCCTGGGTCCGGATATCAACGGCGATTACCTACAAGGGTTTGCCGAGGCCAATAATCGAAATGCGCTCAAGCCACAGTTGACTCAACTGTTCAGCGACCCGGCGTTGGTGACGCGGCAGATGCTGGAGGACATGCTCAAGTTCAAGCGGTTGGAAGGCGTGGACCAGGCATTGCGGCAGCTCAATCAAAAGCTGTTTGAGGGCGGGCGGCAGATGATTGATGTGCGCAACGTGGTGGGCCGCCAGCCGAGTTTGGTGATCTGGGGCAGTGAGGATGCAATCATCCCGGCCAGGCATGCCGAGGGATTGCAAGCCCAGGTTGAGATAGTGCCGGGGCAGGGGCATATGGTGCAGTTGGAGGCGGCAGAGCGGGTTAACCAACTAATGGCAACCTTCTTAAAATCCCAAGCCGGATAAAGAGCCAAATGTGGGAGCGGGCTTGCTCCCACATTTCGAACTCCATCAGCCCTTGGGTCCGGTGAGCACTTTGCGGAAGGTTTCCACCAATGGCCGCAGGTTGATCCGATGCCACGCCGCCCATAACGGGGTGGTGTAGGTCAACCATGGCAATTCCCGCAGCACCACGCCGGGCGGTGCATTGCGGCTCAGGCCTTTTTGCACCATCGCCACGCCCAGCCCTGAGGCAACCAAACCCAATGCGGTAAACGGCTCGCTGGCTTCCATGGGGATCTGCGGGGTAAAACCGGCGTGGCGACGCCCGCGGATATGATCAATTACGGCGTGACCAAAAGCGCCAACCTGGCGGTGTCCCATGGCTTGGCCAAGCGCCTCGCGGGCACCGGTGTGACGGTCAACGCTGTGCTGCCGGGCCCGACCTTCACCGACGGCCTGGAGCAGATGCTCAAGGACGCGACGCAAAAGTCCGGGCGCAGTGCGCGGGACGAGGCGGACGTATTTGTGCGTAACGCGCGGCCGACCTCGATCATCCAGCGTGCGGCGAATGTGGATGAAGTCGCCAACCTGGTGGCGTACATTGCTTCACCCCTGTCGTCTGCCACCACGGGTGCCGCGTTGCGGGTCGATGGGGGGTGGTCGACAGCATGGCGATCTGATTTTTTTCATTTTCTGGAGTATTTATTGTGGCAACAGCCTCTTCTGTGATTGAAATCCCGGTATCGGCCGATCAGGTCTGGCAATTGATTGGCGGCTTCAACAGCCTGCCGGACTGGCTGGCGCTTATCGTCAAGAGCGAGCCGAGCGAGGGCGGCCGCGTGCGTCACCTGCAAACCGCTGACGGTGGCCAGATCGTGGAGCGTTTGCAGGCGTTTGATAACGTCGGGCGTACGTACAGCTACACCATTGAGCAATCGCCGTTTCCGGTGAGTGCGTACCTGGCGACGTTGCAGGTTGAGGCGTTGAGCGAGTCGTCGGCGAAAGTGACCTGGTCCGGGGTGTTTACGCCGGCGGCAGGCACCACGGATGCGGCGGTGGAAGAACTGTTCGCGGGTGTTTACAGCGGCGGGCTTGAGGCATTGCGGGCCAACTTCCCGGCCTGATCTGCCAAGCACTGCACATCTAATGTGGGAGCGAGCGAGCCCGCTCCCACATTTTTGATCGGTGTGAATCTCAGGCTTTGGGCATGAGCTGCTGGCGGCATTCCAGCACCAATCTGGCACCGCCTTGTTCGCTTGTACCCACGTCCAACTTGAACCCATGCAAGTTGATGATCGCCGCCACAATCGACAAACCCAACCCGAACCCGCCTTGTTGGTCACTTTCATCCACGCGATAGAAGCGTTGGAATACCGACGCACGTTCTGCCAGTGGTATGCCGGGCCCGGAGTCGTGGACTTCGATGCGTGTGCTGCCCGCGTCATTTACCGCGCGCAAGATCACTGCGCCGCCCGGCGGGGAGAACTTGATCGAATTGCTCAGCAAGTTGGACAGGGCTTCGAACAGCAGCGCGCGGTCGCCGGTGATCCAGGGCAGGGACTCTGGGGTGTCGAGCACCAACTGCAATTCGCCTTCCTCGGCCAGGGGCAGGTAGAAGTCGTGCAGTTCACGCAGCAGTGGCAGTGGGTCCATCACCAGAAAGCCGGAGCGGCGCTGGTGGTCTTCCAGCTCCGAGATGCGCAACAGCCCGCGAAAGCGCGCCATCAGCGTGTCGGTTTCGGCAATCGCGTCGTCGAGTTTCACTGCGTAGCCCGACTCCGCCTCGGCCTCCTGCTTGATGCGGTACAGCTGCGCGCGCAGGCGCGTCAGCGGCGTGCGCAGGTCGTGGGCGATGTTATCGCACACGCCCTTGACCTCGTTCATCAGCTTCTCGATGCGGTCGAGCATGGCGTTGACGATGGCCGCGAGCATGTCCAGCTCATCGCGCCGGTTTGACAGCGGCAGGCGGTGAGTGAGGTCACCGGCGACGATGGCTTCGGCACTGGCCTGGATCCCGCGAATCCGCCGCAACGGGCGCCGGCGCAGCAAGTGCCAGCCAGCCGCGCCTGGGATAATGGTCAACGACAGGGCCCAGAGCAGGGCATGCCAGATGATCCGGGTCACGCCAAACAGCGAGCCGTTGGCGCGCACCAGCACCAGCCAACGGCCGTCTTCGGTGTGGGTGGCCACCGCGTCGCAGCTGTCCTTGGGCAGCTTGGGGTCGTCGGATTCGACGCAATTGACCAGGGCGTGGATCTTGCCGTCCAAGGGCAGGTCCGGCGGCACTGCGCGGATCGGTCCACTGAGCGGGCGGAATTGCTCATCGAACAGGCCATAGGCGTCCACGCCCTTCATGTCGAAGGTCATGCTGGTGGTCAGGGCTTCCACCAGTTCTTCGCCGTCGAAGCGCTGGAATAAGTGTTGGCGCTGCATCAGGGAGTGGCGCGACAGGTCGCTCAGGTAACCCGACACCTCGTAATACAGCACCCCCATCAGGATGCAGCTCCAGGCCACGAACAACGAACTGTACAGCGCCAGCAAGCGGCTGCTGGAAGAGCGCCAGCCCTTAGATGGGTTCAGCAATGACATAACCGGAACCTCGTACCGTGCGGATCAGCGGCGTGAGGCCCGGTGGGTCGATCTTCTTGCGCAGGCGGCCGATGTGCACGTCGATCAGGTTGGTGCCCGGGTCGAAGTGATAGCCCCAGACTTCTTCAAAGATCATCATCCGCGACAGGATCTGCCCTGTGTTGCGCATCAGGAATTCGAGCAGTTTGTATTCAGTGGGCAGCAAGCTCAGCGGTTGGTCGGCGCGGCTGGCTTCGCGGCTGATCAGGTTCAGTTCCAGGTCGGCCACGCGCAGGGCGGTTTCGAATTCCTTGACCGTGCTTTTGCGCCGCAGCAGCACTTCGACGCGCGCCGCCATTTCGTCGGACGCGAACGGCTTGGTCAGGTAGTCGTCACCCCCGGCGCGCAGGCCGCGCACACGCTCATCGACATCGGAGAGGGCGCTGATCATCAGGATCGGTGTCGACACCCCGATAGTGCGCAGGGTGGTGACGATGGCCAGGCCATCGAGTTCCGGCAGCATGCGGTCGAGAGTGATCAGGTCGTAATCCCCACTCACGGCACGGACCAGGCCTTCGCGGCCGTTGTCCACCCAATCTACATCCAGTCCATGGCTACTCAGCTCGGCGACGATCTCGCGGGCTGTTACGGCATCATCCTCGATGGTCAAAATACGGGTCATAGGATTACCTGGTGAGCGATTCACACTAGAAGTGTGGGCATTTTGCCAAGAAATGGCTGAACGCTTACTAAATAAAAAGTCATCTTGGCAAAACTGACACAGATTTTATGGCCGCGAACGATGGAATGCATAACGCCCGCCTCAAACGATCAATGCTTGCAACTTGCATGATTTTCGTAAGTTCAAATTACTTAAGCTGCTGATTTACAAAGATATTAAATTCCATGTCGACTGGCACGCTGCCTGCACTGCCCCTTTTGAGACTTGCAACACCATTTTTCCTGCCGGGAGCAAAAAGTAATGATTACATCCTCATCCACGCTACAAGAGTCGAGCACGCGCTCCGGGGTTTCCTGGGGCGCGATTTTTGCTGGGGCGGCGGCGGCGGCTGCACTGTCGCTGATCCTGGTACTGCTGGGCTTCGGCCTGGGCTTTTCGGCGGTGTCGCCGTGGGCTGACAGCGGCATCAGCGCCAAGGGCCTTGGCGTTTCCACGATTATCTGGCTGGCCTTTACCCAGATCGTCGCGTCCGGGCTAGGCGGCTACATCGCCGGCCGGTTGCGCGTGAAGTGGGCGAATATGCACGGCGATGAGGTGTACTTTCGCGACACCGCCCATGGCTTCCTGGCCTGGGCCGTCGCCACGCTGATTACCGCAGTACTGGTGGTCGGCTCGGTCGGCAGTGTGGTGAGCGGTGGCGTGAAAGCCGGTGCCAGCGTTGCAGCCGGCGCGGCCAGTGGCATGACCCAGGCCGCCGGCAGTGCAGCCAAGGGTGTCAGCGGCGGTGATTTCGACTACTACGTCGACAGCCTGTTTCGCGATGATCGCCCGGTGGCCGTCGGTGACGACGCTGCACATGGCGTGGTCGCCCGCATCTTCACCCGCACCCTGAGCAACGACGGCCAACTGGCCGCTGAAGACCGTGCTTACCTGGCCCAGTTGATCAGCCAGCGCACCAACCTCAGCCAGGCTGATGCCGAGGCGCGTATCGACAAGGTCTACGGCGACGCCCGTAAAGCCGTTGAAGACGCCAAGCTCAAAGCCAAGCAAGCCGCCGATACCGCTGCGAAAGTCGCTGCCTATACGTCGCTGTGGACCTTCATTGCCCTGCTGATCGGTGCCTTCTTCGCCAGTTTCGCTGCAACTTATGGTGGTCGTCGTCGCGATGCCGTGGTGTATGTCGAAACCGAACACTTCGTCCGTTAATTAATTCAAGGAGAACATCATGCGCTCATTACTTCTGTGGTTCCTCGGCATTCCGATCCCGATCATTATCCTGATTGCGATCTTCATGTAATTTTGCTCGCGCCTCATCCAAGCCGCGCCTGACCAACAGGCGCGGCTTTTTGCTGTAATGCCAGCCATCACGCGCAGCGTGGCCGAGCGCGCGCAGATCCCGTCGCGCAGGTGGCGTAAGCGCGGTCAGTCGTCAAACCCAACCTGCTCGTGTATCTCGTCCACCTTCAACTCCAAACGATACGCCACCGCAATAAACAACGCCTGGCACAGGCACAACGTGGCGCTTAACGAACGAAACGCAAACGACGAGCCCTCATTTACCAGCAACACCGCGTTCGCCCGTTTGGCCAGGGGCGACAAGTTACTGTCGGTGATAATCAACGTTTTGGCCTGATGAAGCTGGGCAATCCGCAGGCAATGCTGGGTCTCTTTGCCGTAGGGCGTAAAGCTGATTGCAATCACCAGGTCATTGGCGCGCACGCTGCGCATCTGCTCGCGGTAGCTGCCGCCCAGGCCCGAGATCAGGTGGATGCGTTTGTTGGTGTGCTGCAGGTTGTAGACCAGGTAATCGGCCACCGCAAACGAGCGGCGCACGCCGACCACGTAGATGTTGTCGGCGTTGACCACCAGGTCCACGGCCTTGTCGAACGCCACGTCATCGAGTTCCAGCCCCAGGCGCTCGATGCCCGACAGGGTCGCGTTGACGCACTCACGCGCCAGGTCGCCGCCGCTGGCCTTCTGCGACTTGTTGGCGATCATGCTGCGGATGCGCTGCTGGTAGTTCTGCACCGGTGTGGTCTTGTGGGTGTAGGCCTCGCGAAACAGCGCCTGCATCTCACTGAACCCGCTGAAACCGAAACGCTGGGAAAACCGCACGATGGCCGACGGGTGCACTTCGCACTCGCGAGCGATATCGCTGATACGGTCGACCATGATCCGGTCGCTTTGCTGGCTCATGTAGCTGGCGATGCGTTTGAGTTGGCGTGGCAGGCTTTCGTATTCGTCGGTGATCAGCTGCAACAGGCGTTCGGCATTGATCGGAGGGCTGGCGGGCGTTTCTTCCAGGGCGGGCTCGTGATCGGTGCGGGACATGGGCAATCCTTCTGACGGTTCTTCTGATGCGCTGATGAGTGGCGCAAGTCTACAGGGTAGGCACAAAAAAATACCTGCGCATCACGGCCGCCGTGGCCTGCTGAAACGATGCAGTCTCGCTGGGCTGCCCCTGCGCAAGCCTAATGGAAAAAATATTCCAAAGAAAAAATATCTAGAATAAATATTGATTGGCGTCGACGGACGTTCTAGTCTGCTCCCACCAAGAGCGTTTGCCGCCACCACGACGGCACAGCGCAGGCTGATAAAAATAACAGGAGCCAGCATGGGCCAGACTCGTTTTGCCAGTGGGCGTCAATTGGATCTGATTTGCCTCGGGCGCCTGGGCGTCGACCTCTATGCACAGCAAGTCGGTGCGCGGCTTGAGGATGTGTCCAGCTTTGCCAAATACCTCGGCGGTTCTTCTGCCAATATCGCCTTTGGCACCGCACGGTTGGGCCTCAAGTCGGCGATGCTGAGCCGGGTGGGTGATGACCACATGGGCCGTTTCCTACTGGAATCCCTGGCCCGCGAAGGTTGCGATGTCAGCGCCATCAAGGTCGACCCGGAGCGCCTGACCGCTTTGGTGCTGCTCGGCCTCAAGGACCGCGAAACCTTCCCCCTGGTGTTCTACCGCGAAAACTGCGCCGACATGGCCCTGCGCGCCGAAGACATCAGTGAATCTTTTATTGCCAACAGCAAGGCGCTGCTGATCACCGGCACGCATTTCTCCACCGATGGCGTGTACAAGGCCAGTATCCAGGCCCTGGACTATGCGGCCAAGCACAACGTCAAGCGCGTGCTGGATATCGACTACCGCCCAGTGCTGTGGGGCCTGGCGGGCAAGGCGGATGGCGAGACGCGGTTTGTCGCCGACCAGAACGTCAGCCAGCATGTGCAGAAAATCCTGCCGCGCTTCGACTTGATTGTCGGTACCGAAGAAGAATTCCTCATCGCGGGTGGCAGTGAAGATTTGCTCACCGCACTGCGTAAAGTCCGCGAGCTGACCCCGGCGACCCTGGTGGTCAAGCTCGGCCCGCAGGGTTGCACGGTGATTCACGGCGCCATCCCCGTGCGACTGGAAGACGGCGCCATCTACCCCGGTGTGCGCGTTGAAGTGCTCAACGTGCTCGGTGCTGGCGATGCCTTTATGTCGGGTTTCCTCAGTGGCTGGATCAATGACGCCAGCGATGAGCGTTGCAGCCAGTTGGCCAATGCCTGCGGCGGTCTTGTGGTATCGCGTCACGCCTGCGCGCCGGCCATGCCGACGCCTGCCGAGCTTGAGTACCTGTTCAACAGCCCGGTGCCGATCACCCGGCCGGATCAAGACGTGACCCTGCAACGCCTGCACCGCGTCTCGGTGCCGCGCAAGGCCTGGAAGCAACTGTTCGTGTTTGCTTTCGACCACCGTTGGCAGTTGGTGGACCTGGCGCAAAAAGGTGGCCAGGACCCAACGCGCATCAGCGATATCAAGCAGCTGTTTATCCAGGCCATCGAACGCGTCGAGAACAAGCTCGCCGAGCAAGGCATAGAGGCCGATGTGGGCCTGCTGGCCGACCAACGCTTCGGCCAGGACGCTCTTAATGCGGCCAGCGGCCGTGGCTGGTGGATCGCGCGTCCGGTGGAGGTGCAGAACTCGCGTCCACTGGCGTTCGAGCACGGCCGCTCGATTGGCAGCAACCTGATCGCCTGGCCCCAGGAGCAAATCATCAAATGCCTGGTGCAATTTCACCCCGACGACGAGCCGTTGCTGCGCCTGGAACAGGAAGCGCAACTCAAGGCGGTGTACGAAGCTTCACTGGTCAGTGGCCATGAACTGCTGCTGGAAGTCATCCCGCCGAAGGATCACCCGTCCACTTACCCGGATGTGCTCTATCGCAGCCTCAAGCGCTTGTACAACCTGGGTATCTACCCGGCGTGGTGGAAGATTGAGGCGCAGTCGGCCGAGGACTGGAAGAAACTCGACGAACTGATCCAGGACCGCGACCCGTACTGCCGTGGCGTGGTGCTGCTGGGCCTGAATGCCTCGGCTGAGTGTCTCGCCGATGGCTTCCAGCAAGCCAGCCAGAGTACGACGTGCCGAGGCTTTGCCGTGGGCCGCACAATCTTCCAGGAGCCGAGCCGGGCGTGGATGGCGGGGGAGATTGATGATGAAACCCTGATCCAGCAAGTCCAGGCCACGTTCGAGCAGCTGATCAATGCCTGGCGAAGTGCCCGAACCTAAACCCGTTTTCCAACTTGAAATGCAATCAAATGTGGGAGCTGGCTTGCCTGCGATGCTGGCAACTCGGTCTATCAGGTACACCGAGTTGATGCCATCGCAGGCAAGCCAGCTCCCACATAAAGCAGATCCCATGCAACTTTGAAGAACAATAAAAGGTGCAGCCATGCCCGCAATCCGAATTGGCATCAACCCGATTTCCTGGAGCAACGACGACCTCCCGGCCCTGGGCGGCGAAACGCCCCTGAGCACCGCCTTGAGCGAAGGCCAGGAAATCGGTTACGAAGGCTTCGAACTCAACGGCAAATTCCCCAAAGACGCCAAAGGCGTCGGCGATGTGCTGCGCCCTTATGACCTGGCACTGGTCTCCGGCTGGTACTCCAGCCGGCTGGCCCGGCGTTCAGTGGCCGAAGAAATCGAGGCCATTGCCGGCCATGTCGAGTTGCTCAAGCAAAACGGCGCCAATGTATTGGTCTACGGCGAAGTCGCCGATTCGATCCAGGGCTCGCGCATCCGCCTGATCGAGCGCCCGCGCTTTCACAGCGAACAGGCCTGGCAGGATTACGCCGACAAGCTCACCGAACTGGCGCGTTTCACCCTGTCCCAAGGCGTGCGCCTGGCGTACCACCACCATATGGGCGCCTACGTCGAATCCGCGGAAGACATCGACCAGTTGATGAAACGAACAGGCCCGGAAGTCGGCCTGCTGTTCGATTCGGGCCACTGCTACATGGGCGGCGGCGAACCACTGGAGGTACTGCGTAAACACATCGACCGCATCTGCCACGTGCATTTCAAGGACGTGCGCAAGCCTGTGGTGCAACTGGCGCGTAACCAGATGTGGAGTTTTCCCGACTGCATCGTCAACGGCACCTTCACCGTGCCCGGCGACGGTGATATCGACTTCGCCGAATTGCTCGATGAGTTGCTGGCCGCGAACTATGAAGGCTGGCTGGTCGTGGAAGCCGAGCAGGACCCGGCTGTGGCGCCCAGCTATATCTATGCGAAGAAAGGTTACGACACCCTACGTACTCTGCTGAATGATGCCCTGCTGAATGAGAGGACTGCAAAATGAGCTTGTTGGTCAAGAGCAGCAAACACGGACAAACCATGGTCGCGCTGGAAGCAGGGCGCCTGGAGTACGTGGGCTTTTCCGCTTACCGGCTGAGCCTGGGCGAAACCCTGCCGGTCAGCGCCGGTGATAAGGAATTGTGCCTGGTGCTGCTCAGCGGTCGCGTGAACATTGAAGGCGAAGGCTTCAACTGGCAGAACCTGGGTGATCGCCAATCCGTGTTTGAAGACAAATCGCCGTTCGCCGCTTACCTGCCACCGGGCACCGATGCCCAGGTCACCGCCTTGAGCGATGTACAGATTGCCGTCTGCGCCGCGCCGGGTGCGGACGGCTACGAACCTCGCCTGATCCGCCCGGAGAACTGCAAACGCAGCGTGCGCGGCAAAGGCGCCAACACCCGCTACGTGTGCGACATCCTGCCCGACAGCGAGCCGGCCCATTCGCTGCTGGTGGTGGAGGTACGCACGCCGTCCGGGCATTCGTCGAGCTACCCGCCGCACAAGCACGACACCGACGACCTGCCGCACCAGAGCTTTCTTGAAGAGACCTACTACCACCAGGTCAACCCGCCCCAGGGCTTTGTGTTCCAGCGCGTCTACACCGACGATCGCAGCATTGACCAGGCCATGGCCGTGGAAAACAGCGACCTGGTGGTGGTGCCCAAGGGCTATCACCCGGTCAGCGTGCCGTATGGCTATGAATCTTATTACCTGAACGTGATGGCCGGCCCCAAGCGCGCCTGGCATTTCCATAACGATCCGCAGCACAGTTGGCTGCTGGATCTCTAAGCGGTTTTGGACGGAGAACAACAACAATGAAGTCGCCTTTACGTTTCGCCCTTAACCGCATGGTCGCCCCCAACCTGTCCCTGCCGGACTTCATCCAGTTGGCCGCAGCGCTCAAGTGCGATGCCATCGAGATCCGCAATGACCTTGCGGGCAAGCAAATCGAATTCGGCACCCCGGCCAGCCGCGTGCGCGAGTTGTGCGCAGCGCAGGGCATCCAGGTGCTGTCGATCAACGCGCTGTACCCCTTTGACGTGTGGAACGAGGAGCGTCGCGCCCAAGCGATCCAGCTCGCCACCTATGCCCGCGAATGCGGCGCCCAGGGCCTGGTGATGTGCCCGTTCAACGAGCGAGGCGATACGCGCAACGAAGCGCAGCGTGCCGCCGGGTTGCGCACGGCCTTGAGCGAGCTGGCGCCGATTCTGCGCGAATACGCGATTCTCGGTTTTATCGAACCCCTGGGCTTTGAGGAATGTGCCCTGCGCCGCAAGCGCGTGGCGGTGGAGGCGATCCAGTCCATTGGCGGCCTGGACGTGTTTCGCCTGGTGCACGATACCTTCCATCATCACTTGGCCAGCGAACATGAGTTCTTTCCGGAATTGACCGGGCTGGTGCATATCTCGGGTGTGGAAGATGCCGAGACGCCGCTCGATTCGATTCGTGACGGCCACCGCGTGTTGGTGGGCGAGGGTGACATCCTGGGCAACGCGGCGCAGATCGATACGCTGCTCAGTACTGGATACAGCGGCTATTTGTCGTTCGAGCCATTTGCCGAGAGCGTGCATGCGTTGGTGGATATCCAGCAGGCGTTGGGCGCGAGCATCGCCCATTTGAACCAATCTCTGGTTCAACGCTGAACCCAATGTGGGAGCTGGCTTGTCGGGTCGCCGCATCGCTGCGATAGCGGTTTATCAGATACAGATTCATTGCCTGACACACCGCATTCGCGAGCAAGCCCGCTCCCACATGGGATCACTGTTGATCGACAGATTTGCATTCATTCAAGGTGCGAACATGACCACAACAAGATTGACCATGGCCCAGGCCCTGGTGAAGTTCCTGGATAACCAGTACATCGAAGTCGATGGCGTGCAGAGCAAGTTCGTCGCCGGGGTATTCACGATTTTCGGCCACGGCAACGTGTTGGGCCTGGGCCAGGCCCTGGAGCAAGACAGCGGTGACCTGGTGGTGCACCAGGGCCGCAACGAACAGGGCATGGCCCACGCCGCCATCGGTTTTGCCAAGCAGCACCTGCGCCGCAAGATCTACGCGTGCACAGCTTCTGTGGGCCCCGGCGCTGCCAACATGCTCACCGCCGCCGCGACGGCGACCGCCAACCGTATCCCGTTGTTGCTGTTGCCTGGTGATGTGTATGCCAGTCGCCAGCCCGACCCGGTGTTGCAACAGATCGAGCAGTTCCATGACCTGAGTATCAGCACCAACGATGCCTTCCGCTCCGTGAGCAAATACTGGGACCGCATCAACCGCCCCGAGCAGTTGATGACTGCTGCAATCCACGCCATGCGCGTGCTTACCGATCCGGCTGAAACCGGTGCCGTGACCCTGGCGTTGCCCCAGGACGTGCAGGCCGAGGCCTGGGACTATCCAGATTATTTCCTGCAAAAACGCGTGCACCGTATCGAACGTCGCCCGGCCACCGCCGCGATGATCGCTGATGCGCTGGCGGCTTTTCGCGGCAAGCGCAAGCCGCTGATCATCTGCGGTGGCGGCGTGAAGTATTCCGGTGCCAATGCTGCACTGCAGGCCTTTGCCGAACGCTTTGATATCCCCTTCGCCGAAACCCAGGCGGGCAAGAGCGCTGTGGTCTCCAGCCATCCGCTGAACGTCGGCGGGATCGGTGAAACCGGCTGCCTGGCGGCGAACCTGCTGGCGCCCGAAGCAGACCTGATCATCGGTGTCGGCACGCGTTATACCGACTTCACCACCTCGTCAAAATCACTGTTCAAGCACGCCGAGGTGAAGTTTCTCAACCTCAATATCAGCCCCTGCGACGCCTTGAAACTGGACGGCGTGCAGGTGTTGGCTGACGCGCAAGTCGCCCTTGAAGCACTGGCCGTTGCCCTGGGCGATTATCGTTCGGGCTGGAGCGAGCAGATCCGCGACGCCAAGGCGCAGTTGGACGCCGAAGTGGACCGTGTGCATCAGGTGGAATATGACGGTGACGGCTTCGTGCCTGAGGTCGACGACCACCTGGACCGCGCGGTGCTGCGTGAATTTATCGAGCTGACCGGCTCGTGCCTGACCCAGAGCCGCGTACTCGGCGTGCTCAACGAAACCCTGGCCGACGACGCCATTATCGTCGCCGCCGCCGGCAGCCTGCCCGGCGACCTGCAGCGCGCCTGGCGCAGCAAGGGCGTCAACACCTATCACGTTGAGTACGGTTATTCGTGCATGGGCTATGAGATCAACGCTGCTCTCGGTGTAAAGCTCGCCGAGCCAACAAAAGAGGTCTACGCCCTGGTCGGCGATGGCTCCTACATGATGCTGCATTCGGAACTGGCCACCTCGATCCAGGAGCGCCGCAAGATCAACGTGGTGCTGCTCGACAACATGGCTTTCGGCTGCATCAACAACCTGCAGATCGGCAATGGCATGGACAGCTTCGGCACCGAGTTCCGCTACCGCAACCCCGAGAGCGGCAAGCTCGACGGCGGCCTGGTGCCGGTGGATTTCGCCATGAGCGCGGCGGCCTATGGCTGCAAGACCTACAAGGTCAGCACCGTGGAGCAACTCGAAGCGGCGCTGGCCGATGCACGCACTCAAACGGTTTCTACGCTGATCGATATCAAGGTGCTGCCCAAGACCATGATCCACGGTTACCTGTCGTGGTGGCGGGTGGGTGTGGCGCAGGTCTCCACCAGCGAGCGCACAAATGCCGCCGCAAAAAAACTCAATGAACACCTGGCGAAGGCCCGGCAGTACTGATAACAAGAGGAGTTGTGTATGTCTTTGAAGCTTGGAGTCATCGGCACTGGCGCTATCGGCCGTGACCATATTCGTCGTTGCAGCCAGACCTTGCTCAACAGCCAGGTAGTGGCGGTAACCGACATCAATCTTGAGCAAGCCGCCAAGGTTGTCGCAGAGTTGAAGCTGGATGCTGAGGTGTACGCCGACGGCCATGCGCTGATCAATTCACCACAGGTCGAGGCCATTCTGGTCACTTCCTGGGGGCCGAGCCACGAAGCGTTCGTGCTCGCGGCCATCGCCGCCGGCAAACCGGTGTTCTGCGAAAAGCCCTTGGCCGTGACGGCTGAAGGCTGCCGCAAGATCGTCGACGCCGAGGTGGCCTTCGGCAAGCGCCTGGTGCAAGTCGGCTTCATGCGCCCCTACGACGAGGGTTATCGCGCATTGAAAGCCGTGATCGACAGCGGTCAGATCGGCGAACCCCTGATGCTGCACTGCGCGCACCGCAACCCGACGGTGGGCGAGAACTACAAGACCGACATGGCGATCACCGACACCTTGATCCACGAACTGGATGTGTTGCGTTGGCTGCTCAACGACGACTACGTCTCGGTGCAAGTGGTGTTTTCACGCAAATCCAGCAAGGCCCTGGCCCACCTGCGCGACCCGCAGATCGTGCTGCTGGAAACCGCCAGGGGCACGCGTATCGATGTCGAAGTGTTCGTGAACTGCCAGTACGGGTATGACATCCAGTGCGAAGTGGTGGGGGAGACCGGTATTGCCAAGCTGCCGGAGCCGTCCCAGGTGCAAATGCGCAGTGGCGCGAAGTTGTCCAATGCGATTCTGATGGACTGGAAGGATCGGTTTATGGGTGCCTATGACGTGGAGTTGCAGGCGTTTATCGACAGCGTACGCGCCGGGCAGGTCGGCGGGCCGTCGGCGTGGGATGGCTTTGCGGCGGCGGTGGCGGCGGATGCGTGCATAGAAGCGCAAAATAGCGAGCAGATTGTGAAGGTGAGCTTGCCGCAGCGTCCGCACTTCTACGGCTGACCGCGATCCCACAGATGGAATGCAGTCAGTGTGGGAGCGAGCTTGCTCCCACATTTGAATTGGGTTTCCACTTCAAGTAAGGAGTGTATGCATGCGAATCGGTCTAGTCGGCTACGGCCATGGAGGGCGCTTCTTTCATGCGCCGCTGATTGCAACCCTGCCAGGCGCGACGTTCGTCGGTGTGGTGACTCGCTCACCCGAACGCCGCCAGCAACTGGCAACCGACCACCCTGGTGTCAGGGCTTTTGACAACATCGGTCAAATCGTCGAAGCCGGCGTCGACGCCTTGGTCATCTCCACCACCCTTAAAGGCCGCCCAGCCCTGGTGCTCGAAGCCATCGAACACGGTGTAACCGTGGTCAGCGACAAGCCCTTCGCCGCCAACGCCGAACAGGCCCAGGCGGTGATCACCGCGGCTGAACGCCAAGGCTCACTGCTCAGCGTCTACCAGAACCGGCGCTGGGACTCGGACTACCTGACCCTGCGCAAACTCATCGACGCCGGCGCCTTGGGCAAGATCACTCGTTTCGAATCCCGCGTGGAACGCTACAGCCCGCAAGCCATAGGTAACGCCAGCGGCGGTGGTTGGCTGCGCGACCTGGGCAGCCACTTGGTCGACCAGGCCCTGCAACTGTTCGGCCCGGTAGATCGGGTGTTCGCGCAACTGCAATACACCGCCGAACACCCCACGGTGGACCACGGTTTTTTTGTGTCCCTGACCCACGCCAATGGTGTGATTTCGCATCTGTGGGGCAATGCCCTGCAAAACAGCCAGGCGCCGCGCTTTCGCGTCAGTGGCACCTCTGGCTGCTACACCGTCGAAGGCTTGGACGGCCAGGAAGAAGCGCTGATGGCCGGCAAGTCGCCGAAGACCGAAGGTGAGCATTGGGGCGCTGAAGAACACCGCCGCTGGGGCTGGTTCGAACAAGGCCCGGACCGCGAGCGGGTGCCGTCTGAAAAGGGCTGTTGGATGCAGTTCTATCGACAGTTGCAATTGGCCGTGCAAGGGCAGGGGCCGCTGCCGGTGGATGCCTATGATGCGCTGGAAACCACCCGTATATTGGACGCTGCCCGCCTGAGCGCCGAGCGGCAGCAGGTGGTCTCAACAAAAATAGAATAAAATTCTAAAACAGGTTGATATGGAAATTTTTTTCCAATAAAGTCTTTTCCAGGTTGCATATAGTACGTTCGGACTCGATCTGCACGACTCAACAAAAACAAGATCAAAAACAACCAGGTACCGTCAGATGAAAATCTTCAACGCTGTACTGCGAGTTTTACGCCCTGTCCTAGCGCCACGCGGTCTGCCCCGCGCCCGGCCGTTCTACTTCTCCTTCCTTAATGTGCTCTGCGTCGAAAACAAGGGCGCGCTGGTCTGCTGCATTCCAGGCGCACCGCTGGTTCGACTGCCCCATTCGCAAGCCCCGCTCTGATCAACGTAACGTCCAACAAAACCAACAATAATGTGGAGACAGACCGTTCATGAAGACCCCGATCCGTTTTA
This sequence comes from Pseudomonas sp. RA_15y_Pfl1_P11, assembly GCF_963970975.1. Classification (NCBI taxonomy): domain Bacteria; kingdom Pseudomonadati; phylum Pseudomonadota; class Gammaproteobacteria; order Pseudomonadales; family Pseudomonadaceae; genus Pseudomonas; species Pseudomonas sp. RA_15y_Pfl1_P11. The sequence continues at coordinate 185,134 of NZ_CAXAOY010000010.1, forward strand.
CCGCGCTGGCCTTGTCCATGATGCTGGCGAGTGGCTTTGCCAGTGCCGCCGATATCAAGGTGGGCGTGAGCATGTCCGCCTTCGATGACACCTTCCTGACCTACCTGCGCGAGGACATGGACAAGCAAGCCAAGTCCTACCCCGAGGGTGACGGCGTGCAATTACAGTTCGAAGACGCGCGTGCCGACGTGGTCAAGCAGCTGAGCCAGATCGAGAACTTTATCAGCCAGAAAGTCGATGCCATCATCGTCAACCCGGTGGATACCGCTTCGACCAAGAACATCATCAATGCCGCCACCAAGGCGGGCATTCCGCTGGTGTTCGTCAACCGCCGTCCTGACCAGAAAGATTTGCCCAAGGGTGTCGCCGTGGTGGTCTCCGATGACACCGAGGCCGGCCGCCTGCAAATGCAATACATCGCTGAAAAGCTCGGCGGCAAAGGCAAGATCGTGATCTTGCTGGGTGACCTGGCGAACAACGCCACCACCAATCGCACCAAGGGCGTGAAGGAAGTCCTGGCCAAGTACCCGGACATCAAGATCGAGCAGGAACAGACCGGCATCTGGCTGCGCGACAAGGGCATGACCCTGGTCAACGACTGGCTGACCCAAGGCCGCGAATTCAACGCGGTGCTGGCCAACAACGATGAGATGGCGATTGGCGCGTCCATGGCCCTGAAGTCGGCGGGTATCAAGCCGGGCAGCGTGTTGATCGCGGGTGTCGACGGTACGCCGGACGGTTTGAACGCGATCACCAAGGGTGATATGGCGGCGTCGGCGTTCCAGGACGCCAAGGGGCAGGCGGTGGGCTCGGTGGAAGCGGCGCGCAAGATGGTCAAGAAGGAGCCGGTCGAGCAGAACGTGATCATCCCGTTCCAGTTGATCACGCCGGACAACGTCGCCCAGTTCAAGTAGCCCTGACATAACAACAATAAGCCGGCAGGGCGGTCGTGCCCGCCTTGCCGATGGAGTACCTTTCTATGCTCGCTCAAGCCGTTGTCTCGCAGCCTCCCGGTATCCAACCCCAGCTGTTGGAAGAACCCTACCTGCTGGAAATCGTGAATATCAGCAAAGGCTTTCCCGGTGTCGTGGCCCTGGCCGATGTACAGCTGCGCGTGCGCCCCGGTACCGTGCTGGCGCTGATGGGCGAGAACGGAGCAGGCAAGTCGACGTTGATGAAAATCATCGCTGGCATCTACCAGCCCGACGCCGGAGAAATTCGCCTGCGCGGCAAACCGATTGTGTTTGAAACACCCCTGGCGGCTCAGAAGGCCGGGATCGCGATGATCCACCAGGAACTCAACCTGATGCCGCACATGAGCATCGCCGAGAATATCTGGATCGGCCGCGAGCAGCTCAACAGCCTGCACATGGTCAACCACCGCGAAATGCACCGTTGCACCGCCGAGTTGCTGGCGCGCTTGCGCATCAACCTCGACCCCGAGGAACAGGTGGGCAACCTGAGCATCGCCGAGCGACAGATGGTCGAGATTGCCAAGGCCGTGTCCTACGACTCCGACATCCTGATCATGGATGAACCGACATCGGCCATTACCGACAAGGAAGTGGCCCACTTGTTTTCGATCATTGCCGACCTCAAGTCCCAGGGCAAAGGCATCGTCTACATCACCCATAAAATGAATGAAGTATTCGCGATCGCCGATGAAGTGGCGGTGTTCCGCGACGGCCAGTACGTCGGCCTGCAACGCGCCGACAGCATGAACAGCGACAGCCTGATTTCGATGATGGTCGGCCGTGAGCTGAGCCAGCTGTTTCCGGTGCGCGAGACGCCCATCGGTGACCTGTTGCTGTCGGTGCGCAACCTGACGCTGGACGGCGTATTCAAGGACGTTTCGTTTGACCTGCACGCCGGCGAGATCCTCGGCATTGCCGGGTTGATGGGCTCGGGCCGCACCAACGTGGCCGAAACCATTTTTGGCATCACCCCTAGCAGCAGCGGCCAGATCAGTCTGGACGGCAAGGCGGTGCGCATTACCGATCCGCACATGGCCATTGAGAAGGGCTTTGCTCTGTTGACCGAAGACCGCAAGCTCAGTGGCCTGTTCCCCTGCCTTTCCGTGTTGGAAAACATGGAAATGGCCGTGCTGCCGCACTACTCGGGCAACGGTTTTATCCAGCAGAAGGCCCTGCGTGCGCTGTGCGAAGACATGTGCAAGAAGCTGCGCGTGAAAACCCCGTCCCTTGAGCAATGCATCGACACCTTGTCCGGCGGCAACCAGCAGAAGGCCTTGCTGGCGCGCTGGCTGATGACCAACCCGCGCCTGCTGATCCTTGATGAACCGACGCGGGGCATTGATGTGGGCGCCAAGGCGGAGATCTATCGGTTGATCTCCTTCCTCGCCAGCGAAGGCATGGCGGTGATCATGATTTCTTCCGAGCTGCCCGAAGTACTGGGCATGAGCGACCGGGTCATGGTGATGCACGAAGGGGATTTGATGGGCACCTTGGAGCGCAGCGAAGCCACCCAGGAAAAAGTCATGCAGTTGGCATCCGGGATGACGGTAGTCCACTGACGTACAGAATAAAAAGGTGATGGGCTATGAATGCAATAACGGATAACAAACCCACGACGGCGCCAACCAAAAGTCGTCGACGCGTGCCCACCGAGCTGAGCATCTTCCTGGTGCTGATCGGCATCGGCCTGGTGTTTGAAGTGTTCGGCTGGATCGTGCGTGACCAGAGCTTCCTGATGAACTCCCAGCGCCTGGTGCTGATGATCCTGCAAGTGTCGATCATCGGCTTGCTCGCCATCGGTGTGACCCAGGTGATCATCACCACCGGTATCGACCTGTCCTCGGGCTCGGTATTGGCGTTGTCGGCGATGATCGCTGCCAGTTTGGCGCAAACCTCTGATTTTTCCCGGGCGGTATTTCCCAGTCTGACCGATTTGCCGGTGTGGATTCCGGTGGCGATGGGGCTTGGCGTCGGGCTGCTGGCAGGGGCGATCAACGGCAGTATCATTGCCGTTACCGGTATCCCGCCCTTTATTGCCACCCTCGGCATGATGGTCTCTGCCCGTGGCGTGGCGCGTTACTACACCGAAGGCCAACCGGTGAGCATGCTCTCGGACTCGTACACGGCCATCGGCCATGGCGCGATGCCAGTGATCATCTTCCTGGTGGTGGCTGTGATCTTCCATATCGCCCTGCGCTACACCAAGTACGGCAAGTACACCTACGCCATCGGCGGCAACATGCAGGCGGCGCGTACGTCGGGGATCAACGTCAAGCGCCACTTGATCATCGTCTACAGCATCGCCGGGCTCCTGGCGGGCCTGGCCGGTGTGGTGGCCTCGGCACGGGCTGCGACCGGCCAGGCCGGTATGGGCATGTCCTACGAGCTGGATGCGATTGCCGCCGCGGTGATCGGCGGCACCAGCCTGGCGGGCGGAGTAGGGCGCATCACGGGGACCGTGATCGGCGCACTGATTCTGGGGGTGATGGCCAGCGGGTTTACGTTTGTCGGGGTGGATGCGTACATCCAGGACATCATCAAGGGCCTGATCATTGTGGTGGCGGTGGTGATCGACCAATACCGCAATAAGAAGCAGCGTAAGCGTTGAGCTGCAAGCTTCAAGCTTCAAGCTGCAAGTTTGATTAGCTTTACAGCTTGTCGCTTGCGGCTTGCAGCTTATAGCTGTTCCACGAACTTTCCTGCTATAAACGCACTCCGATAACCATTCGCCGAGCCCGTCCTGGTGCTTTTGGGGGTTATCTCGGAAAAATTGCCTGTCTTTTCAGTTGCTGTGCCCTCAAGTCGGCCTTAGACTGCCGCCCCTCGTAAATTGAGTGCCGGGTGGCGCTTGAAATGGACGGCGCCCTTCCGAGACCTGCAGAGGTCGGCCGGAACGCTCCCTTATTCGCCTTAATGCACGTATTTTTTATAGAGAAATCAATGACAAAGGAAAAGTTGCTGGCCATGCCGGCGGATGACTACATGAATGCCGAACAGCACGCTTTTTTCGAGAAGTTGCTGCAAGACATGAAAGTGGAACACCACGAGCGCATCGAACAGAACCGTATCGCCATTGAAAGCCTGGACACTCCGGCCGACCCTGCCGACGCCGCTTCCGTTGAAGAAGAGCGCACCTGGCTGGTGAACGCCATCGACCGCGACCAGCGCATGCTGCCGCAACTTGAGCGTGCACTGGAACGCATCAAGGAAGATTCCTTTGGCTGGTGCGATGACAGCGGCGAGCCTATCGGCCTCAAGCGCTTGCTGATCAGCCCTACCACCAAGTACTGCATCGAAGCGCAAGAGCGCCACGAGCAGATCGACAAGCACCAGCGCCAAGCCTGATGCGGTGAAGCTGGGGGGGCGCTAAGCGGTCCCCCAGGGAAAGACTCGTTACACCCCCGTGTATTGATCTGTTGCAAGCTACCCCACTAAAGGCCCATGGATAATGGCCCGATAGTGGCGTTTAATGCAGCGACAATAACGATAAGCAGTGGGGTGACGAAGATGGCTGGGGAAGGATCTCTGACGGGCGCAGCAGTGGCGCCGCAATCGGTAGTGCGCGGGTTGGCCGCCTGGTTGACGCAGCTTACGCAGAGCATCGCCCTGGTGCTGATACTGTTGGGACTGGCATTTGCCAGCCTTCCGCTGTACGTCTGCCTGCCACTGGCCGTGCTGGTCATCTGGCTGCCTCGCCTGACACGTCGCACACCCGTTGTTACGTCTTGCGAAGCTGTCGATGCGATGGGTGAGTTGACTCGCGACCTGTCCTATACCACCAGCCATAACGCACTCTCCGCTGCCGGCGTGGCCTATTCGGTCAAGCAACTGGCGGCTCGCTTGCAGTCTCAGTTGAGTGCAGCCAAGCAGATTGTCAGCAGTGCCGAGGTGATGATTGGCACCGAAAAGGTCACCTCCCAGCTCAGCCGCGAGGCCCTGGGGGCCGCCAGCCAGGCCCATCAACGCAGCACCGAAGGCCACGAAGTGCTGGCCCAATCGATCACCCGCATGCACCAGCTCAGTCAGCGCGCCAATGCCAGTCGTGAACTGATCGAAGCCTTGAGCCAGCGCAGTGAGGAAATCCAGCGGGTGACCTTGGTGATCCAGTCCATCGCCAGCCAGACTAACCTGTTGGCGCTCAATGCAGCGATTGAGGCGGCGCGAGCCGGTGAGCATGGTCGGGGGTTTGCAGTCGTGGCGGATGAGGTGCGCGGGCTGGCAGGCCGTACGGCCACAGCCACTGATGAGGTTGGGGTGATGGTGGCCGATATCCAGCAACGCACGGCTCAGGTGGTGGAGCAGATTCGCCAGCTCTCGGCAGACTTGCACACGGGTGTGGAGCAAGTGGAGCGCGCCGGTGAGCAACTGCATAGCATCGCCAGCCTGGCGGCGGATGTCGAAGGCCAGGTGAATGAAATCGCCGAGGGCGCCGACACCAACCGCACCCAGCTCGACAGCCTGTTCCATGCCGTGGAACAAATGCGCAGCGACCTGGCGGTCAGCGATCAGCAAACCCGCCAACTGGCCGACGCCGCCGTGCAGATGGAAGGCCAAGCCGAAACCATCAGTGAACGCTTGGCGCAAGTCGGCCTGGATGACTATCACCAGCGGATCTACGACTTGGCCCGTGAAGGCGCCAGCCGAATTGCCGCGCAATTCGAGGCCGACGTGCTACAGAACCGCATCAGTCTGGATGACCTATTCGACCGAAGCTACACGCCGATTGCCAATACCACCCCAAGCAAGTACCACACCCGGTTTGACGGTTATACCGACCAGGTGTTGCCGGCGATCCAGGAAGATCTGCTGCCGAGGCATGAAGGGTTGGTGTTCGCCATTGCCTGCACGCCCCAGGGCTACGTGCCGACGCACAACAAGGCGTTTTCCCAGGCATTGACCGGCGATGTGCAGGTGGATGCAGTGCAGAACCGCACCAAGCGCAAGTTTGAAGACCGCACCGGGATCCGCTGTGGCAGCCATCAACAGGCGGTTTTGTTGCAGACTTACACCCGCGATACCGGTGAGCTGATGCACGACCTATCGGTGCCGATCGTCGTCAAGGGCCGGCATTGGGGTGGTCTGCGCCTGGGCTATAAACCCGAGGCTGTGAAGCGTTAACGTGACGTGGGCTTTTCCGGGATGGGCATAGGCATCGACACATCGTTGCAGTGAGCGGGACAAGCCCGATCACTGCAGGGGAATTTTCAGCCTTTGAACGTGAGTAGATATCTACCGTCAGTGCGGTTGATGCAGGCGTTGGTTCAGTTCGTCCACCGCAATCGCCCATTCGGCGTCTTCGCGCAGCTCTTCCTTGAGAAAACGTGCTTGTTGTGCGGACCAGAAAGGCGCATCGACCAACTTCACGTCGTCAGGCAAAGGGTGCGCAGCGATAAAGGCGTCGATAGCGTCTGGGGTTGAGTCCAGGCCCAATTGGTCAAACAGGGTTTCAAGGGTAGGGATTGGCGCGTCCATATCGTTCTCCATGCAGGGTGGTCGTTATGCATGGGAGGGTTGTGACGCAGTAGAGTTCTATCGGATTGTCAGGAATTCAGGGCGCCAGAATCTACGGCGGTTTTTAACGCTTTGGCGGCGTCCTTTGCTGCGATGGCGGCGGCGTCGACGGTTTTGAACCAGCGGTCTTTTTCGACCTGGTGGGTGGTGACAGTGGTCAGCGGTGGCTTGGCCCGCATGATGATCACTGCTTGAAACTCACCGTCTACTTCCCTTACGTCGCCATGGATGAAAAATTCGCCGATATCAAATTCCGTCACGTAGAGCCTTCCCTTGGAGATAACTGCACTGGAGAAACCTGGCCCGAGTGGGCACAAACTTCAGTGGACGGGCCAGTATGGCAGTTGTTGCGGGTCGGCGGCGCAGTTAAGTTAGCGGGCTGACGAAACGATCGATCGTTGGGTGCGCTTACAACATGGCTTCAAGTTTCTTGGCCAGTTCACAGGCCTTGACATGGTCGCTGCGAAAGCCTTTGATTCGACCGCTGAGCACTTCGCGGATGTGGAAGAAGTTTCTGCCGGCAGGTACGACTTGGTAAAGAATTGAATCCGAGTACCCTTCAAAGCCGTTCAAGCGGTAGTATTGAGCTTCGTCCTGAGAGGATGAACGGGGGGTCGAAGACATCGCGTTGTAGGTTGATCGTTGCATGGCCTGCTCCTTTCGATCGATCCGGACGACTTGATTGCAGCGTTGTAGCTGGTTTTCATCGGTGTTGCTGTTTTAGTATTGTCGTAGGCGACCAGCGCCCGGTTCCATGGCAGTGTGTTTATTTGAGTTTGCGTGTCGGAAAACTGCATTTTTAATTGGGTTATTCTCTGAAGTTGGTCGGCCCGTATTCTCGGGCCGTTGAACCTGTGATCTCCTGTGGTGCCTGATGACCTTGCACAAGGTCCATCACGTACGTCTGTACTAGTCTTGTGACTCGACAGCGGGATTTTCTTCAGTTTTTTTCAAAGAATGAGTGATGTGGTCGTGCCGTGAAGGCCGTTTTTTTGTGCTGTCCGCTCTGGCGGACAGCGCTCTTTTCGATGTGGGGGCGTTTCCTTGGCAGTCAGTAATCTGGATATGCACGCGTTGTTCGTGCTGGGTGATTTGCGCGCAAAGTTGGTCAAACAGTTTCAATCCCGTTTCGTTTACATCACCGAGCAGACGCCGGAAGGTATCTACATCGCCGAAATCGACACCGAGGCGGCGATGGTGGTGGACGACAAACCTCGCCTGGAACTCAAAGTCGGCGATCACTTCCGTGCGGCGGTATTGCCCAGTCGTGAGGGTGGCAAGTTCGAATTGAAGTTCCGCGACATCAAGCTGACCGTCTATGGCTTGGGCGACTACGCCTTTGTGTCCTCGGCCGAAGGCCAGGGCATCGTGTTCAAGGAAGGCCACAGCGTGATGCTAGTGTTTGCCGCCAATGAGCAACTTCAGGAAGGCCTGACCAAAACACTCAAGGCCGTGACCGGCAAGGCTGCCAAATGGCGCAAGGGTGAGCTGGTCACGTTCAAGGCCAGTGAATAATCAGCAAAAAAACGCGAACACCCGTTATCTCCCGGAACCTCTACTACAGTTGAGTTGACTTACTTGTTCAGAGGCTTCGCGCATACGCAGCAAAGCCTTCCGCTATTGGCTGCGATATCGCGAGGTGCTGAGGCATGAAAGGATTGAGAATACTGTTGGCTGCGTCCCTGACGACCCTAGGGCTGTCAATGGCCACATTGCCGGTGCGCGCCGCTGAGGCGCCGATACATTTTGCCGATCTGAACTGGGAAAGCGGCAGCCTGATCACCGAAGTGCTGCGGGTAATTGTCGAGAAGGGTTACGACTTACCCACCGACACCTTGCCCGGCACTACCATCACCCTGGAAACCGCCCTGGCCAAGAACGACATCCAGGTGATCGGCGAAGAGTGGGCCGGCCGCAGCCCGGTGTGGGTCAAGGCGGAGGCCGAAGGCAAGGTGGTTGGTCTCGGTGACACGGTCAAAGGCGCAACCGAAGGCTGGTGGGTGCCGGAATACGTGGTCAAGGGTGATCCCGCCAAAGGCATCAAGCCACTGGCGCCGGACCTCAAGAGCGTAAAGGACCTGGCGCGCTACAAGGATGTGTTCAAGGACCCGGAATCCCCAGGCAAGGGCCGCTTTCTCAACAGCCCTATCGGCTGGACCTCGGAAGTGGTCAACAAACAGAAGCTCAAGGCCTACGGTCTGGATGACAGCTACGTGAACTTCCGCAGCGGCTCAGGCGCGGCACTGGATGCCGAGATTGCCTCGTCAATCCGGCGGGGCAAGCCAGTGTTGTTCTACTACTGGTCGCCGACGCCGTTGATGGGGCGCTACAAGTTGATCCAACTGGAGGAACCGCCCTTCGATGCCGAGGCCTGGAAGACCCTGACGGATGCGGATAATCCTGATCCGAAGCCCACGCGCTCGTTGGCGTCCAAGTTGAGTATCGGGGTGTCTGCGCCGTTCCAGAAGGCCCATCCGCAGATTGCGCAGTTCTTTGAGAAAGTTGAGTTTCCGATCGAACCGCTGAATAAAGCCTTGGCGACCATGAGTGAAAATCACACAGCGCCACGAGAGGTGGCCCAGGCATTTCTCAAGGAACATCCGCAAGTGTGGAAGGCATGGTTGACGGAGGATGTGGCGCAGAAGGTTGAGGCGAGCCTGAAGTAACCTCGATCTCGCTGGCGAATGGAGATCAAAATGTGGGAGCGAGCAAGCACGTTCCCACATTCGATTGCATTGCAGGTTTATAACCTGGTTTGTACTGCCAGCTCGAAGGTTCTCGGCGCCCCCAGATAATACGCCGGCGACACATGGGCAAACTCGGCATACATCTCATTCGTTAAGTTGCGCACTCTGCCCGTCACCGAGGTATACGTGTCGACCGGGATGCTGCGGCTCGGTCACGGCAAAGTCCTTGCGCTGATCTTGTAGGTGGCCATGGTGGCCGAGCCACGGCACTCCAGATAGTCGAACTTGCTGCCCACTTCCCACTGCTTACCTGTCGAGACATCAAACACTTGTGTGGGGGTGCTTGGCTGCTCGGCGGCGGTGCTGTATTGCACGTACACATTGGCCGATGGGATGAATTGATAGGTCAGGCCTACGCGGCCGGTCACCGGTTCCCAGTTGCGTTTGGAGTGCCGAGGGTTGGTGGCCGTGACCACGCGGTGGTTGGTGACATCCAGGTCGATGGCGTCGTAACGCAGGCCGGTCAACAGCGACAATTTGTCGGTGAGGCCCAGGCGATTCTCCACGAACAGTGCTTTAGTGGTGACTTCGTTAGTCTTGTCTTTGCCGAAGCTCTCCCGGGTTCGCGGAATGTCGTAGAAGTCTCCAGGTTGCGGTAATCGCGTTGGCTGTCCTAGTCGTACAGGGTATTTTTCAGGGTGGTGCTGTCGTTGATGCGGTAGTCGATGATCGAGCGCGCTCAGATCGTGCGCTGCTCGTAGCGGCCGTCGACGACGTTGATCCCGTTGATCCCGTTGAACAGCGGGCAGGGTGTCAGCAGCCAGGACGATAGCTGGCGGTGGCGCATGGGGCTGTGGCAACACCGCCACATTCAGGCTGGAACTCACCGCCGGGCCCATACCGCCAGTGGAGCGCAGCGGACAGCCGAACGCCTTGGACAGCGTGGGCAGGTTCTCCTCAGTGGAGTTGGACGGCTTGGGCGCCTGGGTGCGCGGGTCCACTGTACAGAACTGGCCGCCGATGCCATTGAGCTGCATCGCGACCATCTGCCCATGACCGATACTGCAGGCGAACACATTGAACAGGACGCAGCAATAGAACGTTCAAGCAATGAGCGAGCGGTCGGCACGGGCAAGTTTCATGGGGCGGCACTTTACCGTCAGCCGCCGACGAAATGCCTGCAGAAAATCTCAGGGGGGCTATCCTGATTCGGACCTTGTCAGAGAGAGCCAGTCATGAGCTTCGTAGTCGCACGATGGATTGTCGGCGTTTTTACATTCATCAGCATGGTGCATCTGTACTGGGCTGCCGGCGGCAAACTCGGCTTCTTAGCCGCCATCCCCCAACTGCCCGGAGAATTCGCCAGCGGACCCAAGCCTGCGTTCAAGCCCTCGGCGCTCGCCACGTTTCTGGTCGCCATGGGATTGGTGGCGATTGCGCTGATGGTGTGCCTGCGTGCGGGGTTGTACTTTTCGGCGGTATCCCATGGGGCGTTGCAGTGGGGGATCAGTGCGATTGCCTTGGTAATGTTTGCCAGGGCGATTGGGGATTCGGAATTGGTGGGGTTTTTCAAGAAAGTCGGCGGGTCGAGGTTTGCGAGGTTGGATACGTATTTTTATTCGCCGTTGTGTTTGGTGTTGGGGGTGGGGTTGTTGGTGGTGGCGTGGGGGTGAGGGGGGTTAAATATTTGTTGGGTATAGGGTGATTCTGGTCGCCCGCACGTCAACGTAACCAGATTTTTGAGTGATTGGTCGGTCGAGTTCAACAAGAACTATAGAGTCGCCAAATTGTAATGCAGCACATTCTTCGTCCGCGACTTGAATCAACTCGGCGGTTATTTGAGTGATACCGTTTATATCGGTGACCTGCGGGGTCGTATCGGAGGACGGAGTAATGTTTCGCCCCCAAGAAAAAATTTCATCCAGATCGAACTCTACGTCGTGTTCCTCGCCGATGTCGGGGGGGATCCCAGCCCATAGAGCGGTGCCACTACCGACAGATGATTGAAACCTGACGAGTAAAGTGTCCTTAGTAGAAAGTACTTCGATAATTCGTATCTTCATTTCACTTCTTCGGTAGTGGGACTCTAATAACAGTGTTGTCCACATTCATGGTGTTGGTTTTAAGCTCAAGAGTCCATGTCTCCTAATGGTAGTGATGTTTGCTTGGTTGGCTGTTCATTTCGTGCGAGCCATAGCGAATACTTCTTTTTGCGTCACTAGAAACTATCCTGTCGCGATCAGGTTTTCCAGTTCGTGGGTTGGTGTTCGTGTGGGGATGTGGCCCTAGAAATTCATCCCACTTTCGGGTGGTTTCTTCCGGTTTAACTGGTTTGTTGGCATAGGTTTCTTTGTGATATCCCATTTCAGGCGGGATATTTGAGGTGGTGGTCGGGAGTGACTCCCCATAATTGGCTTTTGCCTTAGTTTCTGGTTCTTCAGCTTCAATCTTCGGTTTGCACTTTTCGCCACCTGGACAAGAATTCAAGCCTAGTGGATCTGCCCATCCGGTCGGGTTAGGCACGTATAGGTAGGCGTTACTCCCACCCGCCAATTTCACCGGATCGGGTGTCAGGTAACGACCTAGATCCGGATTGTAGTAGCGATGGCGGTTGTAGTGCAGCCCGCTTTCTTGATCGAAGTATTGGCCTTGGAAGCGCAGCGGGTTGTCGACTTTTCCTATGTCCAGGCGGCTGATTTCGCCGTAGGCGCGGTAATGCGCGGACCAGACGATTTCGCCATCCGGGGCGGTGAGTTCCTGTGGGGTACCGAGGTGGTCGAGTTGGTAGTGGTAGGGCTTTGTTTCTTTTGGGCCGAAGCCTTCCAGCA